>NZ_CP027806.1:0-340000 GCF_003353065.1 Cyclonatronum proteinivorum | reverse complement strand
TCAGGCTGATATCAGCCTTCTCAAAGCCAAACTCCGCACGGTGGATGAGAAAAAGTATCCGGGCGTTCACTTCCAAAGCCCGTATCAGGTTTACGTAAAAGACGGAGCTGTTATTGAGCCCGGAAGTATAATTATGGCCGGAGATGGGCCCGTTTATATAGGTGAAAAGGCTACTATAATGTCAGGTGCGATGCTGCGCGGTCCTGTAGCCGTCTGCAGTCATGCTACCATAAAAATGGGGGCTAAAATCTACGGTGATACGACTATCGGGCCCTGGTGTAAAGCGGGCGGGGAGCTTCAGAATGTGGTCATGCAGGCCTATTCCAATAAGGGGCACGATGGTTTTCTTGGCAACTCAGCTATTGGTGAATGGTGCAATCTGGGTGCTGATACCAACAACTCGAATCTTAAAAACAACTACAGTAATGTGCGCCTGACCGAATGGGAAACGGGGAAGGATTACGATACAGGCCTGCAGTTTTGCGGCACCATCATGGGCGACCATTCCAAGACCGCTATCAATACGATGCTTAATACCGGTACGGTGTGCGGTGTTTGTTCGAATATTGTATTGGGAGATTTCCCTCCCAAACACATTAAATCATTTCGCTGGCTGACCAAAAACGGTGAAGATATTTACAAATTCGATAAAGCCATGGAAACGGCCGGACGCATGATGGAAAGACGTGGTATAGAGATTACCCCGGAGTACCGGGCCATGATGCGTTTTCTGTTCGAAAAAGCCAACCGGTAGCGGCTCAGTTTAGCTCATGCAGGCTCATACGCCTGATCTTCAGCGGGTTCGGATTCGCTCGTAATACCGTGTGCTTTTGGGCGTCCGTTTTCATCAACGTGGACAAAAACAATTTTATCTATCGTTATAATTTTGTTTTTGTTGAATTTATTTCGCACTTCACACCTAAAGGTGATGGAGGTGGTGCCGAACTTAATGACCTCCATCCCCATTTCAATAATATCACCTGCCCGCGCCGAACTGATAAAATTGATCTCTGAAATAAACTTGGTCACGAGTTTATCGGTCTGGAGCTGACAAATTGCAAAAATGGCCGCTTCTTCATCAATCCACCGAAGCAGGCTTCCTCCGAACAGGGTGTGATTGGGATTGAGGTCTTCGGGCTTAATCAGTTTTCTTGAATAAAATCTCATGTGATAGCTATCTTTATATGTGATGTTTAGCTTTTTGACGCCAAACCTGGAGAGCCGCGGCAAAAAGGCCGCTTATGATACCCTTTTTGTTTTGTATTTCTCAGCTAAGCGGGCAGCAAAAGCAAAAAATAAAATCAATCAACACCAACATCCAACGGGATGTTTCCGTTGCTTTTAACGTTGATATGCGACGCTGATGATGTTTATCCCAACTCAATTTCCAGATCTGTTTTGAACGCACAAGACACACTGCAGCGCGAAATAAAGGCGCTCATTCAGTTATTCGACGATCCTGCACCTGAAATACGGGATACGGTTACCAAACGCCTCGTGCAGATGGGGGAAGCTGTAGTTCCGCAGCTCGACAGGTTTATGGCAGACACCAAAGACGAAGCTCTCAAAAAAGAAGCTGAAGCGGTCATCAGAAGCGTTACTTTTGACAGCCTGCAGGAAGAAGTCGCAGAGCTCGCAGCCCAAGGCGTTCACACAATGGAAGAGCTTGAAGATGCGGTTTTTCTTTTTTCCCGCTTCAAAAATCCAACCCTGCGCATTCGTCCCTATCGTGAACTGCTTGATGCCCTTGCTCAGGAAGCCTCGGTGCCGTTACGCCGCGCGGATACCGCCGAATCCCGAATGCTGGCTTTTACCCATTTTATTTTCGAGCAGAACGGATATAAAGGCTGCAGCAGTAAATTCCTGCACCCCGAACATTCCTACATGCACGAGGTGCTTCGCAAAAGGCAGGGCATCCCGTTGTCGCTTGCTTTTGTGATGCTGTTTGTTGCAGAGCGTCTCAAGCTGCCGTTTTACGGTATGAATATGCCGTTGCATTTTTTAGTGAAGTTTATAACACCTGCCAATGAAAGCATCATAATCGATCCGTTTAATCAGGGTAGTATCCTGACTAAAGAGCAATGTGATCTCTTTCTGAAAAACAGCAGAATCCGGATTTTTCCGCAATATTACGAGACAGCGAGTCCCTATTCGATGCTTACGCGTTTTATCCGCAACCTGATAAACGGACATATGGAAGCCGGCGAACCAGAGCTTTCCAAACAGCTTCAGCATTTGCTTTTGCTCGTAGAATCAGCCAATACTGACCGCGCCAAATAAACTCTTCCTCATCGCTTCAGCTTCAGCTTACTTTCCGGTAATAACAAAAGAAGCCCAGTTAACAGGATGGTTATACTGCGGATTATCCAGCATACTTAGCTGCGCTTCACGAAGTGCGAGGGGATAATTTAGGGCTTCGCTCCTGCGGAAAAAGCGGCTCCGTGCTGCATCCTGTAAATTTAGGTTTTGGTAAAAACTGCGCATCAGCAGGGATGTTGAACGATCCTCAACGCTCCATAGGGTTACAGCAACCTGACTGCTGCCCGCATTCAGGAATGCACGTTGGAGTCCGAGTACCCCTTCACCGCTCATAATTTTCCCGATACCGGTATTACACGC
Organism: Cyclonatronum proteinivorum; assembly: GCF_003353065.1. GTDB lineage: Bacteria > Bacteroidota > Rhodothermia > Balneolales > Cyclonatronaceae > Cyclonatronum > Cyclonatronum proteinivorum. Next base: position 337,381 of record NZ_CP027806.1, on the reverse strand, counting down.
ACTTAGTACGACAATATCCGCATTCAGGCGGAGTCCGTTAATCACTGATTCGCGCAGAAATCCGTTCGCGGAAAGCGCCGGATTATTCAGGTCATTCACCGAAGCCGAAAGTACCAAACCGGAATATCTCGGATTACGCTCGTCCATGATGCCATGCACCGCAAAATGGATGAGGCTAAATGGGGATAGCTCTGTACTCAGTAAGGCGTAATCAGAAGCTTCTTCACCTGACTTAAGCTCAACTACCCCTGGGAAAAAGGTGTTTACCCATCTTCCTTCAAGTTCCCCAAACGGCAGTTGACGCAGGCTTTGTGCTTCCCGGAGCATATTTCGCGACTGCAGGGTGTGTTCTGCACCAGCTAATTTAGGGTTTGCAAATACCAGCGCCTTTTGGGTGGCATTGCTGTTATTTTGATAGCGCTCCTTCAGTAAAGCCCGTGCCGTAAATGAAGGCGTGAAGTAAATCAGATGCGACTCAACCAGATAAGCGCCATTATATCTGAGTGCGGATACCGGCAGGTAGGCCCAAACCCCGTCAACAGAAATTTGAATGCTGTCGAAACTAACCAGCGCTTCTCGTATTTCCTCAGGAAAAAGGTCGTGGGTTGCCTGTTCGAGTAAAGGGTTTAACTCATTTAAGGGAAGCTTTGTAATTAGGGCTTCTCTCAGCTGTGTTATTTCATCGGTTAGCTCTTCATGTCCAAGCGGGGAAACCGCTACTTCATAGCCGGAGCGTGAAAAAAGAAGGAATCCGGTTGCATGGGTTCCGCTTATAATGTGCAGGCCTGCGGAACCGCGATCGAGTGCGGCACGCGCCTGATGCAGGCTAATGATAGGAGGGGCAATCAGCTCTCTGATAGCAGGATTTCTTGCAGCAAGCTGAGCAAACAAACCTTCTACCCGTATACGCTCCTGCTCAATTTCCAGGTTGAGCGCATCCCGCGACGGCTGATCTTCAGCCTCGAGCACCTGATTTTCAAGAAAAATAATTCTGGATTGCAGGGCGCTAAAGTCATTTTCCCGGTCACTTTCCACCAGTGCCTCCTGCAGTACATTGGCGAAGTTGAGGTCCTCCGTAAATGCGCGCGATTTCAGCTGTTCTGCAATTTCAAACGCCTGTTCTGCTTCACCCCTCCGGAGATGGACCAGAGCAAGCTCGGATACATATCTGCTCAGGCCGCTAAAAAATTCGGCGCGCATACCGCCCGTCATCGCAAGCCCAAGCCTGTATGTGTCCAGGTAGGCAAGCGCCTGACGTGCTGATATAATGCCCGCTTCATCGCTTATGGCCATAAGGTTAAATGCTTTACGGAAATAAAAGCGGGGATTGACCCGGTAGGGGTCCATTTTGGCGTAGGAGATATCAGCATGGCTGAAATACCTGGCAGCAAGTACAAAATCACCTTTGAGATACTTTAGGTATGCTTTATGCGCTGTAAAATCAGCTTTTTCAAGTGCGGAGCCTAACCCGTCAATAAAGCCCTCAAGCTGTCCGGCAACCACTGCCGCTGTTTCCGTATCACCTGTTTCCAGCAAAAAGTCAAGATACTGCAGGTAGATGCGTACAATCCAAGGCAGGGAAATTCCCTGGACTAAATTAAAGGAGCTTTCATAGTTTTCTTTTGCGCGCTCGTCTTCACCGAGGTTGAGGTGCACCCTTCCCAAGGCTGTATAAATGACCGCACTAACCCAGGTTTCATTCAGCTCACTGGCAATTTCGAGCCCCTGCAGGTAATAAAGTTTGGCAGCATCATTATTTCCAAGATGTGTTAAAGCATTTCCGAAACTGACCATGATCTCCATGGATAGTCTTTGGTGATTAACAGCAGCGGCATAATGCATGGCTCTTTCATACATCTGAAGGCTTTGATTGTACCGGTTCAGATCATCAAATGTGCGCGCATAATTCAGGTAAGATGCTGCAAGCCCAAGCTCCCCGCCGCTTTCAACCTGATTTCTGAAATACAATGAGTGTTCGTGGTATTCGATGGCAGCTATGAATTCACCTGTCTCTCTCAAGAGGGTTGCAATGCTGTTGTGCACTACCGCATTGCGGTGGACATCGTTTTCACTAATGATCTGAAAAATACTTCTGAAGCTTTGTATGGCTTCATCGTATTGACCAAGCTCCCGATACAGAAAACCGCGCTCTGTAAACAGCATATAGCTCAGGTTTTCATGCGGATTGCGTGCAAGATAGGATTCAGCTGCATCCAGCATGAGGGCTGCGGAGTCCGGTTTTGCATGCCTGCGGTACTGCTGGGCCTGTACTATCCAATCAAAAACAACCTGAGTGCTGTCTTGAACAACCTCCTGATCTTGTATTGTAAGTGTCGTTACGTCAGTCAGCCCGTTATAGCCCCAAACCTTCGCATCCGCTCCGAAGAGCGTAAGAAAAATGATACAGCATACAATAAGGCTGCCATGAGGCTTCATACAGTATTCCTACGTCCGTTTGTTTTTTTATGAAGGAAAAATGTTAATAAAGATAACGCTCCTTATATAATCAAGGCCGAAAATATACCTGAAATTTAAAGAGCATATTTTGCTTCGCCATATAGTTATGGTGTTTTATCAAAAAGTGCATTCACAAAGCTTACGCGGTCAAATACCTGTAAATCAGCTGCCTGTTCGCCTACACCGATGTACTTCACCGGCACATTAAGCTCAGATGAAATACCAATAACAATACCCCCTTTAGCTGTGCCATCAAGCTTGGTTAAGGCCAGACCGGTGATATCCACAGCCTGCGTAAACGCCTTGGCCTGCTGCATGGCATTTTGACCCGTTGAGGCATCAAGAACAAGCAGCACTTCATGCGGTGCTTCCGGTACTACTTTACTCATAACGCGCTTAATTTTAGAAAGCTCATCCATCAGGCCTTTTTTGTTGTGAAGGCGACCTGCGGTATCAATCAGCACAACATCGGCACCGCGTTTTTTGGCGGAAGCGACGGTATCGTAAGCTACTGCGGCCGGGTCTGCATTTTGTCCCTGCTGCACAATCGGAACCCCGGCGCGTTCGCTCCAAATGGTGAGCTGATTCACGGCTGCCGCCCGGAAAGTATCTGCGGCACCCAGCAGCACGTTTTTGTCAGCCTGCCTGTAATGCCAGGCCAATTTGCCGATGGTTGTTGTTTTTCCAACACCGTTGACACCTACAACCATGATGACATGCGGTTTAGCGGGCGTTTCGGCTCCGAATTCAGCCGGTTTGTCCGTGTCGTTCTCCCGTAACAGCGCAATAATTTCTTCTCTCAGAATTTGCTGCAGTTCGCTGGTATTCAGATACTTGTCCTTTTTCACCCGCGCTTCTATGCGGCGGATAATTTTGAGGGTTGTTGCTACGCCAACATCGGAAGTAATGAGTACCTCCTCCAGATCATCCAGCACCTCATCATCAACGGTATCTTTCCCGATTACGGCTTTGCCAAGCTTGCTGAGCAGGCCTGTACGGCTTTTTTCAAGACCGTCTTTAAGACGCTCTTCCTTTTTTTTAAAACCTAATTTTTCTAAAAAACTCATTTCAACCAGATTGTGCTTAATTCAGCTGCCTGCTGCAGCCGGAATGTTAAAAATAAATTCAACTAATCTCAGTCGTACTGCGCACCCTGCATTATTTCATAGCCCCGTTTCAGATAAATGTAGCTCGAATAAGCAAGCATGAGTACACTGGCATATTTTAATACGAGGATGAGGGTTTCGGCATTGGTAAATACAAGGGCGAGCCAGTACAGGGCAAGGATGTTGACCGCAATTTTACCCGCCATCATCGACATGGCAACTTTACCTCTTTTCTGCTTGATTAAGAGTGAGCCGGCAAGGATGAGCACATCCCGAAGAATAATAAAGCCGAAGAGCCAGCTCGGTACCATACCGATCCACCATACGTAGGCAAACAAAATGCCCGCACAAGCTTTGTCGGCCAGCGGATCAAGCCATTTACCCATCTCGCTGACCTGATTGAGCGCGCGGGAAGCGAAGCCATCAAGGAAGTCCGACAGGATGATGTATGCCACAACCAGCTTCATTTCAAAATTCGGCTGAAAATCATTGTTATAATGCAGCCAAATCAGAATAGGCAGAGCAAGGATTCTGGAAACGGACAGAAAATTACCTACCGTCCAGATTTGTCTGGTCGGCTTTATACGGGTATCGGTAATGGCTTTGATAGTTTCCAAAATGTGTGTTAAAAGGTTATTTTGTGAAATTGCATTATAAATGCCAATCTCAGCAAGTTTCTAAGATACTTCTAATCCCGCGAATTTACACGTAAAGAGTAATTAAGCCTGCATTGGGAAAGTAGCTGAACACAGGGTTGGCTGAACTTCGAGATATCCGGTTTTTTTTGGACAAAATTGAAAATTGGGCTGAAAAATCAGCCTGGCTGAAAGAAATACCGCACAACAGCAAACAGGTTTATAAAGGCGTGCTGCTTGATGCCTGGCAGGATGAAGTAATTCTTCCGGATCATAGCCTGTCAAAGCGGGAGTATATCCGGCACCCGGGTGCTTCGGTTGTGCTACCTGTTTTTGATAACGGGGATGTGCTGCTGCTGGGTCAGTACCGCTATCCGGTAAAACAGGCGCTGCTGGAAGTGCCTGCCGGTAAACTCGATGCGGGTGAACCGCCCGAAGTGACGGCCCGCCGGGAACTAACCGAAGAAACCGGCCTCACCTGTCAGAACCTGCACTATGTTGGTTTTTTCCACCCCTGTATCGGATATTCCGACGAAGTAATTCACCTCTTTGCCGCGTGGAACCTTACGGTTGGGCGTGACAATATGGATGATGACGAGTTTCTGACCCATTTTCGTCTCCCGTTCAGGCAGGCTGTTGAAATGGTTCATGCGGGCGAAATTACCGATTCCAAGACCATCGTTTCATTGCTGCGTACCCAAGCCTGGTGGCATGCGCACGGGCCGTTTAAACTCTCTGAAACAAACCAATCCGGGGAATGATCACAACTGCTGCTCTTCAGCCTGCCTGTTTCCTTGACCGGGACGGCACCCTGAATGTTGACCACGATTTTGTGCACCGCCCCGATGAGTGGGACTGGATCCCCGGCGTACCGGATGCGCTCCTACGGCTGCAGCGTGCCGGGTATAAGCTGATTGTCGTCACCAATCAGTCAGGCATTGCTCGTGGCCGTTTTTCTATGGAAGATGTGGAAGCACTCCATGCGTATGCTGCCCGTCAGCTTGCGGAAAGCGGCGTGCACATCAGCGGGTGGTACATTGCCCCCTGGCACCCTGATTTCCATAATGGCAAAGATCCGGCGCTGCTGGCAGAACGCAAACCCGGCACCGGTCTGTTTGAACGTGCTGCTTTGGAACATCAGCTCGACCTGAGCCGGTCTTTCATGGTTGGTGATAAGGCAAGTGATCTGAAACCGGCCCTGAAACTCGGCATTCGCCCTTTTCTGGTGCGTTCGCGCTTTTATTCGGAGGAGCTGGAGAGATGGTGTGCATCCCAAAATATCGCGATCGCCGATGACCTGCCGCAGTTGCTCCAGCGTGAACCAGAACTCCTTCACCCCTGAAACAGCTGCTTACACAACAAACCCTCACCCTTTGCCTGCAACATCCAAAATAACCTGACTATTCATCATGGAATCTGCCAACGCTTTTATCTCAATCGACTTCTGGAACACCATCGTCAACGCCCATACCAATGGCGAAAAGCGCGCCCGGCGAAGGGTTGAAGCGCTTCACAAACTGGCCGGGTCTTTTGGGAAGGACATTACCGCAGCGGATGTAAAACAGGCCCATGCACATGCCTCTGCGCGTTTTGACGAAATTTGGCTGGGGCAGTCCCGTACACCGGGTTCGTACGAGCTGGTAGGCTTCACCCTTGATTACCTCGAACTTTCCGTAACAGCACAGCAACAGCGTGATCTTGCGCATATTTACGAAGAATCCCTGCTTGACGGTCCGCCTGAACTGGCACCGGGTGTTACCGAAGCCGTCAGCAAACTTGCACAGCACTATAAGCTGGGTATCATTTCAGATACCATGTTTTCTCCGGGACGGGTGCTGAAAGCTTTTCTGGATACGCACGGTCTCGGGCAGCATTTTACCGCTTTTGCTTTTTCGGATGAGGTGGGCGTGAGCAAGCCCCATCCCAAAATGTTTGAAAAAATTCTGCACGAAACCGGAACCGGCACACAGGGCTCCTGGCACATCGGAGACATTCAGCAAACCGATATTAAAGGCGCACAGGGTTTTGGGATCAAAGGCATTTTGTACACCGGGGTAAGTGACTTCCATAAAAAAGACACAACCGCCGATCTTATTTGCGAAAGCTGGGAACAGGTTTGTGAAGCGGTCCTTAACCCCCCTGCTGTCTCATCATGAGGTCCTTTACCCTTTCTGATTTTGACTACGAACTGCCCGCGGAGCATATCGCCCAAAAGCCTGCTGAGCCCCGCGATCATGCCCGCCTGCTCGTGTATCGCCGGTCAACCGGAGAAATCACCGATGCTGTTTTTCATCAGCTTGGGGCGTTTCTTCACCCGGGCACGACGCTTGTGATGAATAACAGCCGGGTTGAGAAGGCACGTCTGCTGTTTGGAAACCGGGAAGTGTTTATCACCCACACCCATAATCCGCACACGGTTGACGCGATGGTGCGTCCGGGCAGGAAGTTTAAGCTTGGCAGGGAAGTGCAGCTAACAGAAAGTATCAGGGCTATGGTAAATCATATTGAAGATGACGGGCTGCGCAGGCTTACCTTCAACCTCCCGCTCGATCACCCTGCCTTTGAGCCGCACCGGAACACGCCTTTCCCGCCTTACATTGCACCGGATGAATCGCTTGCCGGGCGGTATCAGACCGTGTATGCTAAACCTGAAGGCAGCAAAGCCGCGCCCACAGCGGGCCTGCATTTCACCACCAAGCTGCTGGATGAGCTGCGTGAAGCTGGTCATCCAACCGCTGAGGTAACCCTACATGTTGGCCTTGGTACCTTTGCACCGGTCAAAACCGATGACATCAGCGCGCACAAGCTTCACACAGAATCCTGGATGGTCGGGCCGCAGGCCGCCGAAAAGCTCTCCGCCGCGAAGCATATTACGGCAGTTGGCACAACAACGACACGCGTGCTCGAATCCCTGCCGGACAACGGTCGGCGTTTTAGCGCAGGGGCGGGAGATACCGGTATCTACATTAAGCCGGGGTATCGCTTCAGGCATACGGACAGCATGATCACCAACTTCCACCTCCCCAAAAGTACGCTGCTCATGATGATTGCGGCTTTCGCGGGCTATGACGAAATGCGCCACATCTATGCGCACGCGATTCAGAAAAATTACCGATTTTATTCTTTTGGGGATGCCATGCTGCTCATATAAACAGGCAGCAACAGTACGGCACACCTTTTGCAGTAAAAAGACACCGTGTATGAATGCAGAAAATCAGACCTATGAGTGAAAAAAGACAGCTAAGTGATATCCGTAAAGAGCTTGACCGTATTGACCATAACCTGCTTGAAGCGCTTGCTTTCCGGCAGAAGCTCATTCAGGAAACGGCTCACCTGAAGCGCGACAAGCAAGCCGTGCTGCGCGATCCATCGCGGGAGCATGAAATCCTAAGCCGCATAGGCCGCGTAGCGCAGGAGCAGGGCGTAGATAAATATTTCGCGATGAACCTTTTCCGTCAGATCATCGATTACTCGGTGCGCTTTCAGACGGATTTCCTGATGGATCATCATAACCTGCGCGACGCCCTTAGTCTGCTCCGCGTCGGATATCAGGGTACGGACGGTGCGTACAGTCAGCGCGCCGTGCACACGCACTTCGGCTCGCGCCGCAATGAGCTGCTGTCTATCGGTCATGAAACCTTCCGGGACGTAGTCGAAGCCGTTGACAACGGCTCCCTGCACTATGGCGTGCTCCCTATCGAAAATACCACAGCCGGTTCCATTAATGACACCTACGACCTCTTGCACAAGCATGATTTGCACATTGTAGGCGAAGAAGTTGTCCGGGTGCAGCACTGTCTCGTAACCCTCAGCGAAGTGCCGGTTTCCAACATCAGGCGCATTTACTCGCACCCGCAGGCCATCGCGCAGTGCTCAGAGTATCTCTCAAAGCTGCATCACTGCAAAGTGGAAGCCTACCTTGATACGGCCATGGCAGCGAAGAAGGTGCTGGAAGACGATGACCTTTCGCAGGCAGCCATCGCAAGCCGCAATGCCGCTGAGCTGTACGGGCTGCACATAGTAAGTGACAGCATTGCCAATCAGAAGGAAAACTTTACCCGTTTCGTAGTTGTTGCAAAGGATCCTGTTGTTTGCGACGGACAAATCAAAACCAAGACGTCCGTTATCATGAGTGCTGCACACCGTAAAGGAGCACTCGCGCAGGCCCTGAATATTTTACACGAATACGATCTTAATCTTACCAAGCTGGAATCGCGTCCGAGTCCGGGCAATCCGTGGGAGTATTTGTTTTATATAGATTTCGAAGGAAATCTTGCTTCTCCGGCTGCCGCGGAAGCCCTTGAAAAACTGCGGGAGCATTCCGGCTTCATCAAAGTGCTGGGAACCTACCCGGCCCGCATATCATAAACCGGCCCTGCGTCGTTTAGGGTCACAAATTTCAACCGACTCAACACTTAAACCATTACATAAAATATGTTCAGAATAGCCTTATTTCTGCTTACCAACCTCGCCATAATAATTGTTGCGGGTATTGTGCTGAGCATTTTGGGGGTAGGCTCAACCCTGGATGAAACAGGGGCGCTCAACCTTACCAACCTGCTCATCATCTGTTTTGTTTTCGGGATGATAGGCTCCGTTATTTCGCTTTTACTTTCCAAACCAATAGCGAAGTGGAGCACGAAAGCACAGGTCATCACCGATCCCCGGTCGCAGGCAGAGCGCTGGCTTGTTAACGAAGTTCGGGATATGGCAACCCGTGCCGGAATTGACATGCCCGAAGTCGCCATCTTTCCTATGCAGCAAGCAAATGCTTATGCAACCGGCTGGAACCGTAACAACGCCCTCGTTGCCATCAGCTCCGGCATGCTGGAACGCTACAGCAAAGATGAGATCCGTGCCGTTATGGGCCATGAAATTGGTCACGTAGCCAATGGCGATATGATTACGCTCACCCTCATTCAGGGCGTGCTTAACACTTTTGTGATGTTCTTTGCCCGCATTATCGGACATATTGTGGATCGTCAGATTCTCAAAAATGACAGCGGTTACGGCATTGGTTACTTTGTTGTAACCATTGTGATGCAGATTGTGCTCGGTATTCTTGCCGCCATGATCGTGATGTGGTTCTCACGGAAGCGCGAGTTCGTTGCCGACCGTGCAGGCGCTGAACTTGGCGGTAAAGCCGGTATGATCAGTGCGCTGAAGCACCTCAAAGCGGAATCGCAGGTACCGGATCAAATGCCCGAGTCTATGAACGCCTTTGGGATTTCATCCGGCAAGCGCAGCGGTATTCAGGCCCTTTTCATGAGCCATCCGCCGCTTGATGAGCGTATCAAAGCCCTTGAAGCTGCCTGATAGCTATCCGCTTTAGTCAGTCCAAATTTCAAAAAAGGCCGCTGTTCCTGCAGGATCAGCGGCCTTTTTGCGTTTGGTGCAGAAAACTGCGTAAGATTTACCCCGCATTATTCACCAAGAAATTTTCTTGCTGGCAAGGCGAAGCTTAAAACTCAGCGGAAGGGTACCTAAGTACCCTCTGGAGTTTGGCTAAGTTCTGATGCTAATCATGGCCGATAAAGCCGGGTTTAGCAGTTTTAGGTGGTTCTGCTTTCGGTACCTTTTGTTCATGAAGCCGTCAAAACTCACCCCTATGGCTTTGCTGTAGTATTCCGCCCTGAAGCGGTTACAAATGTCTCCTGTCGTCCACCTGCTGTTTTCTTTCTCGGGGTACCACTTGGCACGTTGCAGCATTTGGACCGGTGGATCATTCTGCCTGCTGCAGTGTTCAGCGGCAAGTAGTAACAGACTGTACACCGCTGTAACAAACTTAGGTACACCTTCGGCGGAGTGCTGGTTGCGCACCTGTGCCTGCCCGCAGCCCATCAGGGTTTTCTGCTCTCGAAAGTTGACTTCAATCTCCCAGCGCCAAACATAAGCCTGAAGCAGGGTTTGCAGCGGTAACTTCAGGTCATTGGTTATCAGAAAGGCGGGTTTACGGTACAACAGGTTCGCCCCTTTAGCCAAGCGGTACCCAAGAGGACTGATAATAATAAGCTTGAGTAGCTGGTGCCCGCCCGCAGGCTTCCACTTAACGTTTTCTACTACCTTTAATTTAAACTCGTGCTCCTTGCCTGCCGCGAAAGCTTTGACCTTCTGCCAGCTTACCTGATCACTGGTACGAATCTGGTCCGGAGTTAACTTAGGCTCCCCGTACAAGCGCCGCCGCCCTGTGTCAGGCTGGTCAGCAGGTGGATCATAGATTTTAGCGTCTTTGCGGACCCTGCCGATGAAGGTTGTATGCGCCGGCAAGTTTTGGATTACTTCGCGATTGGTATACCCCCCATCAAAACTTACAAGCAGGTGACGTGAGGCTGATCCCAACTCGTTGAGGCGCTGGCGCAATGAACCCACCAGCTTTGCGCCAACACAGCTTATCCTGCTTTTCTTTTTAGCTTCTTTGTAAGCGTCCTTTTGCAGCTGATCCGCATTACGGCCGGGTTTAACCGGCATGGGCGCATGGACAAAACTCACCGGTATACTCCGTGCCTGACAAAGCTGCGAAGAGGCCGGGCAGGCGATACTGGCCTGTACAAAGCGCTGTGCCCAGATAAAATTGGTGTGGAAAGCGGGTCCAAGCGGGTCTCGCTGCCATTTCGCACCATGTACTTTGCGTCCTGTTTTTTTCAGCAGGGTATCGTCGATATGGGCAATGACCGGAGCGTTGTCAGGCGCCAGGCTGACCCCGTGGCGCAGGCTGACATCCAGCAGGTCCTGCGGGTCAAAGCGCTGCTTGCTGAACATCCGGTAAGCGGCCGTCCAGTCACAGAACTGGTTGCCGCTACCGCTCAGCATGCCTGTGAGCGTGCGCTTACCGCCACAATTAACCAGACCGTAGGCAAGATCGTGTACCAGTCTTTGCATTTTGGGCGTCAGTTTACTGTGAGTGGATTCGTGGAGCAGGCTGTCAAACTGGCTTGTCAGCGCGTTTGAGGCAGTTTTTTTTTAAGGCTGCTGACGAGTTTGGCGTCGCGCTTAAGAACCATATGCTGCTGGTCATCGATGATCCATTCGATGGTTTCGCCTTTTTGGAATTCCATAGCTTCAGCCACGGCGGCAGGCATATTGACATACCACTGCTGGCTGGCTTTGCGGTCGATGCGTTGAATTTTGGTAGGATAGCCCATATGCGGTAGGATTTAAGAGTAATCTAGTGATATAACTAGACAATAATATCCTAAAAAATCCGGTCATATGCATCATAGACCGGGATTTTTTTACGAAAAACTCAAAAATACAAGCAAAAGCCAAACTCCAGCGTGCCCTGTAGGGGCACCCTGTGGGTGGCAAGCCATGTGCATCCAGGTACATGTTAGGAATCCGATGTTTTCAAACGATGCCCGTTCGGGGGTCTCCGACGGACACATCATGCCTGCGGCATTCCCGGATTATGTGGGGGAGCGGGCGTTTTTCTACCCACAGGGCGTCCCTACAGGACGCTTTTGGATCAGAGCATTTTGGGTATAAATTGAATGCGGCTTTCATGTTTTACCGCAATGGTTTTTTGTGGATTTGGGATTTGGGTAGATGCTGGAAAGTATCGAAGCGATTTATGATCCATGATCTGGCAAATAGCCCCAACGGGGCGGCATATCATAGCCCAGGGTGCCAACCCTGCGGTCAGTCAGGAAATGCCCACACATAAAAAGAGCTCTGAAAGAGCGGCATATCATCGATGCCTGAATCTGGTTTTGGGCGTTGTTCTGACATCTGAGGTATGCCGCCCTTTCAGGGCTCTTTTTGATGGCGTGTGTTAATCACAGGGTTGACACCCTGTGCTTTGGTATGTCGCCCTTTCAGGGCTTTTTGTTTGTGGGTTGGGCGGTGTGCGGATAAAGCCGGACAGATTTTTATGTTCACGAGCTATGATTTTGATCAAAGCTATCGTGTGCTGCGTGCCCTGTAGGGGCACCCTGTGGGTAGAAACCGGGAAACGCCCCAACGTATGAGCGTGCCGTAGGTACGCCCTGTGCATTCAGGTGCATGTATTAAATCGGATGTTTTCAAACGATGCTCGTGCCAGTGTTTTCCGGTATTGGTGTTTTTGGCACGAAGGGCGCAAAGGGAGTTGAGACGTTTCGGATTTTGCAGGAAGCCCGAACGAGCCGGATTTATGATTGCGCCCGTATCCGGCTTTGGGAGATTCCTAACATGATGCTTCGAAGGATATTGGGGCGGGATAAGCCCGGTGGCTTCAAAGGGCTCCATGCAAAATGAGAAGCGTTCGGAATGACATGGGATGAAGCGCAGGTGGTAGGCTAAGTGCGGGAGATCGTCTTATTCCCGCTGTTAACAAATCCACGAAGATCTTGCATGATCCGGGAAATCCGCGGGATACCCTCGCGTACCTGCAAAAAAGCAACGCCTATATCTTTGGTTTGGAAACCCGGAACCTTTCGCCCAAACTCTTGATGTTCACGGAGTTTACCCAAAAAAAATACGAGAATTATCAGCGCGCTGGGATTTTCTGCCTCCTTTGCGAACCCCAAAATCGGCGGCCATCATCGCGGTAGCGGGTTGCCTTGCACGAGGTGCCAGTCCACCCAGGAGTCCATGTGCCGGACCGAGTTGGGTTTGAGGATGATCCGCCGGTTGCGGTCGAGCAGCCAGAATGTGGGGACGCTGTACACGTGCCAGGCCTGTGCGGCGGGACTCTCCCAGCGCTTGAGATCAGTCATGCTCAGGAAATCCATCCCGCGGGTGTACTGTTCGAAAATGTCGGGGTCATCATCGAGGCTGACCATGACGACTTCGACGCCCTGCGCGCGCCAGCCAGGGTAGCGCGCCATCAGCTCGGGCTTCATTTCACGGCAAAAGGGGCACCATCCTGCGGCAAAAATCAGCAGCACATAGTCGGCATCGACCTCGCTCAGGCGCGTCGCTGTTACGCCCTCGGGCCGTTGGATGAGTTCCCCGAATTCGAAATCGGGACCGATGCTGCCCAGGCGCAGCTCACCGTAGATTTGCAGCTTCGCGCGCAGGCGGCGGCTCAGGAGGTCGTCGTACACCGAGAGCAGCAGTTCTGCGAAATATTCTGAAGAGGCAAACAAACTCCGCTGCTCCAGCAGATCAAACATGAACTCCGCGAGCGGACTAAATTTCTCAGCGTCCGTGTGGAGGTTTTCGGCAAAGATCCGGAAGGAGACATTCAGCTCTTCAAAAACCGCATCGAGACTGCGACCGCTGTTTTCAATCAGCCAGACATGGCTTTCGAGCACATCGCGCAGGAGTCCGCTGCGGTGTAGGCGGAGATCGGTGTAATCGAGTTCGCGGAAAGCGGCAACCGTTGCCGGAATCTCCTCGGTGCGAAACTGCGCGACGACCGGCACCGCGCTCACGAGTCGGCGGACTGGCAGGTACCAGCTAACGTAGGTTTCGGAATCGAGGGATGCCAGAAAGGCGTCATCCTCTGCGCGAATGCGCGCCATCTCCGCAGCAATGGCTTCCCGCGGGGCCACATGCGGGGCAAAAAGCGCATCTTCGCGGTACATGCTGTTCAGGTAAACCCATGCACTGAGGGCCTGCTCGCGCCGCGGGTGCTCTGCGGCATACTGCTCAAAGATCAGGTTTTCGGCCCCGCGGCCTATTTGCACGGTTTCGGGCGCGGACAAACCTTCGCCCTCAATCCGGAGGTCCTCCCCCGAAAGCACAACTACGAAGGGTCCGCCCTCCGCCGGAATCAGCAGCCCCATACCGGGCGCCTCCCCATCGTAACGAAGCGAAAAACTGCCATCCGCACCAACCCGCGTACGGCTGATTTCATAGGTTTCGAGTCCGCGAAACCCCTCAAGCTGCAGCTCTTCACCCGCATGCGCGCTCAGGTTTCCCGAAACAGATTGTGACAAGGCCGCCGTATTGCACAGCAGCACCATTAGTCCGGTTAAATATACATTCCGCAATTTTTTCATGAATGCATTGGATTCGCAAGCTTGACTTTAAAATGAGACACGATGCTCGTTCACTTGAAAATACTTTATTCAGGGATGAGTTTCCGACAGTCGTTTATGAGCTGTTGAAATTTAACCCGCATTATTCACATTGAAAGGGGTTTATTACGTAGGTCAAAGTTTAAATTTAGCTTAGTGAAAAGCTTAGGTTACTCACATTTGGGTGCAATACAGACGCTGCGCACTGAGCGAAGCGATTCCCACGAAGTGAATAATGCGGGTTAATCTTCTAAAAGTATAAACAGATGAGAACTGATTTCGGAATATAAATCAGTTTGGGGTCATGCTACAGCTTGTGCCATTACAGATATATTTAATTTTAATGAAGTTGCCGCGCTCATGACCAATACAGGCAATATTTTATATGCTGGCGATATACCCAAAAATTAAAAAGCCGGATGATCCCGCTTATGGGGTTCATCCGGCTTTTTAATTTTCTTTTAGAGATACGGGAACCCGTGCTTTGTACAAGACACGGGCTCTCGTAAACAGATTAGTTCAGCTCAACGCAGATATTTAGCAGTTATCCGGGTTGGCGATACAGGGGTTGTCGTTCCGCTCATCGTTCTGGATGGGGATTCCTCTCCAGGCACCTACGGGCTGACCGGTAAGGCCGAAGCCGGGCGTACCCTTAACTTCAGCGGGCCAGATGCCGAAACGGAGGAGGTCGAAGATGCGGAGGCCCTGCAGGAAGAGCTCTTTGTCGCGCTCTTCAATAATGACCTGCTGCGTTACGGGACCCGCAAGCGGGCTTATGCCGTGGGAGTCGCGAACTTCGTTTACCAGCGCGAGGGCGTCACCGGCCTGACCATGCAGGGCTGCGAGCTCAGCAAGGATGAGGTGGTTTTCCTGCCAGGTGAGGAAATCCATTGGCGAAGCCTGTGTCGGGTACATATCCTGCTGGAAGCGGGGCTCATCCACGTTTACGATGCCAGCCGGCGCCTGACGAATGCGAACCCGTGCAGCTTCTTCCGGATTGTCTTCTACGTACTGCGCAAAGCGGTAGTCAGGGATGACCTGAATACGGCCGTCGCCGGCAGCGAAGAAGTATTCGTTAGCGGCCTGTACGCTATGCAGGCTCCGGAAGGGATCATCGCCGGGCTCCATGCCGTTTTGAGCGGCTGCAAAAGACTCTGCGTAGTTACCCAGAATCAGATGCATGCGTGCGCGCAAAGTGTTGATGATACGGACTTCTTCCGGGGTCGCAAACGCCTCAGCGGCAGCAAGGCGCGGCAGCACTTCGTTTACAGCCATATCAGCGGCACGGATAACCGGGCTGCGGTCAATGGGCGCACCAAACTGATCAATACAGCTTCTGCCATCCGTTCCGATAGCCGCATTTTCACCACAGGCGAAATCTTCGAAGTAGAAACCGATCATGTAGCGGGCGAGGGCACCGTAGAAGTTTCCGGTGAAGAGAGCGCGGTCGCGTAAATCTTCAGAAAGCTCGCTTTCGATGCGCTCCACACGCTCAAGCAGGTCATCTGAAAGCAGGCGCCAGTTGTTGAGCGGGTTGTATGCGTTCCGGATGGTATTGTTGCTGAAGGCCGTCTGATCACCAATACCGCGGAAATTGCTAGCGATATCGCGATAAGTCGGGAAGGTTGCCAGATCCATCACCTCATCAAAAATGAGCTGATCGGCGGTAAGGTCGGCAATGAGGCCGAGGCGGGTCCAGGTGAAAGCAAAACGGGCTTCCACACCGGTTATCAGAAACGGAATTTCTGCAGGGTCATCGAGGAAAACATCCTCGGTTACATCAATTGGTTCTTCTGTACTCAGAACCCAGTCTTCACAGGCAACAAGCATAAAGCTTGTGACCAGAAGCAGGACTCCGGGAATTAAATATTTTCTCATGTTCTGGTTCTCCTATGATTAAAATCCGAGTGATACGGTGAAAAAGAACTGACGCGCAGGAGGCATGGTGAGGAAGTCCTGACCACGGATCAGGCTTCTTGCGCCGTCGAAGTTCACCTCAGGATCGAGGCCGCTGTACAAAGTGCTGGTAAGCAGGTTTCGGCCACCGGCAGAAACTGAAAGGCTGTTGATGTAGTTGCCAAATTCTGTGCCGCGAATAAGCTCATTGAAGTTGTAGCTTACAGATACTTCGCGAAGCTTCAGCCAGTCTGCCCGCTCTACCTGATTGTACGGGAAGGCGGTATTGAGACGGGCAAGACGGTTGGCCACATCGATGTACTCGTCCGTACCGGGGGTTAGGTCTGCAAAACGCTCGTTGAGCTCAGCAAACTCGCGGTCATTTCCAAACTGTATGGCGAACTCGCGGGTATTGTTGTAGATGTAGAGATCAGCGGCCCAGTCAACCAGTGCGTATACGTTCAGGTTGCGGAATGCGCGGAAGTTCATGGCAAATGAACCGGTATGCTTCGGAAAGGGAGTACCTACTGCAGAACGCTCAGGATCAGCGTCAACACCAATGAAGACACCATCATCATTAAACAACGCGCCGTTTACACGCTGCACAAAGAATGCGGAGCGCTCGATACCTTCTGCAAGCACCTGTACGCTGAAGCCGTCAAAAATGGGCTGTGCGCCACCAAGATCTGTTACTTCTGAGTATGAGTAGGAATACGCAACATCGAAATCAAGGCCAAAATCGCGTGATTCGAAAGCGTTGATACTCAGCGTAGTCTCAAGTCCGTGACCTTCTACTCCACCTACGTTAAAGGGCACGAGGTTGGTAACACCGGTTGAAGAAGCACGACGGAAGTCGATAATGGAATCCTTCGCCCATAGCTGATAGTAAGTCAAGTCAAGACCAAAACGACCCAGGAAATCTGCTTCTACACCAAGTTCGAGCTCACGAATACGCTCGGGCTTGATTTCGGGATTACCCACGAAAGAAATGACACCGCCTGTTCCGTATGCGGAGTTCTGACCAGCCCACAGACGCTCTGCGCCATCGTTAAAGTCGGGCAGCTGACCGGTTTCACCATAAGCTGCACGAAGCTTGAGGAAATCAATTGAGGGCGGCAGGTCAAGAATGTTATCCAAACGCACCGCAACACTGGCTTTCGGATAGAAAATGTTGGGCGCTTCTTCACCGATAGAGGCAGCAAAATCCTGACGACCACCTACGCTCAGAATGTACTGATTGCGGTAGTTGAAGTTTTGCTCAAAGAAAATTCCGGCTTCGCGGTTATTGAGGAAACCTTCGTTGGCATCGATAAAGTCATCACCGGCACCAATATTGGAAATCAGGGCGGAAGCAAAACCGCGCTTCTGGTTGAAGCTCTGGCGAAGGGTGCGCTCAAAGAGCTGCGCCCCTAATACACTGGATGCAGTCAGTCCGTCAACGATATCATAGCTGTAGCGGGCATTGATGTCGTAGGTGAATTGCTCATTGGTGCGGTTCAGGATGTAACGCTGACCGGCGGTACCGGGACCTGTTACAAAGAAGCCCGGCGGGATGGTCTCATCACGACGCAGGCTTGAGCCGTCGAAACCAACCTGTGCGTTGAGCTCAAGGTTTTCGATAGGACGGTACTGAAGGTTTACCGAACCGAGGAAACGATTCTGACGGGTAATGTCTTCGATGGCGTCAATGGCTTCCCGTGCGGTAAAGCCGAAGGTGCCGTCATCACCGCCTGGTGCGAGAATTACGTTACCGAGGTAGCCAATTACGTTGTTGTCGTTATCGGGCAGGGCAATTTCATTCATAGTGAAGCCCGCGCTTACGCCAATGGTGAGGTCTTCACGGGGGAAGGCATCAAAGTTGGCGCGGAAGCTCTGGCGGTCCATGTAGTTCCGGGGCAGAATACCTTCTTCCAGACGCTGATCGTAGGAAGTAAAGAAGCGGATGAATTCTGAGCCACCCTGCGCACTCACGTTGTAGTGCTCGAGTAAGCCTGTTTCAAACACATCATTAATACTTTGCTCAGAAAGAAACTGACTGGTCT
This sequence comes from Cyclonatronum proteinivorum, assembly GCF_003353065.1. Taxonomy (GTDB): domain Bacteria; phylum Bacteroidota; class Rhodothermia; order Balneolales; family Cyclonatronaceae; genus Cyclonatronum; species Cyclonatronum proteinivorum. The sequence continues at coordinate 319,304 of NZ_CP027806.1, read as the reverse complement.
GACTTTCACGGCCAAACTCGCTGATACCGCGTGTGGTGCGAACATTTACGCTAAGTCCACCGGCATCACCCAGTGCCTGACCGCGCTGTGTGGTAATGAGTACTACACCGTTTGAACCGCTTGTACCGTAAAGTGCTGCCGCAGCCGGACCTTTCAGAATATCGATGGAAGCGACCTCGTCCATATTAAGGTCTGTGAGTGTTCCCACACCCTGACCACCACGACCGGGACCCGCGATTTCGGAATTATCAATGCGGATACCGTCAACAAAAATTAAAGGCTGACCCTGCCCTCCAAGTCCGCCGCCTGCGCGTACATTAAAACGAACACCGGAGCCAACAGTACCACCGGAAGGCTGCACGCCAACACCGGCAACACGGCCGCCGATCAGCTGGGAAAGATCCTGGAAGGAAACATTTTCGGTAAACTGAGTAGCGTCGATACGGGATACCGCTACTTCAGAAATTTCACGTGATGTACGGGAAGCAATACCGGTTACAACCACTTCTTCCCGACCGGTCGCATCCGACCTGAGTTCAGCGTTGAATGTATTCGGCCCTTCACTAATGGTAACTTCTGTAGTTAGTGAACGGTAGCCGACAAATGAAAACCGTAAAGTGTAGGTGCCTACAGGTATATTTTCTACCCTGTATTCACCCGATAGGTTCGTAGGTGCGCCTCTGCCAAGTTCCTGAACCAGTACAGTAGCTCCGATGAGCTCCTCACCGGTTGTGGCATCGGTCACAGTACCAGAGAGCGTTCCGGTTTGGGCATGTACACTTCCTGCAGCGAGCAGGCAGTATGCAACCACAAAAGCCGAAAGCGAAAGTATCTTCTTAAGCATACGTATTTGACCTCTTGATTGATGGATAATTAAGGAACCATGAATCTAATTTTTAAGCCTAAGAAATAAAAGAAATCGGGGTTTAAGCCTCTCAGAAAGAAACATAAGTCTATATTTTTATTAGTTTACATTCAAGTATAAGCTGTCCGGAATACGATGGTTTTAAAGCCTGTAAACAGTACATCTAAAAACGCCTAAAGTTATAAGGCACAGTATTTTGCACTTCTGCCTGATGTAGAAAAAAAAGAGAATGGCTGCGTTATTCACCCAAACAGATACACACAAATTAATATGAATTTAAGTTTGCTTCATCAACAACCGATTTTGTAAATCTATATATATACATCTCACCATAATGCTTCCCAATAAACAGTTCTAAAATAAGGAACAAGCAGATATTATTTATAGTGATGTTCAATCCCTGAACTTTTGGAAATATAAAAAATTAAATCGTATTAAATTTTAAATACTATCTTATCTTACTATCAAACTCAAACGAATAATACACAATCGTTACAGCATGTAAGTCGCATTTAGCTAAATCAGTCATATTTATAGAATTCCATGCGGTCATGAGCCGCATCTGATTGACACATATTCGGATAAATTACCTGTATACGGGTATAGTCAATTTTACGATTTTATTAGGATTCCTAAATTGTCGAGGATTATTGTACCCCTTACTATGCTATAAACCGTTTTACTGGTAGCGCTTCCATATTGATTTTACGATTGATGATATTCTTAATATTTCAGCTTGAATATCGCGCGGTGTATCTGTAAACTAACTAACTATTTCTTGCGAACCACGCGACCTGCTTAATAAAATGAAACGATAGGGTAGTACTGCAGGAAATATTTCATACAGCCGCCCTTTCCGGCGGTCTTATTTGCTATTAACTTAATTAATGAAAATATGAAGCTGAGGTACTTTGTTTCAGGTTTCATGCTCCTGATGCTGTTTAGCTTTTCTGCCTTTGCGCAGAATTATACCCTTTCGGGTACCATAACAGATGCAAGAAGCGGCGAAACACTGATTGGGGTCAATATTTTTGTGACCGAGCTCTCAAGGGGAGCAACAACAGATTTAAACGGACAATATGAACTTGCGCTAAGTCCGGGAACCTGGTCGGTTGTCGTTACTTATGTCGGGTACCGTACCAAAACGACGGAAATCACCGTCACGGATTCGGATGTGACCCGCAATTTTAGTCTTTCACAGGATAGGGTTGATCTCGATCAGGTAGTCGTAGTTGGTTTTGGTACACGCTCACTGCGTGATGTTACGGGCTCTATCGCAACGGTAAGCGGTGAAGCTATTCAGAACACCCCCGTTAATACTGTGGAATCAGCGATTCAGGGTCGGGTTGCCGGTGTCTTCATCGAGCGTGAGACCGGTAAGCTGGGCGGCGCTACACAGGTACGTATCCGCGGAGGCTCCTCCGTTACGGGCGGTAATCAGCCACTGTATGTCATTGACGGTATCCCGGTAACGATGGATGACCTCTCTGCCAACGCCTCTGCAACCAACCCGCTCTCTGATATCAACCAAAATGATATCGAGTCTATCGAAATTCTTCGGGATGCTTCTGCAGCTGCCATCTATGGCTCGCGGGCTTCCAACGGTGTTATCCTGATTACCACCAAGCGCGGGCGCGAAGGGCGCACGCAGTTCAGCTACGGTTTTCAGGCCGGCATCAGCGAACCGACCAGCCGCCGGGGTTTCCTGAACACCGAACAGTTTTTTGAACTGTATGAGGAAGCTGCCATCAACCGTGCCATTGATGACGGTGTTGATCCGCAGGTATGGCTTGATATTTTTTATGATGAAATGAACTGGCTCTCGGCCGGTGAATTTCGTCAGTTTGCTGACGGTAGCTGGGGATGGCGCGACGGCGTAATCGATACCAACTGGGAAAACGAAGCCTTCCAGAATGCCGGTATGTTCCGCCATGAGCTCTCTGCCCGCGGCGGTAACGACCGTACCCGCTTTTTTGTGAGCGGCAGCTACTCCGATGAAACCGGTATCCTTATTAACAACGACTTCGAGCGCATCGGCGCCCGCCTCAACCTGGACCATACTGTTAGCGACCGGTTTATGCTTGGCGTGAACCTGAGCACCAACCGCAGCGTGATGAACCGTCTCTCCTCTGACAATGCGTTTGCTACTCCTATGCAGCTTGTTGCTCAGCCGCCGGTCACTCCGATTTTCGACCCGCGCACCTGCTTCGATGAGAATGAGGAAACCATCCCCGGCTGTACGCCTATTCTCAGCGGCGATTTCACGGAATATTATAACGGTTTGCTGCACCGCGACTACGCCGATTTCGTCACAACCATTTACCGTACCATCGGTAGTGCTTACGGTGATTTCAGCTTTTCACCCAACCTGAGCGTGCGTACCGAGTATGGTATCGACCTGCTCACACAGAACGAAGATCAGTACTATGGCGCCCTTACCGCCCGCGGTGTAGGCGGAAACGAAGGGCAGGGCCTCGGCTTCAGCCGCTGGGTTCAGATTCAGAACTGGACCTCCCAAACCTTTGCTACCTATCAGAACACCTTTCAGGATGTACATGATCTCGAAATCGTTGGGGGTTTCAGTGCGCAGCGCGTAACCGACACCCGGACCTTCGTGGAAGGCCGCGGTTTCCCCAATGATAATTTCCGCCGCATTTCCAGCGCCGCTGAAATTATTGGCGGAAGCTCCTCCGGGTCAGAATACTCTTTCATCTCCTACTTTTCCCGACTGAACTATAAGTTTGATGAAAAGTACCTGCTTTCGTTGAGCGGACGCGTGGACGGCTCCTCCCGATTCGGGGCTGACAACCGCTATGGATTTTTCCCCGCCGGTTCTGTAGGCTGGATTGTTTCGGAAGAAAGCTTCATGCGCAACGCAGATTTCTTTGACCTGCTCAAGCTGCGCGCAAGCTTCGGCCTTACCGGTAATGCTGCTATCGGCAACTTTGCATCCCGCGGTCTGTTTGGGGGCACCTCCTACGCCGGCTTCTCCGGTATCAATCCTTCGCAATCGCCCAACCCGGATCTACGCTGGGAGCAAACCGCTCAGTTCGATCTCGGAATTGACTTCGGTATTCTGGGCAACCGTATCCGCGTTGAAGCCGATTATTATGTGAAAAACACCCGCGACCTCCTCCTGAATGTGAACGTACCGGCTACAACGGGCTTCACCTCTCAGCTGCAGAACGTGGGTAAGCTTGAAAACAGAGGGTTTGAATTCACGGTCAACACCTTCAACCTAACCGGTGAATTGCAGTGGACCTCTAATTTCAACATCACAACCAACCGGAATAAAATCACCGACCTCGATGGTCAGGTCATTACACAGGGCTTCATCAACCGTGCTATTGAAGGCGAGCCAATCGGGGTATTCTTCACCCGTGAGTATGCCGGTGTTGATCCTGAAACCGGTGCTGCCCTGTACTTCCTCAACAGCGGCGATGATCCGCGTGCAACAACCACCAATCCGAACGAAGCCACTGAAGTGGTTGTCGGTGATCCCAACCCGGATTTCATTGGTGGTTTTGGCAACAACTTCTTCTACCGCGGCTTTGAGCTGAACGTGCTGTTCCAGTTTGTGTACGGCAACGACATCTACATGCCGAGCGGCCGTTTTATGAGCGCAAATGCCTGGTTCTTCGACAATCAGACTACCGATCAGCTCGACCGCTGGCGTGAGCCGGGCGACATCACTGATGTGCCGCGTCCGACCCTGTTCCGGGCCAACGGTACCGCACCTTCAAGCCGCTACATCGAAGACGGTTCCTACCTGCGCCTCAAAAACGTGACCTTTGCGTACAATGTACCAAGCTCGTTCCTGAACAACTACGGCATAGACCGCATGCGTCTGTACTTCACCGGGGTAAACCTGCTCACTTTCACCAACTATCCCGGCTGGGATCCTGAAGTGAACACCGACTTCCTGGCAGGCAACATCAGTCAGGGCACAGAGTTTTACTCCGCCCCGCAGGCCCGTTCGTTTACTGTTGGTATCGACATCGGTTTCTAAATGCCCATCCCAAAAGATTTTCATCCTATGAAAAAAACAAAACGCTCAATTCTTACCCTTGCTGTCGTGCTGGCAGGCTTCCTGATGCTTTCCTGTGATGCGCTGCTTGATGTTGATCCGCAGCAATCCATTGATGAATCAGACGCCCTTAGCACGCCCGGCAACGTTCAGGCGGCGCTTGTGGGTGCCTACTCCATACACCGCGCGGCCTCTCAGTATGGCGGCCGCTATCAGATGCTGCCCGACCTGCTCGCCGATGACGGCGACATAGCCTGGACCGGGACTTTCTTTCAGCCCCGCGAAGTGTTTGATAAAATCATCTCCACCGATAACAGCTACACCCAATCGGTGTGGGTTGGTTCCTACAACACCATCAACCGGGCTAACAATGTGTTAAGCGCACTTGATGTACTCGATGAACAGGACCGCGTTCGTGTTGAAGCCGAAGCCCGTTTCCTGCGTGCAGCGGCGCACTTTGAGCTTGTACGCGTGTTTGGCCGAGCCTACAACGACGGCAATCCCAGCGAAAACCCCGGGGTGCCCATCGTGCTAACGCCAACCCGCGGCATTGATGAATCAAGTCAGCTGCCCCGCGCCTCTGTTGAAGACGTCTATCAGGCTGTGATCTCTGATTTCACTTTCGCAAAAAACAATCTGCCGGAAGTGAACGGGGTATTTGCCAACACCTTCGTGGCAAGCGCCATGCTTTCACGCGTGCACCTGATGCGCGGCGAATACGCACAAGCCGCAACCGAAGCTACCCGTGTGATCGACTCAGGCCGTTTCAGCCTGATGAACACCTTCGCTGAAGCCTTCAATAATGAAGGCAACGTATCGGAAACCGTGTACGGACTTATCGTTACCCCGCAGGACGGCTCCAACGAGCTGAACCTGTTTTACGCCTCCTCCAACTTCAACGGCAGGGGCGACATCGACATCCTCGATCAGCACATGGCCCGCTATGAAGCCGATGATGAACGCGCCGACTTCTTCTACACCGGCGGTGGTGCGCTTCGCACGGCCAAATGGCAGACCTTCACCAACATCCCCACCATCCGCCTTGCGGAGCTGTATCTTACCCGTGCTGAAGCGAACCTGCGTGCAGGCACAACGACCGGCGACAGCCCGGCCAACGACCTGAACCTGATTCGCGAACGCGCCGGTCTCGCCGCACTTGATGCCGCTGATGTTACAGTCGATGCGGTACTGCAGGAGCGCAGGCTCGAGCTTGCTTTTGAAGGGCACCTGCTGCACGACCTCAAGCGCACAGGCCGCAGCGTTGGCGACCTCCCGTTTGATGCGAATCAGCTCATCTTCCCGATTCCACAGCGGGAAATGGAAGTAAACCCCAACTTGGTCCAAAACCCCGGGTACGGCAGCTAAGCCCGTTTTAACAGCTTCCAAGATAAAAGGCAGCCTCCTGATAAAAGGGAGGCTGCCTTTTATTGTGTGAGGGAGGTTGCCAACTGTTTATCTCCTGAAACCAAAAGGGCGCTTTTCCGGAAGCACTACGCCCGGGTTTTACCGATAAACTTTTTTTGAGACACGTAAGATTGAGATTATGGGTTGCTGCAGGGCTTTTGTTCTGCCGCTAAAACGTTTCTCTTAGTTTTCTGAACAGTTCCATTGTGTTCATTCAGCACAAAAGATGTGGTTGGAGTTAAGCGCAATTTCCAAGGTTTAAAGCCAAATACCCTAAAAAATGGCACGCGGATCCGTGCTTGCTGCCTGATCCGGGTGCCGGTTATTGCGCGGTATCATCTTACCAACTCTCCTGCAATGCTTCAGCCACTAGTAGTTCGGGGCGCTATGCTTTATGCTCTCCCGGCTCGTCATCGCTATTCTCAACCTCGTCATCCTCCAAGAAATCCAGCCGAACGGACATACATAGGTCTTTTTCAGACATGTAACTATGCAGCGACTCTTCCATAAATTTGGAGTATCGCGGCATATCCTCTTTCCGATATACCTTTGAGGCAGACTGCCGGAAGCCCATGCGCTGTGCTTCGGAGATGTCGCTCAGGTCAGCCCCGAGATAGGTGAACGACCACAGTCCGGTTGCCTCGAGTCTGCTGATCATTTCTTTAATTTGTTCAAAACGGAAGAGCTTCGACGCATTTTCGTAACCGTATGTGATTACGATGACCACAACCGATGCTTCGCCTCTTTCAACCTGCGATGCACAGGCACTCTCAAGCGCAATGATGGTCTGACCAATAGCATCAAGCAGCGCGGTGAGGTCGCCAACAACGTATTCGTTCTCGGTTACCGGCTTGAGCTCTTGAGCCGCTGCCTGATAGTAAAGCTGCTCAAGTTTGGTATCGAAAAAAGTGATACCCGTCAAGATTTTCTGATTGGGGCGCTCCGCGGAAATCCTTTGGATGGCGCCAAGCTGCTCGTTGATTGTGGAGAGCGTCGCAGGAACCGCACCGCCCATAGAACCGGATTTATCGACGATGAGCTGATAGTAGGTCGTTGTGTATCCGCGCTACGAACTACATGTTGCTTTAAAGTTCTGAGGGTACAAACTTGTCACTTCGTTGTACCTGGTGGTGCTGATATTTTGCAGGGTATGACGCAGCCATTTGTAGGGGTCAACCTGATGTTTTTTGCAAATGGCCAGTAAGGAGTAGATCATAGCCGCGCGTTGGGCAGCTTCGTGTGAACCAGCGAACAGGTAGTTTTTGCGCCCCAGTGCTACGGGGCGAATCACGTTCTCTACCGGGTTGTTGTCAATCTCCAGATGACCGTCCATCAGGTATTCGCACAGTTGATCCCACTGGTTGATGCAGTAGGCCAGGGCCCGACCAATGGCGCTTCTGGGCTGCACTTTTTTGTACTCCTGAGGGATCCACTTACCCAGTTCATTGATAACCGGAAGACTCTGTTCGAGCCGAAGCTTTTTGCGCTCAGCGGGGGTGAGCTGATTGGTTTGAGCCATGCGCTCTACGGCATACAGCTGTTGTAGCTGCGTCAAAACGTAGCCCGCCCGCGCGGCATCGTTGGTCAATGCCTTGTCAAACTTACGCCGCGCATGGGCCCAGCACCCCAAAGGAGTGATCCCCGGTGTGGCGCCTAAACGTTTATAAGCGGTGAAGCCGTCGGTTTGTAAATAGCCCCGGAATCCGTCAAGCATCTTCTCAGGCCCGGCCCGCTTGCGGGTAGGCTGGTATTCAAACAGTACACTACCGTTGATCGGGGCGTAATATACCCAGTACCAGCCTTGATGCGCGGCGCCTTTTTTGTTGGATTCCAGTACTTTTATGCGGGTTTCATCTACCTGGAGGTAGCCTTGTGACTTGGTTTCGGCTACAAGGTGATCGTAGAGAATGGTCAGCTTCTCCAGGCCCTGACGTGTCCAGCCTTCGATGGTGGAACGGGCTATATCTACGCCCTGCCGCCGCAAGCGCTGCACCTGCCGGTATAAGGGCAGATGGTCAGCATATTTATCAATAAGAATGCTTGCCAGCAGCCCCGCGCCCGGAATACCCTTTTCGATAACCCGCTCGGGCAGTTCGCCAATATGGTTTGGATTGGCTTCGGCGGACTTATCTGCATACTTGTAACGAATGTACCGGCGAATAAACAGGTATGCAGGCTTGAGATCGAGCTCTTCGGTCACTTCTTTGCCTATACATACCATCTCAGAGAGGTCACCTTCGGGGTAGATTTCCACCTCCTCTACGGGCAGGTGATCCGGCAGCTTCAGCCGTCCTTTGTGGTTCGGCCGTGCTGTTTTGGTGCGCACATAGCTGATTTTCTGTTCGTGGACCTCAGCTTGTTGAGCCTTGTGAGCGGGGTCGGGTTCAAAGGGAAGGGGCAGCTGGTTTTTGGGTAGCTCGAAGCGCTCGCTTTTTTGTCCATGCAGCATGCGCTGTAATTGGGCAATCAGTTCGTCCTTGCGGGCGAGCTTTTCCTGCAGCACATCAGCGGTTTTCTGCAGCTTATTGGCGTGATCAATAAGCTGGGCTTTGGACATATTTTCGAGTGTTATTTGCATCCAATAAGATAAGCAATAACATGCTCTTATAATACAAAAAAAAGAAGGCTTTTAATTGTTTTTTGCTTCTTATTTGTCTGACTTTTTCCGGCTTTAGTCTTTTAATTACCGGCCTGTTCTGGCTCATTTTTAAGCCGGTTGCACGGCAGCTTCCCGCTGTGTTCCACCTTGATCCCTTCAATCATCACCACCAGTTCGGGCCAGCGAATCCGCGTGGTGTCAGCCCCAAGGGCAGGTACGGCAAAGGTACCCTGTTCCAGCCGCTTGTAGTACAGTACATATCCGCCTGACTGCCATTGCAGCAACTTGATGAGAGTACGGCTGCGGTTGACGAAGACAAAGACGTCACCGGATGCGGGTTCACGCCCCAGCTCGTTGCGAACAAGCCCGCTGAGTCCGTCAAAACTTTTGCGCATGTCACAGGCCTTGCGGTATAAATGGTAGGTATGGGTACTGTTGAGACCAAACATAGTTACCAGACCCGGATTAGTTTGCTAATGAAAGCCACATCCGCACCATCAACGCGAAGGCGTACCCCGTTGGGATAAGTCAGTTCGACCTGACCGGCTTTCGGTGCAGGCCCGGCGGGTTCAACCTGCACGAACCCGCTATTATTAGTTTGTTGCTCCGCCTTATTTTTACGGGTCACCCAATAGCTGAAGGTGGATGTGGTAATCTGGTGCCGGTGGCAAAAGTTAGCCTGAAGTTCACCACTGGCACGCCACTGATCTACCAAGGCAAACATGCGTTGTTCTTTCGTTGTAGCCATAATTTTTTTGGCGCAAGCTACAAAACCAAAACTATGCAGATAAAGATGCAGTTGGTGGGATGCTTACGGTCGTTGTGTTCTTGCTTTGGTTTTTGTTTTGCTGTGTCATGGCAGTATTGTTTTAAGGTTTGAGGTTACTTAAAACTACCCTGAAACCGGCCCGGATGCCATTTTGACAAGCTTGTCAAATCCAGAAGGAATCCAACTCAAATCCCTGCGCAGCCAACGGGATAAAACAGCGCCCGCCCTCGTTGGTGATGCAACACTGCTCGTAACGCGCTCCCCAGAGCAGTACCAGCTCCAGCTTTTTGTTAATCCTCGAAATCTTTTCGTAAGCCGAGTTATCCAGCGGGTCAGCCAGCTTTTGCACGACGGGCCGGGCAACGTCTTCTTCCTGATTGCGGATGCGCCGGTAGAGATCAAGCAGCTCCGGCAGGTGATCCGACAGCTCACGGAGCGCAACGCCTTCCGGATGCTTCACAAAAAACAGGTACAGCGCTTTTTCGATTGGCGCAAAAGGGCAACTCATGTTTTCGAGATTCGGAAAATGCAGCACCCCCTTCGCGTCAATGCGGACCCTGAAATCGCCCTCGTTCCAGGGATTCGTTTGAATAAACCGCGTCTGCCGGCGGATTTTTTCCAGCGCCTGAATCCCCGCATACAGCACACTCCGGCTCAGGCCGCCCTGCAGCATCACCTCCTGACATGCCGGACAAATATCTGCCGTGCGGAGCTTAATATGGAAATCGATCTTCTCTTCACAACAATCATTCAGACAGCCCACAGGCTCCATGTGGACATGGTTCAAGGCTTCCCGGAGACTGCCAAAACCTCTGAGCTGCAGTATCATGGCCCAAATTTGCTGCGCCACCGGAAACCAGAATGGTGCCTTCTGGTAGTACTCCCAGTCCGTTGTCTGCACAAACCCATCCGGCGCTGGTTGGGAGCGGAAGCCAGAAAACCAGTTTTTCTCATTGGCATGGGGCGTCAGCAGGATGGCGGTCTCCGTAGCCGGAATATCCCACTGCAGCCGGAATTCGCTGATGGCCTCATACAGCACAACCCACCCCAGATGCGGACGATGCGGCGGTGGCCCGGGGCGCAGACCAAACTGAGGAAGCTTGAACATAGGCTCTTCGAGACTGTAGGAATAACTTTCCTCTATCAACTCAATCTCATAAGGGCTTAAGGTTCCCTTCTTACCCGGTGGCAATCGACTTCCGCTAAGTTGGAGCGCTGCGGTGCTCACCTCTCGCATCTCAAAAACAAGGTTTCCGGTATTGAGCAGCAAATCTTCGAGACCGAGCTTAAGGTCTTCCGCTTCCGGATTCCCGGTATCGATCAGTAAATGGATGGTTTCGGGCATAATTCAAACTAAAAAAAGTAATGGGATGCTTTAATTAATATAGTCTGGGTTCCTGTCACGGTCAACGTCCATATATGAATCAGCAGGTGGCCTTTTGGCAGGATTTATATTGACCCCATTCAGAGCACCAACATCAATAAGCCTGGCATTTGGCTGTAGCATCGGGATAGCTCTGTTTATAGTGATATACAAGAAAATGATTGTTCAAAACAAGAGATATTCAGAAATGACAGCGCGGCGGTATTACGCGGGATGTTTTTCTCATAGCTTAATAAAAGAAAACCCGCACAAGTTGAGACCTGTGCGGGTTTTCCTTTTTTGATTTGATTTAATTCCGGCCTCGAAGCGGGCTTGGCTTCGCATTGAGCTTTATTTTAGAAGCATCATTTTCCGGCTAATGGTTTGCGCGGGTGTGGACAGGCGGTAGAGGTAGAGGCCCGAAGCGAGGGCGGAGGCGTCGAAGGGGAGGGTGTGGCTGCCGGCCTGGAAGCTGCCGGAGGCGAGCACCGCTACGCGCTGCCCCTGCATGTTGAAGACTTCGAGACGGATGTCCTGTTGCTCCGGCAGGCTGAACCGGATGTTTGTAGTCGGATTGAAGGGGTTGGGATAATTCTGGAACAGGGCAACAGTTTCGGGGAGCTGTGTTTCCGGACTCACCGAAACGGGGATGGCGTCGAACAGTACGACTTCGCCGGATGGGCGAACCGCGGCGAGTTCGAAGGCGGGACCGTCCTGATTATCGGCAGGATTCAGGAATCCGCGGGCCTGCACAGCGATAATTTCGCCGGTAAAGATGCTCAGGTCGGCAGTGAAGCGTGCGACTTCGGTGTCGGTACCGGCAAGCACAAGGGAGAGCTCAACGGACTCCGCTGGCAGGCCTGCAAGGGAAGAGGGCTCGCCATAGCTGAGGCCCGGAATGAGCAGGCTGTTGTTCGCAAACACATCAACGGCAGGTGCATCGGTTACGGCGTGCAGCACATAAGCGTGCAGATCAGCCGGCTCAATGTCTTCGGGATAGAGCTTCACGGCCAGGCTCACTGATATATCGGCGCCACCGGGATTCGGTGCGAAGTCTGCCGGGTTGGCGACCCCGATTGCGGTGATGCTGTACGTGCGGTTGGGTTCGAGTACGAAGGTTTCCTCGAGAATGACGGTATCGGTACCGGGCAGGCGGATGCTCACAATCTGCGGCTCACCGGTAGGTGCCGGAAGAACCGGTGTCGCAGCGCCATACGGGAAGTTGGCTTCCACAAGTACGTCATTTACGAAAATATCGACGAGCGCAGCAGCCGGATCGGCAGCGGCATGAATGACCTGCACGAAGGCAGGGTCCGGCTCGGGCTCATCCCCTTCAAGCGGAATGGAGAAGAGGAAAAGTCCGCCTTCGGCACCGGCTGCAGCAAGCAGGCCGCCTTCCACAGATAAACCGGTGACGCGGTCGGTCGTTGCAAACGAGGCTATTTGGGTAAGGCTTGTGAGGTCGCTTCCCTCAAACTGCCGTACGCCAAAAAACTCCGCGGCTGCGTACACGAAATCCTGCTGTATACGTACGTCGCGCCCGTTGCTGCCTACCGTGAAACTGCCCTCGATGACAGGGGCTGTGGGATCTGTCAGGTTCACGACGGTGAGGCCGTTGTTGCCGTCAGCGAGTACGACAAAGGGCTCGTCTTCGCGGAAATCGAGCGATTGCACAAGCTGACCCGTTACGAGGGCAGAAGCCTGTACGGGGTTGAGTTCGTTAGCAATATCAGCTACAAACAGGCCGCCGCCGAAGTTGGCAATCAGGGCGAGATCGTCTTTGCGGCGCACGTAGTAGGCATTGTTGCCGGTTGGCAGGGTAGAGATGAGGTTCACTCCGCCGGTGAGCGGGTTTCTGCTGTACACGCGAAGTCCGCCAAAGCCGGATGCCGTGTAGGCGCGGTTTTCGGTGAGATCGATACCAAAGCTTTGGGAAGTCGTGGGAATAACTTCGAGTATTTGCGGGTCAGTCGGGTTTGTAGCATCGATGAGGGTGATACCCCCGGAGCCGCCATCGGAATCCACCATGTACACCAAGCCGTCAGATACAGCAATGTTTTCAGCATTGGGTGTGGTAAAAATGCGGGAAAGAAAGTCGGGGCTGGTCGGATCGGTAACATCGAAAATGGTGAGCTTGCCCGCAATATCGAGGAGGTAGAGGAGGTCGTTTTCGAGTGCCACTTTATAGGCGAAGCCTAAGTTATCCACGAGGCCGTTGCGTACGGGTGCTGACGGATCACTGACATCCACGACGTTTAGTCCAAAAAAGCGGCTTGACACTACCGCAAGGTTGCCGTCGGAGAAGGTATCGAGGGAGGACTGCACATCCGGTGTTGAAGCGCTTAGCACACTGATGGACCCGGGATCAGAAACGTCAAGAATACGGAGGCCGAACGAACCGGAAAGATACGCTGTACCATCAACGACGCTTGAGCCATACACTACGCCTCCCGCCGTGTAGCTTCCGAGCAGCACAGGTGCACCCCGGTCTGCTACATCGTACACCGCAAAACCGCCTGCAAAGGACACATAAAGGAGGTCATCAACAATGGTGAGATTGTTCACGAAGCCGCCTGCATCGGTCGTGGAAAGGAGGGTAGTTTGCGAATCTGAAAGGTCGTAAATCCGAAAGCCGGGAACGCCAAATGCAACATAGAGAAAAGTGTCGTCCACCGACATGCCGTTGGCGGACCCGTTTCCGGTTACATATTCAATCAGTACAGGTTCAGCGGGGTTGGTGACATCCAATCGGCTAAAACCTTGCGTACCATGACCTATAAAGACCTCATCACCCAAGACTTCTACCGTAAATCCTGCACGCTGGGTGAAGGATCCGATTAATTCGGGATTGTCTTTGTCGGAAATATTCAGGATGTAGAGTCCGCCCCCGGGGTTGCGAACCGCTACGTAGGCGAGGTCGCCGGATACCACTATTTCACTGATCAGGCCGGAAAAGATGAACCTGCCTCTCGATGCAGGCACCTGCGGTTCCGTGAGGTCTACGACAACAAATGCGGGCCCGTCGCCGAAAAAGGCGAAATCGTCCTGAATGAAGCCGGAGCGGCTTGTTCCGCCGGGCACAAAAGAAAGTAACTCAAAAGCGTCTTCATTTTGAAGATTTTGGGTAGCGCTTTCATCGGAGGCTTCGAGCCAGGCTTCAAGCTGGGCTGCATCCCCGCGAAAGGCCGGTACAGGTTCTCCTGTTTCCGGGTGAATGACGGCTGTTTCCCCGAAATGCTGTGCCTGCAGCTGCGGCACACTTATCAGTAACAGTGCGAGGGACAGGATTGCGCCCTGCAGCGTTGTAAAGTTCATCTTGATCATGGTTTAGTCCGGTTTTGTTCAGAGTAGGTTAGTAGTTGACATAAAACCCGTAGGAAGGCACAAAATGCCCGGTGAATAATGCGCAAATAAAAAGGCTCAGAAGATTACCTGTTCGCTCATAGCGGGGCATGCCTTCTGAGCCTGTATTTCAGCTCTTTGAATAAATAAAAAACAATGGTTAAGTGCTACATGCGGGGATTATTTTACAAGCATCATTTTGATAACCCTGGTTTCAGGGCCGCTGCTCAGTCTCGCAAGATACAGTCCGCTTGAAAGCGCGCTTCCATCGAAACGGACCTGATGCGCACCTGCCTGAAGCGTGCTGTTCACGAGCGTTGCAACCCGCTGTCCCTGCAGGTTATACACGGACAGGCTGACATCACCGGTTTCGGGTATACTGAACCGAATATTCGTTGCCGGGTTAAAGGGGTTAGGGTAGTTTTGCTGCAATGCAAACGTCAACGGCATTTCGGTCTGCGGCAGACTTGTGGCACGCATCAGCGGTGTAAATGCTCCGGTTTCTGCATTAAGAAGTCCCAGCTGCGGATTTTCCGCGAAACCGTTGGCTATGAAGAAGAAATTGCCTGGAATTTCATTCATGATAAGATCGAATAACGCAATTAATTCACCGCTTTCAGCCCCGGCCAATTCGACCGTTTCCGCGCTGAAATCCAGAGGAAGAACGAACACAAAATCCCCGTCTTCGGCAAAAGCAGCTGTCCCCAGATTGTAATCGTTGGGCTGGGTAGAGAAGTTTATCGCAGGTGCATTGATAATGCTGTTCAGTATTCTGTACTCTGCGAGATAGTCTGCAACCGGAATCATATTTCTTGGGAATATGACAGAACGGAATCCTGTATCAATGCCATCCGGGTTAGGGCTGAAGGCATCCGGGTCGCCCACGCCTACAAAAGCGATGGTGGCCATGTTATCCATTTCTCCGAGTTCAAAGGTTTCTTCGAAGACAACTTCTTGGCCGATTCTTAGCTCGACAGGCAGCTCGAAGCCGGAGAAGCTGAAGGGTGTAAACGCGGTGGCGCTTTCGTAGCTGAGGGTTTCTTCGACGAGTTCACCATCCACAAAAAGGGAGACGGTTTCAAGGGCAGGGTCCGGGGAGAAATGGGCAAACTGCAGGTTGTAGAAAACAGGTGCCGTTGTGAAGTCGGTAGTCCAGGTTTGCTCCTCGCCGTGTGGGGTGCTGAGGGTGAAGCTGACCGGCACAGTAAAGTCTAAGGCCTGACCGGCTTCCGGTGCCCCGCTTACGCCAAGCTGCACCGATACACTTGGTATCAGGTTACTGAGGTTTGTACCTGCCGGCAATACGGCTGAAACAACAGCTGTCTCCGGGTCAATTTCAGCAACAACATCTTCACTAAGTTCCAGGTTGTCGGCAGCGAGAAAACCTAAGGATTCAAATACGGGGTTCAGTTCCAGAACGGGCTCGAAGGTGACGAGCCCAAAATCCGGATTGTCGGGCTGATGGGCGATTACGCTCTCTGCGAAAGCTGCGCTGTTATCGCCCCAATAGTTACCGATGGCAGTCAGGTCCATCATGGTATTGTTGAAGAGGGCGTGGGTTTCGCCGGAGTTGCCGTTGTCAAAAAAGATATTACCGCCCGGATCTTCGGCGGTACCGAAATCGGGCTGCGGCGCCTGGGTGGCCTCCGTGCTGCCAACCTGCAGGGTAACACCCCACAGGTTGCCGGAAATGATGTTGCGGCGCACGCGCGAAGTGTTGGTCGGTTCCGTAGCCAGGAAGTTCAGCCCGCTGCCGCCCAGCATGGGGTTGTTCTGTATGTTGTTATCGGTGATGATGTTGTCCTCAATCACCGTGGAGATGTTATTCCCGATTTGGGTAATGCCAAAACGGTTATTGATGATCACGTTGTTGCGGATGGAAGCAACCGTGACACCCGCCGGAAAAAGGTTGCTCAGGCCAATACCTCCGGAATTATCATTAAACCCTTCGATGATGTTGTTTTCAATACGGAGGGTATCACCCGCCACACCAGGCCCGAGGTTGATTTGGGGTCGGTTGGAATTATCGGTTACATTCCGCAAAAAGCGGCTGTTGGTGATTTGCGGAGCACCGCTCACCGTGGCACCGGATCCAATGGCCGAGCGCACATTATCAATAAAATCGCAGCGGTTGATGACCGGACTTGAACCGCTGTAGGTAATGGCATTTGACACCCCGCTAAAGCCATTGTTGCGCATAACGCAGTCTTCGAATTCAGCTGGCGTGCCCAGTAGCTGAATGCCGCCGCCGTATTTTACGATCGTATTACGGAATACCGCCTCCGTGGCATCTTCAAAACGAAATCCTCTGAAATTGGTGGCCGTACTGCTGGTGTCAGAAGCGGTAAATGTAACGGTATCAAACGCAGGCTCAGCTCTGAAGCCGCCCTGAACAACTATGCGTACACCTTCAGTAACACGTACCCGCGCAGGCGTCAGTATTTCAAGCCGGTCTGTTTCAGCTATGGTAAGTTCCGCATTTATGAGGAACCCGTCTCCGTCCTCAGTAACAACGCCGCCGGAGAGTTCAACCAAATCCGACAAGGTGAGGGTGAGGTTATCATTCGGGCTGGTGTATTGCGCTTTTGCAGAAAAGGGCAAATTAAAAGAAAAGGCAAGCAATAAGATAAAACAGGGTAGAGCTTTGTACATGCGCTTGTAATAAAGATGAGCTTTGACGAGTGATCTGAATCGGCCGGAAATGGCAGAGCCGCCCCTAAATTACAAAAATAAAGCCCGGCTTCTGAAAAGAAACCGGGCTTAAATGTTTATTAGTACCGGCAGGATTCCGGGAAGCTCAGAAAGCTTCCCGGAAGAATCTGGTCGGTATAATGCCTGGCGTGAATTACTTCACGAGCATCATTTTTTGCGTTTGTACGAAGCTGCCTGCCTGCAGACGGTACAGATACATACCGGATGCGAGTCTGGAAGCATCGAAGGTTACGGTGTGGTAACCCGCTGTTTGCTGACCGCTAACCAGAACCGCAACGCGCTGACCCTGCAGGTTGAATACTTCGAGTCTTACCTCAGAAGCTTCAGGCAGTGCATACACGATGTTGGTAGTCGGGTTGAACGGGTTCGGATAGTTCTGGTTGAGCGCAAACTCAACAGGGGTTTCCATATCAGGTCCGAGGCTTGTTGGCGGCAGGTTGTTGAAGAATACAACAGGCAGTACCTGATCTTCACCAATCAGCACGAGCTGACGGTTATTGCTTCCGCCTTCACCTACAGAATCCTCTTCCCAACCACCGTTAGGCAGTTCGCGACCGTCGCCGGCGAGGATGTAGTACTTGTACTCATGCACCGTGCCGGCTTCGCCGAAGACTTCGGTTTCGAAGACAAATACCATTTCACCGTCGTCAATCATTTCATCACCTGAGATGACAGACCAGTCGTTGAAGCTTCCGCGAACATATACTTCATCACCCAGTGCAGGATCGAAGTTACCCAGCTGAGCCTGAGCGGTCATATCAACCTGGAAGGTCACGAACTCGGAGAATACTTCTTCTTCGATTACTTCGAAGGTTACCGGAATTACACCTGATGGTGTTGCGGGTGAAGTAGTGCTTACTACGATTTCTGCGCTGTATGCACCAGCTTCGAGCTCAGAAGTGATTGCAGAAGTAACAACTTCTACAGTTTCACCCGGCGCTACGGTACCGGTATTCGGTTCGAAAACGAAGAGGCCATCACCACTTTCACCTACCACGTTAAGTACGAGGTGTGCATCGGGGAAGCCAATGGCAGAGTAAGGTGTTGGCTCAGGAATACCACAGGTATCGGAAGCAATGTACGACGGTGAGGTTTCACCTTCGCTGTTCGCACCCGGGAACATGTCTGAAGTAGTAGAATCATCAACGAAAACTTCCACTACAAGGGTAGAACCTGCAGGTACTTCCGCTTCGACCGGTATGGTAACAACACTAAGGTCATTGGCAGAGCTTACAGAACCTGCACCTGATCCCAGTAAGGTCATGTTCGCGAACACGAAATCACCTTCAAGCAGATAAATGCGTGCTTCAAGCGGAAGTGCAGGACCAGTTGCCGTTTCTACACCGAACTGAACTGCGGTAACATTAAATCCACCGTCAATATCGAAGTCAGTAAGGGTATAGGTACGCATGAAGCTATTTTCCGCGGTTGTTCCGCCACCACCGCAACGAACGCCTGTTACAGGAGCAACTTCCTGAGAGAGCGAGTGTGTGAGGATAACTTCATCGTTAAACACACTGCGGTTCATGAGGGACACAGCGTCATCGGAAGCGGCACCACGTGAGCGCATTGCAGCAGGAGGAGCTGTCTGGAACTCGTACTCAGCAGAGATACCACGACCCATTGGCTGCTCACCGAGTACCACTTCGGTCACGCTGCCAACTGGTGCAATAGTACGGTTTTCACCTGTGAAACCACCAGATACGCTGTAGTCGAAGGATGAAGCGCCACTGTTGCTAATGGTGAAGGTAAACATTCCGTCTTCGCCTTCATTTACATCAAAGCTGATGCTCTCAGGATCGAGAACCAGTATACCTGCATCCGCACCAGCACCACTAAGGGCAACGGTTGCTTCACCAGCATTACTTTCGAAGGTTAAGGTTGCGGAATCATCACCGGCTGCTGCAGGTGCATAGGTTACAGTTACTTCAGCGCTTTCGCCTACTGCGAGGTCAAATGCTGAAGTTGTAACCACAAATGCGTCGTTATCTGTTGCAAAACCGGTTACAGAAAGTACATCTGTACCAGCATTGCTTACCGTGACCGTAGCTGAAGCTTCTTCACCGACTACTACCGTGCCAAAATCGATTGATTCCGGATCTACAGCAATAACGGCTTCACCTGTTACGGTAAGTGTGGCAGGTATGCCTACTTCCGGGTTGGCAGGATCATTGGTTAAAGCATTCAGTATGCCTGAATACACACCGCCGATCAGATCTGCGGCATCAAGAGTCAGGGTAATAACCTCAGAGCTGTTTGGTGCAACTGTACCAACGGCCGGGGATACTTCAGTTATGAATTCGGCACCAGCACTTACACCAATCAGTTCCACGGAACCGGTCCAGGAGCTTGGGCCGCCCGGAGTCCATCCGTGTCCGATAGAAACAAAGACACCTGACATATCCAAAGGAGCCGGAGGAGCAATAGGCGTTGTTACAGCTGTACCGGGAGTACCAGATGAACCCTCTCCCCATGCTACGCGGGTACCAGCAGGTCCGTAATTTGTCAGACCACCAGCCTGAAATACAACGGTTGCAGGATCAAGCACAACACCCGTTTCCAGGGGTTCGGTAGTAAAGAGTACAGCAAAATCATTTGCCCATGTACCACCTTCGGCAGCATTGATTACGAAGTCCGGGTTAACGGAAGTAAGCTCACCGCTCAGCCCGTCTGCAACGGTAATAAAGTTACCGCCTGCAAGAACCAGCTCTTCGAACTCGATAAGGAAACCATCGCTATCGAGATCAGCGTCCTGATTTTGCTGCGCAGCAGCTGCTCTGAGCGGAGCTTCCATGGTAATACCCGCTTCGTGCATAAGCAGACGCTGCAGGTTGGCATTCATCTGCTCTTCGGTATTTTCGAATGCAGATCTTACCTGTACCATCATACGCTGACGCACAGCATCAAAACGGCTGTCAGTACCATCGAGAATGCGCTCCATCACGTAATCAGGGAAAGCAAACTCAAGTTCACCATTTCCATCATTGATGATGGTCAGCTCGAAAGTATCTGAAGTATTGGCAACGAGTTCAGCTTCGATAGCTTCAGGATCGAATGCAACACTTGAACCAAATACACCTGTACCGGAAACCGGAATGGACTTAACGCCCGCAGGATCACTGCTTTCTACAGAAAGCTCGCCATCAAATTCACCGGATTCTTCAGGAGAGAAGGTAACGGTGAAAGTTCTTGTAGCACCTGGTGAAACGATTTCTACATCCACAAAATCAATGCTAAACGCATCGTTATCGAGGGTAGCATCGAAGATCACCAGATTAGAAGTACCAGCATTCGTAAAGGTTACAATTTGCTCAGCAAAGAAGCCTTCAGCAACTTCACCAAATGCAAGTTCACCCGGGGTAATCAACAGAGAAGGTCCGGTTGTTCCCGGGATAAGCGCTGTTGTACCTTCCTCAAGTGCTACAAGCAATCCAAAAGCTTCGCCCTGATCGGCGTTCAGGAAGCCTGAAGCAAGGATTCCGGCAGAAAGACCACCCAATTCCGTAACATCTGCAATAAATGCAGCAACTGGAGAGGTGGAACCAGCTGGTCTCACTTCAATTACATATACACCCGGATCTACACTAAAGTAGCCGGAACCAGTACCATAAGGCACACCTTCGAGGATGTTGGTACCCAGCTCGCGTACAAAAATATCTACCTCAGGCGCATCGGTAGCACCGTGGAAGACATAGAAATCGAAGGTATCACCGCCACCGGTTGCCTGGCGGTCGGTCAGTACAACAAGTTCAGCACCGATATCAAGTCCGTCCGGATTTGGATCGAAGGCGTCAGGATCAGCAACACCCTGTGCGATAACAGCATAGGCTTCATCTGTATCTGGCGTAACGGTAAGAGACAGAAGCGCATCTGTTTCGCCCGGTGCCATGATCTCGAGCGTAAGCTCAACATTGGCGGGTACAGTCAGGTACTCGGTTGCGCCACGGAACGGGAAGTCCGTTGCAAACAAGTCGCCGTTCACATATACATCAACCAATGCAAGCGCAGGATCGGCTGCATTATGGATAACCTGTACTTGCGCAAAGGTGTCATCATTTACATCAACCGTCACCGGAACAGTGATCAGACCATTCTCAGGGTCGTTGGTTGTGATAAGCAGGTTGTAAGCATAAGAGCCCACAAGCAGGCCTTGTGTATTGGCAGTTACGTTCACCATTGCAGAAGCACCGGCTGTGACGTTGCCACTTGTCGGGTCAACTACAAGCGGCTCGGGATCTTCACCACCATTATCGTCTGGCTGAACTACGCGTACTTCATCGATGCCGATAAAGTCAGAGTTGTTACCTGCGGGTCCACCATCAGTAACGAAATAGCGGAAGCCAAAACGCCCTGTTGCAGCTGCATCAAGACCTTCAACCACTGCAACATATTCTGTCCACTCATCCGGGTATCCACCAACTTCAAGGTCCGGATTGATAGAAAGCATCAGCGTGCTGAAATCAGGTGCATCTGTGCTGCCGCCGTCAGTACTGAGTCGTACTTCAAGGCGATCCGGGAAGGCACCCCCTGTTGAACGGGTGTAGAAACGGAGTTCTGTGCCATTGACGAGCGTAACTTCAGGCGTCATCAACCAGGTGTTGATGGTGTTAGAGCCAGTAGTGCTGTTGAAGTTTGCACCGATGTAATGATCAGGCTCACCACTGAAAGACGGGAAGACAGCTGAATTTCCCTGGAACCATGTTGTGGTACCAACCGGCTCACTCAGGTTTTGAAGTGACCAGCCGTCTGCGGGCAGGGTCTCGATATCTGCAAAGCTTTCGCTGAACTCATCAATGGCCATCAGATCAGCATTGTGAGGAACGACGGCATCAATGGTACCGGCCGGCGTTGCAACACCGGAAGCGCGGTCAGCACCCTGTACGGTGGCAAAGTTGGTACGGACACCACTTGAGTAGTTTCGGGCAGCTGCGTTTTCAACCACTATCGAGAACTCAAGATCATCTGCACCCATGTCAGCGAGGTTCAATACTTCAAGTACTGAGGAAGCTGATTCGCCAAGCTGTATATCGAATTCAATTGAATCAGGATCAACTCCGGCAATAGGATTAGTGGGTACAACCGGTTCATCAAGAAAACCGGTGATAGAAAAAGCAAGACCTGCAAGTACGGGGTTTACTTCTGTAAGATCAGTCCACTCAGGGAATACCCCGCCAAATGCAGTACCTGGTGTTATAATCTGTGCATTCTCGAGTTGTACAGGCTCGCCAGCAAACCAGTTCCAGCGGGAATTTGAAACAACTCCAGCCTGGGTTGTATGGAAGGCCAGCCAGTATGTACCAGCCGGCAGCTCAAGCTCTTCGCCAGTCTGAAATACATTAAGCGTGATCGTACCATTAGAAAAAACGAGAGCTTCATCATCCGCATCTGCAATGTAAGACCAAACAGCTGCTTCAGGTGAGGTTTCCGGGTTGCCGGCAGATGAACCGTCAGCATCAGGGAAGATATACCAGCCTGTGCTCAGGATTCCGGAAGGTGTAAAGCCCTCACTATAAAACCCTTCAACTGAAAGCACCGTAATTTCGGAAGCGGCATCAAAAGAAAAATCATCTGCGCTGAAAGCACCACTATCAAGCTCATTGAAGAAACCTGAAACAATACCATTTGTTCCGGCAATGGTCTGCGCCCAAATGATTTCACCTGGTGCTGGTTCCGGGTCTGGGTCTGGTTCTTCCCCTTCAAACACAAACTCGATCGTACCGCCCCAAGTGCCTATTGCCGAAGCATTCTCCCAGCCGTGGCCAAAAAATACATTGAGACCATCTACCTGCAGTGGTTCTGCAAGTTCAATTGGCTCTGTAATTGGATTTGATTGTGTACCGCCAATCCAGTCAACGCTTGTTGCGGCACCAAAGTCGGTTAATCCGCCACCAACCTGCAGAATAACCTCGCCTGTTTCCAAATCACCATCTACAAATAGCAGGGTAAAATCATTGGTCCAGGTGCCCCCAATCATATCTATAGCAATAATGTCAGGGTTAAAACCAAACAATTCACCCGTGAAGGCTTCATCCAGGAATTCAAATTCTAAGCTTGCAAAAGGTACTTCCGGAATTTCGAAAACGAAATTCTCCGGTTCACCAGCCGCTTCACCTTCTTTATGAAGTACGACAGAAACATCACTCCATTCCATATCCGCGGCGGCTGCACTGTTCCAGCCGTTAACGAAAGTAATGGTCCATGTGCCGGCATCCATGGTTCCGCCTTCGCCGAACACCTCATCGCCTGTATGGGTGCTGGTGTAGGTACCATCACTTGATGAACCAGAACCTTGGAAATCCCAATTATTTTCGACACCAGAAAAACCACCAACTGAAAAAGATTCGCCGGAAGGGCTTTCGATTACCATTTGAGTATCAGAAGCCCAGGTGCTGTTACCTGAAACCCCCTCAACGGTACCAGTAAAAGTAAAGCCCACTACCATACCGGAAGTGTCAACACCGCCTTCAACTTCGAAAACAACGGGGCTGCCACCATTTGCTTCACTAACTAACGTGAAAGTCTCAAACTCATAACCTTCATCCAACTCAGGATCAAATTCCAGCAAACCCGGATGTTGTACCCTGTTTGCTGTTTGAGCCGCCCGGAAGGCTTGATATTCATCTAAAATTTGCTGCGCTGCAAAATCTGGATTTACCAGTTCGCGTCGCTCTGTAGCAAGAATCACTTCAAGGGAAGCAACATCAAAGGCGTTAAAAACGCCTGGAGCAATACTTCCGAGGAAGTTAATTTCGGCCTCCGAAAAGCGATTCATAATCGCCTGTCTGTCTGCCGTCTGTATACCGGCACTGTTGATGATAGCCGTATTTCTTTCCTGTTGTGCTGTCAGGCTCACTCCGGATGACTGCGCTGAAACCGCAATCGGGAACAAGCTCATCACCAGGAAAAGAAATGCGAATACACCCGCACTGCCTTTCATACTGTAGTGAAAGTTATTCATAGGTATTCGTGATTTTTAAAGGATAGATTGACCTTGTGTAGCTCTTTTACCCCTGCCGTGTATACTTTATTTACATACTAATAAACAAGTACTTACAGGCTTTTTTTGGCGTGATCAACCAGCTTTCACACGCCAAAGAGGGCAGACTTAATATAAGTTTATAGTTGTAAATGCAAAATGAGTTTTTTTTTTTTTCACTTCGGCAACAGAATTGTGACCAACAAAAATATAGTGCTTAACCGTTGTTTATTTTTAACTTAGTAGATAAAAATAAGTACTTAGTAAGCTATACTTTTCCTTCAGATTTACAATTTTGCTATATCCTAAGATTTCTGGTCTATCAGTGATTTCTGGTCTTTTTTCCCGGCTCAACCAAACTGTGCAGCACATGACTCTTTTGGTGACAGACGATATGGCTTTACGTACTCCTTACAGACTTAGCCTGCTGAGCTCAGCCACTTAACTTATTACAGGTATTCAATATTAATCCCCCTCTTTTGAAAGCCTATTATGCAAATACCATGACTGGGAATAGTCCGGATGTCAGCTAACAGATATAATCAGATTTGAAAACCGCGCTACCGTTCCTTCTACACCTTGTATTTATTAAATGTAATACTACATGTCCTTTCCCTATTTACAATTTTATTGAGCTCTTACAGTCACTGGTACTGACAGGTAAGGCTGTAATACGTTTCACTTCTACTATTCACAATACAGCTTCAATCCTTATCTAACTGAATTAGCCGGCCCTATCCTAACCCGCATTATTCACCAAGAAATTTTCTTGCTGGCAAGGCGAAGCTGAAAGCTCAGCGGAGGGGTACCTAAGTACCCTGAGCATGAGTTTTCAGCTTCAACGCCGCCAGCGGGGAAATTTCGCTTCGCGGGAATCGCTGCGCTCGGTGCGCAGCCTTTACACCACACCCAAATTTGGGCTACAAGTGTTTTTCGTTAAGCCCAATTTAAACTATTATTTAGCAAATTAATCCTGTTTAATTGTGAATAATGCGGGCTAACCAAGTGTCATCACTCAAATACGGAGTGTATGCCTAAAGCTGTCAAAACAATCCGCTAAGGGTATGTTTTAAATGAAAGTCATTTTAAATGTAATGCGATATGCTTCAGGTAACTTTTTATCTTCACGTTGTCAGCCTTTAAATACAGGCTGAATGGCGGAATTTCTTCATAAAATACCTCATGTAGTCTTATGCGCGGGTATTTCTCAGCTTTTAATAAAAGGTCATAATCGTATACCATCTGAACCGTACAGCTCTGTTATCTGTTTTTAGCCCGTATTCTGAAAAGCTGAATTTTCCTTCCTTATCTCCTCATACAGCAATCCAATTTTTTTGATGAAAGTTTTCCCTCCGTCCACATCTGATAAACTTGGCTTTACCGCTATAACAGAAGCTACATCCGTCTTCATCAGATCTGAGATGGGGCAGGAGGAGTTACAAAGTCTGAAGCCCGTTTCAGCTGCCCGGATCGTAAGTCATAAACTGTCTTTGCTGTGTGAATTGATGGATGCGCTTCAGTATGAGAACGAGGTTCCCTTCGAACACCCGCACGATATCCGGGAGTTTGCCAAAAGATCCCGGGTAAAACGCGCCATACTCAACCCTGAACAGCTTTATCAGATCCGTCAGTTTTGTGTATCTGCGCGCCTGCTCAAAAACTACCTTCGTTCCAAATCAGAAACCCATCCGCTGCTGAGTCAGCTTTCACAGGAAATCATCCCGCTAAAAGAACTCGAAAAGAAAATCAGCGAGGTTGTAAGCGAACACGGTAGTGTAAAAGACAGTGCATCAGCTGCGCTCCGGCAAATTCGGAAAAGCCTTGGGAGTCGCAGAAATGAACTGCGCTCTGCCATCAACCGGATAATCAGACAGATGAGTAAGGATGGCTACCTTGCTGAGTTTGAAGCTACCATCCGAAACGGGCGTATGGTGCTGCCGGTACGTGCGGAGCACAAGCGCAGAATCAGCGGCTTTGTTCAGGATGTATCCGCTACCGGTCAAACGGTATATCTCGAGCCTACCGAAACCCTTCATATTAACAATGATATACGCGAACTCGAGCAGCAGGAGCGGGCAGAGATTGAGCGTATTCTGATGGCGCTTACAGCTGAAATAGGGGGAGATCATGAACACTTGCTGAGCAATGCCGGATGCATAGGGCGGTTCGACCTGCTACTGGCTATTGCCCGTTTTTCCCTCTCACTGGGCTGTACAATTCCCGAAATAGGGGAATCGCGGCAGCTTTCTCTGGAAAATGCCCGGAACCCGGTTCTCATGCTTCGCAACCGGCGCATGCCAAAAGAAGAGCGGGAAGAAATCGTACCCCTCAACATTAAGCTTGAAACCCAGGAAAAAGGCGTGATTATCACCGGACCCAATGCCGGAGGTAAATCTGTGAGCCTTAAAACGGTCGCCCTGCTTTCGATGATGGCGCAATCCGGTTTCGCCATTCCGGCAGATGACACCTCAAGCCTACCGCTTTTTACCGGACTTTGGCTTGATATGGGTGATGAACAGTCGATCGATAACGATCTGAGTACGTTCTCGAGCCGCCTGGCCTGGATGCGGGAAACGCTGAAAGGTGCCGATGCCGGCAGCCTGATTTTAGTTGATGAAGCCGGCACCGGAACAGATCCCGAAGAAGGCGTAGCTTTGTTTCAGGCGTTTCTGGAAATTTTGCATGCGCGTGGCTGCACCATTCTTGCAACCACGCATCACGGTAACCTTAAGGTTTTTGCGCACAACTACCCTGGTTTTGTAAATGCTTCAATGGAGTTTGACCGCAACCGGCTCACCCCAACCTACCGCTTCCGGAAGGGCGTACCGGGCAGCAGCTACGCTTTTGAAATGAGTGAGCGGCTCGGCCTTTCACCCAATCTTCTCAGCCGGGCACGTGAACTCGTAGGGGAATCCAAAAACAAGCTTGAATCCCTGATCACCGAGATGGAAGAAAAAGCGCAGGAGGCCGGCGAAATCCGCTCCAAAACACTGCGTGAACAGGTTAAGGCAGAAAAGCTCATTCGGAATTACGAACAACGCCTGAAAACCCTCACCGCCGAACGGGACAAACTCCGCGAAAAAGCCCTGCTCGATGCCCGCGACATCATGCAGTCAGCCAATGCGCGCATTGAAGAAGCGATTCAAAAAGTTTATGAGGCCGGCACCGACAAAGAAAAAATCAAGGAAATCCGCGCGGAGGTCGGGAAGCACCGGCAGGAGGTGGAAAAAGACCTGCAGCAGACAAGTAACCGAAGAAAAGGCAAAGAAACCGAAGATCAGACGCCGCCCCAACCGGGCGACCCCGTGCGCCTTACGGATAGCAATGCCACCGGTGAACTGATCGAAGTTAACGGCAAGCAGGCCGTGGTGGATGTAAACGGACTTCGTCTTAAAACGAAGTACAAAAACCTGGTCAAAACAAAAAAACCGAAGCCTCAGAAACGGGAACCTGTTTTCAGCACTGCCGATGACGACTTCAACCCCATCCCGGTACCCCCGAGCCTTGATATACGCGGATACAGAGGAGAGGAGGCCGGCAAAGAGCTGATGCATTACCTCGACCGGGTGAGCGCCTCAAGCCTGCGGCGTGCTGAGATTATTCATGGGAAGGGCGACGGCATCCTCAAAAAAATCGTGCATGAACAGCTTTCAAAACGGGGCGACGTCCGCAAGTTCGATTTCGCGCCCTGGGAGCAGGGAGGCCCCGGCTGCACGATTGTAGAATTTGCCTGACCGGAAAAGCGGCATAATGGCCGATTGTGCCTGCTTCCTAAAACTGCTCAGGCGCTGTTTCCGGCTGCGAGCGCTTTCTTGAGCTTCGCCGGAAGCGATGCATACACAAGTGCATAGCTATCCCGTACCCATTTCGTCAAAAGCTCCTGGGGTAAGGCCGGGACAATCATGATGCTGTTCCAGTGCTTTTTATTCATGTGATAGCCGGGCTGTACGAACGGGTACGTTTCCCGCAGCTCAATGGCTTCCTCCGGATCACACTTCACAATCACGCTGTCGAAGGTATCGACATCCGTGATGGCAAAGATCTTTCCGCCCACTTTAAACACGAGTGCTTTTTCATCAAACGGAAAGGACTCATCCGTAAATGGCAGGGCGAGGCAAAATTCGCGGAAGCTTGCAAAATCCATTAATCCAGGTCTAATTGGTTATATTTAAAAGAATACCTGCACAGCGTTCTATATGTGAAGCAGGTCACCAATAAAGTTGAACCTTTGTCTTGGGCTGACTTGCTCTGTATCCCAATATATCATTACAAACCGGTTAAAATTACCTAATAATATGTTGTTGATACAGATAATGCTTATCCTTATTTTTCCAAGCTACACTTCAACTTCACCCGTTGTTCCATACTGATTATGCTCTATTCTATTACAATCGTTCTGATTGCTATCATCTGTGTTGTTCTTATCATTGTTATCCTGCTTCAAAGCGGACAGGGTGGCGGACTTTCCGGCGGCATGGCCGGTAATGTTGGTGGTGGTGCCGGTAACATGGTAGGTGCACGCCGAACAGCCGATTTCCTTTCAAAGTCGACCTCCGTTTTGGGTGGAACTTTCCTCGTTCTTTGCCTTTTGGCCAACTTTCTCATTGATAAAGATCCGCAGGAAGGCAGCGTAATTCAGCGTAGCTCTGGCTTCGAACAGCCGGCTCCGCCCAATCTGCAGCTTCCGCAGGACGACGCTACTACACTACCCGCGCCAGCACCTGCACCGGCTGAGCAAAACGGTGGCAGTGACGAATAACTTCGGCACATCATTTTAAAAAGCCTTCATTCTTTGGGATGAAGGCTTTTTTTATACCTTTTGATGAAGCATGCTTTTCCTGGCCACAGCATTCATCAAAGTCTTTTAGCCCGCATTATTCACAATTAAACAGTATTTATTGGTTAAGTATATGTTTAAATTTGGCTTAGTGAAAAAAAAAAGGTAGCCAAAATTTGGGTGTGGTGTAAAGACTGCGTACCGAGCGAAGCGATTCCCGCGCAGCGAAATTTCCCCGCTGGCGGCGTTGAAGCTGAAAACTCATGCTCAGGGTTCTTAGGTACCTTTCCGCTGAGTTTTCAGCTTCGCCTTGCCAGCAAGAAAATTTCTTGGTGAATAATGCGGGTTAGGCATACACCGCTGTACCCCGAAGACTGCAGGATAGACGCACTGGCTGTTAAAATCCTTATATTCATCGGCTTAATTACGGATTATTACCCGGAACTGAACTATTTATTCCGATATTAAGCTTGCTTGTCCGAAAAGCAGGCATTCCGCATTTTCCTGTGCAATGCTTTGAATCATGCGGATTTATCTGTTTCAATGATTTTTTTATTATTTCTAAAACTGCTATGAGAACTACCCGGAAAGGCATACAAGTAAACGCCGAAGGCGAAGGCATTTCAACCTCACTCAGCAGGCAGGTTAACCTGCTCGGCTCCTTAATCGGGGAGGCCGTTCGTGATCAGGCCGGCAAAGAGATGTTTGATATTGTGGACGGGCTGCGAAGCAAATGCAAAACGGCCTACATCGATAATAATCCGGCGCTCCGCGAAGATACGCGGCAGACCATCAACGGTCTTGCGCTTGAGCGCATCGACTGGCTGCTGCGGGCCTACACCGCTTTTTTCCACATGGTAAACAAGGCGGAGCAGCAAGAAATCATCCGCATTAACCGGCAGCGCGAATTAAAGGCTGATGCCGGCAAAACCCGGGCGGAATCTATTTCGCAGGCTGTTGCTATGCTGAAAGCATCCGGACTCACGTATGAGCAGGTCGTCGAAGTGCTTCAGAAAATGGACATTCAGCCGACCCTCACGGCGCACCCGACCGAGGCCCGCCGCCGTTCGGTGCTGCGCATCCAAAACCGGATCTCGAAAGCGCTCGGGCGGCTCGGTTCGCGCACCCTTACTCCCGCAGAAGAAGAGCAGGAAATCGACGAGATGTACCGGCAGATCAAGCTGCTGCTCAACACCGACGATGTGAGAAGCACGCGGCTCACCGTCTATGATGAAATCAAAAACGGACTCTTCTTTTTCACCAACGCCATCTGGAAGACCATCCCGCTGATTTACCGCGATATGCGGCAGGCCCTGCTCACGCACTACGGCAAAGCACCCGAAATGTCGGTCTTCATCCGCTACCGCTCCTGGATCGGCGGCGACCGCGACGGCAATCCGTTCGTGACCCCCGAAGTAAGCCGCTTCACCCTGCAGGCGCACCGCAATGCCGTCGTTGAGCTTTACCTCGAAGCGCTCAAAGAGCTCCGCAGCGAACTCAGCATTTCAACCCGGCAGATTTCGGTACCTGAAAAGCTGCTCGATGCTGTTGCGGCTGACCGTAAAGTAGTAACCCTGAGTGAAGAAGTGGAAAGCGTTCACAAATACGAGCCGTACCGCATCCGCATCAGTCAGATTATGGCCAAACTGCAGATGAGTTTCCCGCCTGACGACAAAGGGCTGCTTCGCCCAACGAAGGCGACTGACGAAGCTTTCGTGTACACTTTCGATGCCTTTTTGGGAGATTTGGAGTTTATCCGGGAATGTCTGCGGGAACAGCATTTTCCGGAGCTGGCCGAGAACGGCTCCATCGCAACGCTCATCATGCAGGTACGCACCTTCGGGCTCTCGCTGGCTTCGCTTGATGTGCGGCAGCACAGCTCGGTTTTCGAGCACACCATCAACGAGCTTTTCGCGCAGGCGGGCGTCACGGCCAATTACGCGCGACTCGGTGAGGAAGAGCGCATTGCCCTGCTCAGCGAGGAGCTGAAAAATCCGCGTCCGCTGGTACCTTTCAGCACTCAGCTCAGCGACAAAACACAGGACACCATCGACATCTTCCACACCATCCGCAAAACGACGCGGGTCGATCCGCAGGCCATCGGCAGTATCATCATCAGCATGACGCATCAGGTGAGCGATATGCTTGAAGTGCTGATTCTGGCTAAAGAGTGTGGACTTTGGCAGCTCGAAGGCAACAAGGTGAACAGCCGCATTGATGTTGTGCCGCTTTTTGAAACGGTGGAAGACCTCGAGAACAGTGACAAACTTATGGCACGGCTGTACGAAAATCCGGTTTACCGGCTGCATCTGGAAGCCCGTAACCGTTTTCAGGAAATCATGCTGGGCTACAGCGACAGCAACAAAGACGGGGGCTACTGGATGGCCAACTGGTCACTGCACCTCGCGCAGGAAAAGCTGGCACGGGTGTGCCGTAATTATGACATCGACTTCCGCCTTTTCCACGGCCGGGGCGGTTCGGTAGGGCGCGGGGGCGGACGCGCCAATCAGGGCATGCTGGCACTGCCACCAGTTTGTCACAGCGGGCGCATTCGCTTCACCGAACAGGGTGAAGTGATCTCTTTCCGCTATGCGCATACGCATGTTGCGCACCGGCACATTGAACAGATCGTTAACGCTACGCTTCGGGCTACGGCTTCCGGGCTGGGTTACCACAAGGAATCGGTCGAGCCCGAAAACGGCGGCTTTTCAGCCATCATGGATGAAATTGCCGATACTTCGATGAAGGCCTATCATGGTCTGATTCATCATGAAGATTTCTGGCCGTGGTACACGCAGGTGACCCCCATCGAGCATATTTCACGCCTGCCAATTGCTTCACGTCCTGTTTCCCGTAAAACCGGCAGCGAAGTAGATTTCGGCAGTCTCAGGGCCATTCCCTGGGTTTTTGCATGGACCCAAATCCGGCACAACATCCCCGGCTGGTTCGGGGTCGGAACAGCGCTGCATCATCAGACAGAGACCGAAGGAAGGCTCGAAAAGCTGCAGCAAATGTACCGCGAGTGGCCCTTCTTCAAGGTAGTGCTCGATAATGCGCAGCGCGAAATGGCCCGGGCCAATTTCGCCATTGCCCCGTATTACACCGGCCTGAGCGAAATCAGCACGATTCCGGAAATGATTCAGAAGGAATTCAGTCTTGCGAGAACAGCCATTCTGCAAATCACCGGTCAGCAAGAACTGCTGGATAACAACCCGGTTATTCAGAAATCCATCCGCCTGCGGAACCCTTATACCGATGTCCTGAACCTTGTTCAGGCCGAGCTGATGACGCGTTGGCGTGCCAAGGATGATTCTGATGAAGGCAAACAACTCCGATACTTGCTGTTTACGAGCATAAACGGGGTTGCTGCCGCTATGCAGAGCACGGGTTAGGGCAGCGCACCAAAATCAGCTTCCGATATCATTCAAAAAAAGGGCGTGCATGTTCACGCCCTTTTACATGGCAGCGTGGGCGCCGAATGTTTAGGGTCGTTTTACTTTCGTATATTCAAAGCGGTTTTCAACCCGCACGTACATCGACCTCACTTTCAATTTCTCATTATGAGCGCTTCCCAACACGACCTTAGGCTTCAGGGGGTTTACACAGCCATTGTTACGCCTTTCACAGAAGATGGCAGTCTTGATCTTCACGCATTTGAAAAATTACTGGACTGGCAGCTTGAAGGGGGTGTTAGCGGCGTAGTGGTCTGCGGCACAACAGGGGAGAGCCCAACCGTTACCGAAACAGAATTTACGGCACTGCTTCAGCTTACGCATAAAAAGCTCAGGGGCAGAGCCGTGCTGATTGCCGGCACCGGTACCAACTGTACCGAAAAAACCATTGAACGCTCCAAGCTTGCCCGTGACAACGGGGCTCAGGTGCTGCTTATCGCTTCACCCTACTACAACAAGCCAACCCAAAACGGCCTGCTTGCCCATTATCACGCCATCGCCGATTCGGTTGATCTGCCCATTATCGTGTACAATGTACCGGGTCGCACGGCTGTGAACATTACCACCGATTCGCTGATTGTACTGGCCCGTCATCCCAACATCATTGCTGTGAAGGAAGCAAGCGGCGACATCAATCAGATTATGGATGTGATTGCACGGGTGCCACAACCCTTCACGGTACTTGCCGGCGATGATCCGATTACGCTGCCTGTTTTGGGCTGCGGGGGAAGAGGCACCATATCCGTGATTTCCAATGAAGCACCGGCCCTGATGGTAAAAATGGTGCAGGCTGCGCTGAACGGGGATTTTGAACAGGCCCGCACCCGTCATTACGAGCTGCTGCCCCTGATGAAAGCCAATTTCTGGGAAAGCAATCCTACCGTCGTCAAAGCCGCCCTTGCTGAAATGGGCCTGATCAAAAATGTACTCCGGCTGCCGCTTGTACCTATGAGCAACCGCCTGCGCACATCACTTATCGAAGAACTTCACAAACTCAAACTTGTCTGACATCCGCCTTCAGACTATTTACCGCTACTAACGCAACCATCAATCTTATGAAAACTTCGCTATGCAGCCTTTTTGTGCTGTTTTTTTTAGGGGGGATGATGCAGGCCGCATTTGTCTCTGCTGCCGTAAGTCAGTCCGTTCAGTCGCCGGAAGCTTTTCTGGGCTACGAAAAAGGGGAGCGCCTCACGCCACATCACCGGGTAATGGATTACGTGACGCACGTAGCCGAAAACAGTGATCGGGTAATGGCTGAGCCGTACGGCAAAACCTACGGCGGACGCACACTCATGCTGCTCTACGTCAGTACGCCTGAAAACCTTGCGCGCCTCGACGAAATCCGGACCAACAACCTGCGCCGTGCCGGACTGCTTGGCGGGGAAGCCACATCCCTGGAATCCAAAGCCATCATCTGGCTAAGCTACAATGTTCACGGCAACGAAATTTCAGCCACGGAAGCCGCTCTGTTCACCCTCTACGAACTCGCTACCGGCGACGACACCCATCTTCAGAACACGGTCGTGATCATTGATCCGCTGCTGAACCCGGACGGAAGAGACCGCTATGTAAACTGGTATCACCAAACCGCGGGGCGTCAGCCTGACCCGTACCGGACCTCCCGTGAGCACATCGAGCCCTGGCCCAATGCGCGTACCAATCACTACAACATCGACCTGAACCGCGACTGGGCCTGGCAAACGCAGATCGAAACGCGACAGCGCATGGCCGTGTACCATCAGTGGATGCCGCATATCCATGCCGATTTCCATGAAATGGGCGTCGATCAGCCTTATTATTTTGCACCTGCGGCCGAGCCCTTTCACGTGGCCATCACAGACTGGCAGCGGGAGTTTCAGCAAACCATTGGTGAAAATCACGCGCGCCATTTCGATGACGACTTCCGGGTTTACTTTACCCGCGAAATTTTCGACCTCTTCTATCCCAGCTACGGTGATACATACCCGACCTTTAACGGAGCCATAGGCATGACCTACGAACAGGCCGGCAACACACAGGGCGGCCTGAGCGTGATTACTGCTGACGGGGATACCCTCACCTTTGCCCGTCGCATTCTGAATCAGCATGTTGCCGGGATGTCAACTGTTGAAGTCGCTTCCATGCACTATGAGCGCGTAGCCGAGGAGTTTTTCCGCTTCTTCAGAGACGCTGCCGAAACACCCTATGCGCCGCATAAAACCTACGTTATTTCCGGCAACAACACCCCTGATAAACTTCAGCTGCTCACAAGCTATCTCGACGCCTGGGGTATCAGCTACGGACATGCCCCGAATACACGCTCTGTACGGGCACTCGACTATCAATCGCTTGAAGAGCGTACTATTTCGCTCAACAGTCAGGATTTGCTTATCAGTGCACATCAGCCAAAATCAGTATTGCTGAACGTGCTGTTTGAACCCCGCACAACAGTTGTTGATTCTCTCACCTATGATATTACGGCATGGGCCGTGCCTTATGCCATGGGCCTCGAAGCATTTGCGATTGAACGCCGCATTGATCCTGCGGGTCCGTTTTCAATCAATCATCCGGTAACGGATTTCAGCGCCATGCCGGAACAGCCTTATGCCTACCTTGCCCGCTGGGAAAGCAAACAGGACGCTTTTTACCTTGCACAGCTGCTGCAGCACGATATCCGCGTACGATTCGCCACACAGCCCTTCAGTATGGACGGGCAGCGTACCTGGGAGCGGGGCACCCTCATCCTTACCCGCCGGGGCAATGAACAGCACGGCGACCGCTTCGACAGCGTAGTAAGGGAGCTTGCCGACGAGCTGGGCCGCGAACTTGTTGCGGTGAACACCGGACTGGTGATGAGCGGACGCGACTTTGGATCTTCAGGTGTACCTATGGTGCATGCGCCGCGCGTTGCGCTGATCGGCGGACCTGGTGCGAATCCCAACAATTTCGGGGAAGTGTGGCACTTTTTGGATCAGGAGCTGGAATATCCCCATTCTGTCTTCGAACACACGCACCTGAACCGGGTTAACTTTTCGGATTTTGATGTCATCATTCTGCCTCAGGGCGGCTATCTGAATCAGGTCAGCAATCAGGTTAAGGATGATCTTCGCCGCTGGATTCGTAACGGCGGCCGCATGATTACCTTCGGCAACGCCATCCGTGCCCTCGATGAAGGCGATCAGTTTCAGGAACTGCGCAGTATGCCTGAACCCACAGACGAAGCGCGAACTGCACAACAGCTGCTGCGGGCCGAAGACCGCCGCCGGGACGCCGCAGCCAGCCTTATTACGGGCAGTATCTACTACCTCAACCTTGACAACAGCCATCCGCTGGCATTTGGGTATCCCGAGTTTTACTATTCCCTGAAATCAGGCGCTAACGCCTTTGAATACCTCGAGAGCGGCTTTAATGTAGGGACGCTGCAAGCGGGCGCACACCGCTCCGGATTTCAGGGATACCGGGTAAAAGATCACATTGAAAATTCCCTTATTTTTGGCGTACAGCCCTATGGACGCGGAAACATTGTGTACCTGAACGATAATCCGATATTCCGCGGATTCTGGCATAACGGCGCACTGCTTTTCGCAAACGCCATCTTTTTTGTAGGTCAGTAGCTTTTCACTTAATCCAAAAAATGCGATGGAAACAACCCAATCCGAGAGCGATCTCAACCCGAAGGCTTCGGCTTTCTCCTCCTGGTATTTCGCAACCCTTATCGGACTCACCGCGCTGACCGCGCTGTTTTTCGTACTCTCCGGATATGGGTACAACTGGGGCGTCTGGGGACTTTCCACCGCATTTTTCATCCTCCGTATCAGCGCTTATATGCTGATTGTTTTTGGAATTGCAGGGCTGCTGTCTCTTTGGTTTGCCAACCGCAGCCGAAACAGGGGCAGACATCTTACCTACACATTCCTTACTATTGCTTTAAGTGGTACGGCTGTTGGTGTTGCGCTGTACTGGCAGGCTCAGGTCAACAACAACCCGTTTCTGCATGAAATCAGCACCGATACCCAAAATCCGCCGGCTTTTGACGCTATTCTTGATCTTCGGGCTGACGCACCCAATCCGCCGGAATATGGCGGTGAACCCGTTGCTATGCTGCAGCAAGCTGCTTTCCCGGATATTATCACCATTGTGCTACCGTACCCCAAACAGCGGGTTTATGATGAAGCCGTCAGCCTGATAGGCGCAAGGGGATGGGATCTTGCTGCCGGTAACTACGAAACCGGCATTATTGAAGCAACGGAAAAATTACCCTGGTTTGGATTCAAAGACGATGTGGTGATTCGTCTTGTTTCTGATAACGGTCGTACCATTTTTGACATGCGGTCCAAGTCCCGCATCGGGGGCACCGATCTCGGTGTAAACGCGCGCCGTGTTCAGCGCTTCATGGCCGACCTGAAAACTAACCTGTCTGACTGACCTCTTAAACAGGCAGTTCGGCTCATTTTTGAGTTCATTTTTTTTGGGATGAATGCCGTTCGGAAATAAACCACCAAATCCGATTACAGCACACCGGATTTTCATTCAGGCATCATAGATTCCCAGCCGTCAAACTCGGCCTTCATTTGTATTGCAAGCGCTTCATAGCGGTCAAGTCTTTCAGCCAGAACTTCATTATCAAAAATCAGCATTTCTTCCGTTCTGACCTGCCACTTCGCACTTTCTTCTGAAAACTTACAGCTCAAAATTTTGTGTCCCCTTTTTTGGAGTGCACCGCTTAGCCGGTAAGCGTCCGATTCATCCTCGCAAAAAAAGAAAAAATGCACCGGCCATGGGGTTTCGGTTAAGCGCTTTACTTCTCCCCGGAAAAAAGCCTTAACTATACCCAAATTTTGTTTCTGACTTTCATTCATTGGTTTGAACTGTGGAATAGATTGAATGATCGGGCTAAGAATAGGATTTTTGCAGCGAAATCGAAAATACACTTCGATTTTCAATACGCTTCAAATCACATTTCAGAACGGTCTTGGTATTATGCTATGAAATCATGCGGGTTAACCCGCATGATTCACCAAGAAATTTTCTCGATGGCAAGGCGAAGCTGAAAACTCAGCGGAAGGGTACCCAAGTACCCTGAGCATGAGTTTTCAGCTTCAACGTAGCCAGCGGGGAAATTTCGCTGCGCTCGGTGCGCAGTCTTAGCCCAAACACAGATTTGGGCTGGTGTTATTTTAACTAAACCAAGTTTAAACCTACATTTAGCAAATAAATTCTGTTTAATTGTGAATCATGCGGGTTATGAACTTTAGCCCTATTATTGCGTAGCCCATGACCCTTTTGATTTAATGCACAGGTCTGTCTGACGGAGACCTGTTTCATCCTAATTTTACCTTTTGGTTTATGAAAAAGAAATTACTGCTGTTTCTGTTTATTCCGCTGCTCAGTTTTACCGCTGCGCAGGCACAATTTAGCTCATACGGTTTTCATGAGCGCAACGACTTTCTGCTTGCAAGTCCGGGTGCCATGAAATTCGGGCTTTATGGATTCGACAATCCCGCTCTGCTGGCGTATGTGAATCAGTTTGATCTGTTATTTCAGTTTTCCGACCATAATGGCTTCGGCGAAGACAACCGAAGCGGATTGTTCCTTGCGGCACCGGGCATTGGCTTTTCGGTACTTTCTGATCAGCTGGGTCCGGAGACCTTCCGGAATTACAGTCTGGGACTTGGTTTTGGTGATGACCGCGGTGCATTCGGTATTTCCTATAACTGGAACGGCGGCGACAGCACACTTTTTGAGCTGAAGCGCTTTGTTACCCTCGGCAGCGTGAGCCGGATAAACCGTTTCGTTTCGGTAGGCAGCATGGCTTCATTTTCGGTAGATGACGACGATTATGAAGTCGTTTTTGATGTGGGCGTTCGTCCTTTTGGTACGCCAAAACTGGCACTTTTTGCCGACTATGCGATACCCGGC
This sequence comes from Cyclonatronum proteinivorum, assembly GCF_003353065.1. Taxonomy (GTDB): domain Bacteria; phylum Bacteroidota; class Rhodothermia; order Balneolales; family Cyclonatronaceae; genus Cyclonatronum; species Cyclonatronum proteinivorum. The sequence continues at coordinate 281,117 of NZ_CP027806.1, read as the reverse complement.
GTTGCCATTGGTGAAGGGAACTGGAGTGCGGGTGCTGCGATTGAAGCGTTGCCCGGGGTACGGCTCACGGGTCGGTATCTGCACGATATCGGGTTCACGACAGGCCTGCAGTTTAGCTTTGGGCGCAGTGGCGTAAGCACGCAAACACATCTGGATACGGGCGGCAGCCATCAGTTCAATACCTACGGCATCCGTCTCGGCGCTATGGACCGAAATATTTTCGACCGTTCCACACGCAGTAACGCTGCCTATCTCACGCTTAATCTGCGGGGCCCGATGGTGTATCAGAACAACCGTTTCTTTGACAGCCGCAACACCCTGGCCGCAACCCTTGAGACCATCCGCGACGCCAAAGAAGATCCCCGTATTGCGGGCATTACCATTAATACGACCGGTATGGCAATATCACCGGTGATGATTTGGGAAATTCGTGAAGCACTGCAGGATTTCAGGTCAGCCGGAAAAAAAGTGCTGATCTATATTGAGCGCGGCGGAATGAGCCATCTTCACCTCGCATCGGTTGCGGATTATGTGGTGATGGATCCCATGGGCGGCCTGATGATTTCCGGGTATGCTTCAAGCTCGACCTACCTCAAAGATTTACTCGATCATTACGGGATTGGCGTGGATGAATTCCGGGAGATGACGCATAAATCAGCTTTTGAAGCTTTTGCCCGTAGCGAAGGTTCTGAAGAAGACCGCGAGCAAAGAATGGACCTCATTAATGGCTATTATGAAGTTACCCGGGCCGATGTAAGCCGTGGCCGCAATATCAGCCATGAAGACTTTGACGCCCTCATCGACGGTGCTCTTGGTCTGTTGCCACGCGACCTGCTCGAAGCCGGGATCGTTGATACGCTGGCCCGCAATACGGAACTGGATGACATCATCCGTGAGCTTGAAGACCGCCGTATGCAGCGTATCAGCACTTCGGATCTTCTTGCAAATACTTTGCCCCGTGATGATTACTGGGGTGCGCGCCCGCAAATCGCCGTAATCTATGCCATTGGCGGCACCCAAACAGAAGGCGGTATTCAGGCCCGCAGGCTTGCCCGTGATATCCGTGCCGCCCGAAATGACAACAATATTCGCGCGGTCGTGCTGCGTGCCGATTCACCCGGCGGCGACGCCCTCGCCTCTGATCTTGTGGCTCAGGAACTCCTTAAAACACAAGAAGAGAAACCGGTTGTTGTATCCATGGGAAATGTGGCTGCCTCTGGCGGGTACTGGATTTCGATGTATTCCGACGCCATTGTTGTTGCACCCAATACTGTGACCGGATCTATTGGCGTAATTTCCGGCTGGATTTACGATGACGGTCTCACAGACCGACTCCGACTCAATTACGAAGTGCTGTCCCGCGGTGAATCCGCTGATCTCATGGGCGGGCCATCGCTTCCACTGCTCGGCCTTGGTCTTCCCGGCCGCAACCTAACCGAACACGAACGGGAGCGCCTCATCGGCAGCATGCTCAGCCTCTATGATGATTTTATTGAGAAAGTGGCAGAAGGCCGCGATATGAGCGAAGAAGAAGTGAGAGCCGTTGCCGAAGGCCGCGTCTGGACCGGAGAACAGGCTGTTGCCAATGGACTTGCCGATGAGATTGGCAGCCTGCAATTCGCGATTGACCTTGCCCGTGAAAAAGCCAGCCTTGGTGCGGATGAACCCTTTGAACTATTCGAACGACCGGTACCTCAGGCATTCGATCTGTTCTCAGCACTTCCTGTGCCTTCCATAATTCGGGCAAGATTTTCACAGGAAGAAGCCATGCTTGCAGATCCCCTCGTTGAATATCTGAAAATGCGTATTGCTCAAAACGGTCAGCCAACAGTAGGGCTACCCCTCGAATATTATCAGCTGATCTACGAGCTGACGCAGCCGCGCTAAGTTCCTTTATTAGCTTGATTTTAGTAATGAAAAGCCGAACCTCAGCTTTGCGGGGGTTTGGCTTTTTTTGTTCGGGTGAAGCCATCATAAATCAGCCGAAACCACGAGCGACGTTCAGAACGCGGAAGCGTGTACTTTTCAAGCCAGTTCATATCGAGCATGTACTTCAGGATAATGCACCATCTTCCTGAAAACACCAGCTTACCCGAAACAAAGAACCCCCGGCTCTGACCCTGAGATAAAATAAGGGGCGTAGCCGGCCAGGGTTTGTAAGCCGGAAGTGCTGACCCGCGCAGTATGGCATCCATCACATCCCTGAACAGGGCACCCTGTTTTACCGCATGCACGCCAACAGGCATGTAACCGGACTCTCCGACTAAGGCACAGTCACCGGCGGCAAAAATGTTCGGATAATCTGCTGACTGAAGGGTCTGATGAACGCGGATACGCCCGCTCTCATCCGTTGTAAGCCCGTGTTTAATTCGCTCGGTCTCAGGCATATTTCCGGAAGCATCAATTACGATGTCATAATCTGACATCAATTGGGATATTTCATCACCCGCAATCTTCCGCTTACAGCTTATACTAACCCTATTTTCTGCTAAAGCCCGCCTCACCACAGCCGAAAGCCGTTCCGGAAAAGATGACAAAATTCTGTCATCCGCTTCAAACAGCGTGACAGACCTGATGTTTTTATGGTTTGAAACTGAAAGATTAAGGGCAATTTCACATCCCGCAGCGCCTCCGCCAAGTATCAGTATTTTCAGGCCTGCTGTTGCTGCTGATTCAAGCTTGCCAAAAAGCTGAACAAGCCGCTGCATAGGCTTCACAGGAAAATAGTGCGCGTGATCATAATCACTGTTCCGGCTTCTTACGCCGGTATTGATAAAGAGATAGTCCCAGTGCAGCTGTTTCCCGGTGCTGATCACTACCGTTTGCGCTTCACCATCAACTTCTTTAACAGAAGCACAGATAAATGATGTGCCATAATCATGACACAGTTTTTTAAGATCAATCCGGGCTTCATCCTCATCAAAAAATCCTCCCAAATATTGCGGTACAGCACCGGAGTAATACAGGTACGGGTGGGCTGAAACCAAAAGGACTTCGAGTCCGTGCTTCTGCCAGTGTTTTCCCATTTTAATGGCAGGAAGCGAAGCATGTCCGCCACCGCAAATCAATAGCCTTTTCCGTTCCTGCATACGTACAATCGGATTAATCTGACATAATATTGAAGAAGCATATTTTTGTGATGTGCTGCTTTGTCTTACCTTTCAACATAACCAACTACGTATCAAATTCAATCAAAAAGACACCATGGCTACCATCTTTACCCGAATTATTGAAGGCGAGCTCCCTTGCTACAAAATAGCCGAAGATGAGCATCACTTTGCTTTTCTTGACATTAACCCGATGTCGAAAGGGCATACGCTTGTTGTGCCCAAAGAAGAAACAGACTACGTTTTTGATCTTAAGGATGAGCGCCTGCAAAGCCTGATGACCTTCGCCAAAAAGATTGCACACGGCATCGACCGCGCGCTTGGCACTGTCAGAACCGGCGTAATTGTGGAAGGGCTTGAAGTGCCTCACGCACACGTACATCTGATTCCTATCTATGCCGGAAAAAAATCCTTTAATTTCAGCAACAGGCCAAAATTTTCGAAAGAAGAAATGGAAGCCATTGCAGCATCGATCAGAGACAGCCTGCAATGAAAATTTCAGTTCTGAACGGTCCCAACCTGAATATGCTTGGCAGCCGCGAATCGGCACATTACGGAACCGGCACGCTTGCTGAGCTTGAAGATACGCTGCGGAAAAAATATCCGGATGTTGTGTTTACCTTTTATCAGAGTAACCATGAAGGAGAGCTGATCGATACGATTCACCAAATCGTAAAAGGAAAAAAAAGCTGTGATGTACTCCTTGCCAACTTTGGTGGTTTCACGCATACCTCCGTTGCGATTCGCGACGCGCTATCCATGCTCAAACTGCCTTACTTAGAAGTACATTTGTCCAACATTCATGCAAGGGAGACCTTCCGGCACACAAGCCTGACCGGTGGAGCTGCCAAAGGCATCATTGCCGGTTTTGGATTCATGAGCTACGAGCTCGCCGTTGATGCTGCACAGCGGCTTCATAATGCCTAATATAAATCAGGGGAAGACGAATTGGCGGTAAGCCGCATCAAAGAGCTGTTTTCTGACAGTGTTGTGTACGGACTCAGTAGCGTTGTTGCCCGCTTCATCAACTATCTGCTTGTTCCTTTTTACACCATGTACTTCAATCCCGCTGAATACGGGATTGTCGGACTTGTGTATGCTGCCATCATGTTTCTGGGCGTGCTGTACACCTTTGGGATGGAGTCGGCTTATATCCGTTATGCTAAAGGAAGCGACACCGATGACAAAAAGGTTTTTGTCACCCTTCAGCTCAGTCTGCTTGCAGTAGCAAGCGTATTAGGGGCACTCCTTTATTTTGCAGGCAAACCGCTGTTGCTGCCCCTTATGAGCCTTGATTTCGATGGGGGCGCTCGTCTTTTTGTGCTGATGCTGAGCATTCTCTGGCTTGATTCGCTCACAATTGTACCTTATGCGCACCTTCGCATTGTTCGGCAATCATGGGTATATGCCGTGATTAAGCTTTTGAATGTACTTATCAATGTATCGCTGAATCTGTATCTCGTTATTGTTCAGGGCTGGGGTATTGAAGCCATATTTATAAGTAACATCATTGCCTCTGGATCGGCGGTATTACTGCTGATTATTGCCTGCCGGCACATGTATGCCGGAAAGCCTGAGCTCGCAGTATTAAAAACAGCCCTGATTTTTGGACTGCCCTATGTACCCAATGGCATCGGTTTTGCCATTAATGAGGTAATCGACCGCTTCTTCCTGGTGCGCATGGATGAAGCTGCCATAGAAGCGATTTATGGTCATCCTTACACCGCTGATGAAATCACCGGTATTTACAATGCCTGCTATAAAATCGCTGTATTCATGCTGCTTGGCGTGCAGATGTTCCGGCTGGCATGGCAGCCTTTTTTCATGCGGTATGCCGAAGCGAAGGATTCATCTGATCTGTTTGGCGCTGTTTTCTTTTACTTCAACCTTGCCTGCGGTGCTATTTTTCTGACCGTTGGTATTTTCGCTAAACAAATTGTGGCGCTTCAGGTACCCGTTCTCGGTGGTACGCTGATCGACAGCCGCTACTGGTCTGGTCTTGAAATCGTGCCCTATTTGCTGCTTGCTTACTGGTTTCAGGGATGGTTTATAAACTTTTCTGCCGGCATTTTCATTAAAGACCAAACGCTTAAATTTCCGAGAATTACGCTTTATGGAGCTGTAATTACTTTGGGAGGAAATATCATCCTTGTGCCATATTTTGGCATGGTTGGTTCTGCTGTTGCAACGCTGCTTTGTTATGGATTTATGAGCATGCTCGCATACGGATATGCGCAGAAATACTACCCTGTGAATTATCCCCTTAAGAGTGTTATATTTATAATGTTATCTATGGTAGGTTTAGTGTTCCTTTCTGCCATTCATGTAATTTTACCGGTACAGGAGTTGTTTTGGAAGATTATTTTGTTTGGTACCGGCACCTTGCTGCTGCTTGCTGTTTTATTACGTTTCAGATCAAATGCGCTGTAATTCGCTATTTTATTGGAAGTTATGATACCACTGTGCTTTTAAAACGAGAGCAATAGAATAAAAGATAGACAATAAAGTATTGTTTTAATTTAGTTTAATTATTATTTGGATAGTAGTATTCCGCCATTCTTTTAAAGTATTATTATGATGAAGAGAAGCAACAAAGTTGGTATTTATATTGATGCCATAGATGTGACAATGAACGGCGGTTTCGGGCTGCGGTACGATATCCTCAGAAAGTTTGCTACCCGTGATGGCTGTATGGCAACCCGCATGAATGTATATCTCGGACTTGACAGTAAAAGAGCTGCCGAGGACAGCAGTTACAAACAGAAGAGCAATCGTTTTAGCGAAGTACTTCGGGATTTTGAATACAAAGTTGTTCAGCGGGATTTGCCGCAGAATGAGAATCTGACCACTGACGGTATGGATAAATCAATTCTCGAAATGGAAATGGCCTGCGATATTCTGTCTCAGGCTTCTCAAATGGATCGCATTATTCTGCTTACCAATCAGGAAAGCTTTGTCTATGTTGTAAATGTCCTCCAAAATATGGGTAAGCGGGTAGAGCTTATCGGATTTGATGATACCCCTTCACGCCTTAAAAAAATGGCTGACATGTATATTTCGGGATATACCATTCCCGGTCTGTTGCCCATTAAAACACCTTATGAATGGGGTACTGTAGGTTCCCGTGTTCGGGGGGTGTGCTATGATTTCAGCCACAGTGATGGCTACGGTTTTCTGAGATACCTCAACAAAATTGATGAGTTTCTTTGGATTACCGATTCCAGGTCATCTGATTCTCCCTACAAAACAGTCTTTGCCCACGTATCTCAGTTTGAATCAGATTTCGATAGCAGCTTTTTACCGAGCAGAGAACTTATTTTTGAATTTGACCTGGTTAAAAATGAAAAGGGGCTGGTAGCACAGAATATTGTTCTTGTCTCAGCACCATAAGCTTACGATTCTTCAGGTACAGCAATACCTCTAATTTTATTTAGAAGACGGTTGAATTCCAGGATTTCGTGTTCATTCAGGTTTTGTAGTATCTCATCTTCTTTTTCGCTAACTGTATCTATTTCGGAAAGCAGTCTTAAGCCGTCATCTTTAATCTTTATTTCAACTTTGCGCTTATCTTCCGGACAAATACGTCTCTCAACTAATTTCTGATTAATCAATCTGTTCACAATTCTGGTTACATCAGAATTTTTATCCAGCATCCGCTCCTTGATATCTGTATTTGAACAGCTATCCGGGTAGGAGCCACGAAGTATGCGCAAAATATTAAATTGCTGCATGGTAAGTCCATGCTTGGTAAAGAGCTCCTGAAGCTTGTTTTGTACATATCCATAGGTGAAAATCAAATTCACAATCCCTTTGTGGTACTCGTTTCTAAAGGTGTGCAAAAAAACTTCTTCTTCTATTTTGTTGGTCATAAAACTTTAGAGATGCAAAAATTAAGGTCTGCGAGATTAGCTAAGATAAGGTATTTCAAGCTGAAAGGGTGTCCCGGGCTTTGAAATCATTTTTTTATTATTGAGCCCGCTCCGAAAAGTCAATTTCAGCAAAAAAAGTGGCCTCTATTGCAAATAAAGAGGGGTTAAAACCCTCAAAATGGACTTTTCGGAGTAAGCTCATTATTAAAATTCCTTTATATCCGGAAAAGAAGGAATCTCATTCCGTTTAAGCCCTTGAATTGCATTCATGCGCTGTCAATTATTAGTTTTTCTTAATAAATAGCTTCATCTAATTCCAAATAAACGAAGCTAAATAGCTGTTTATATTAAGCTAATATGGCTAAATTTTTAATATTAATTTTTTTTAATAAAAGACAATTGAGCTTATATTAAGCGTAAAGCAAACAACAATTATAGGTGCATATAAATATATAGGTGCATAATAAGGTGCAAACTTAAAATAAAGGCTGCCGGAGGGCGGCCTTTGTTGTTTCTTACAGGTGCAGACCAAACACATTACAGCCGCTACTTGATTATTCCCGCTATTACTGTTTATTTAAGGGGATATACCTATATATCGAATATAAGTGCTGATTATTCTTTATTTATACTTTTGAGATAAACAGCTTTATGAAATAATAGGACATTAAAATAAAAATATATCTTTCTTCTAAAGCTATAAACAGATATTTAAACTAATACCTATTACTTTTTATGATTCTTACAAAAAAACAGGCGCAGACTTTAGAAAAGCGACTTCAATTTATCTATCCCGACCTTAATACCGCAGAGCTAAGCAACAGACTATCTCAACTTATTGAATCCTATGCCGGACTGCAGTCATCCAATGGCAGCTCAAAGAAAAAATACTATTCACACAAAGACTTATTCGTCATTGCCTATGGTGATTCACTAAAAGATGAAGACAGGTATCCGCTTGAAGTACTTCATGAGTTTATGAATGAGCACTTTAGTCACCTTATCAAAAATCTTCATATACTTCCTTTTTTTCCCTATTCGTCCGATGACGGCTTTTCAGTAATTGACTACCGACAGATCAGAGAAGACCTCGGTAAGTGGGATCATGTAACTACCCTTTCAAAGGATTACAGGGTTATGGCTGATCTGGTTATTAACCATGTTTCAAGTGAAAGCAGCTATTTCCGGAATTTTTTAAGGGGCGAAGAGCCGGGCGCCAGCTTTTTCCATATTGTTGATCCCAATTCTAATGTCCGGATGGTAACCCGGCCAAGAAGTACACCTCTTCTAAGTCCTATTGCAACTAAAATGGGTATTTACCATGTCTGGACGACCTTTAGTGCAGATCAGGTTGATGTTAATTTCGGCAATCCTGATGTTCTTTTTGAGTATCTCGATATTTTACTTTTTTATCTGGAAAAGGGGGTAAGGGTAATCCGGTTGGATGCCGTTGCTTTTCTTTGGAAAAAAATCGGTACAAGCTGTATTCACCTTCCCGAAACCCATGAAGTGGTTAAGCTTATCCGTGATGTGGTTGATATTTTAGCGCCTGATACGGTTCTCATAACTGAAACCAACGTCCCGCATAAGGAAAACATCAGTTATTTTGGGGATGGCGATGAAGCACACATGGTCTATAATTTCTCTCTTCCTCCCTTGCTTTATCATGCGATTATTACCCAGAATGCTTCCTATTTATCTGACTGGTCCAGGAATCTGAGTACACCGCCGGAAGGATGTACTTATTTTAACTTTGCAGCTTCACATGATGGTATTGGGGTTCGACCGCTTGAAGGTCTGGTACCCGATGAAGAGTTCAATAAGATTATTAATGCGGCCGTAAAACGCGGCGGTTATGTTTCTTACAAAGAAAACGGAGACGGTACTAAATCGCCTTATGAGCTGAATATCACCTATTTTGATGCGTTCAAGGATATAAAAACAGATGATATTTCGGTACAGATCCGGAAATTTCTCTGTTCTCAAACCCTCATGCTCAGCTTCAGGGGTGTTCCGGCTATTTATATTCACAGCCTTCTTGGAACTAAAAACGACCATGAAAATGTAGCAAAAACCGGTATGGCAAGGTCTATCAACCGGCGGAAATGGGATATTAATGAATTAAATAAAGAGCTTAAAAATGCTGACAGCCATCATGGAACTGTACTTGACGCATGGAAAAAGCTCCTTAAAATCCGGATTAGTGAGCCTTCTTTTGATCCACAGGGCGGTAAAAAAGTCCTTGATTCGCCCTCTGAAATATTTGCAATGTGGCGTAATGCACCAAAAAAAGGAGATCAGTTAATTATCATCGGAAACGTAACTGAAAATCCGGTTACATGGAACATCCCTTCAGCTTATGATGTCACCAATGCAACGGAACTGATTTCAGGGGCTACCATAACATCTCAAAGCATTACGCTTCAGCCATGGCAGGTAATGTGGGTGAAATTCTGAAGCAAACAGAAAAACCAGATGGGATCATCTAAAGTCCCATCTGGTTTTTAAATTTTATGATGCTGCCTGACGCTCTTCTTTTTTGGCCAAATTAAGGAGATGCTGCGGCACCTCAAGCTTCATTCGAAGGACCTGTGCAGCATGGGTTTTGCCCTGAGCATCGAGTTTCAGGGATACGGTCCCGCCGCCGCCGAGGCTTTCATGCAGAATAAAATTAAGCGCACCAATATTGGGCATTTCATACCGCTCAACCTTCCCCTTGCAAACGTGCTTCATGTGTTCTTTAACCTTTTCAGAAGTAAGAACTTCCACCAGGAAGGAATAAATCTCCGGGTGACGTGCGATGATGCCGACATTGCTGCCGTTTCCTTTATCGCCACTGCGTCCGTGTGCTATTTCCAGCAAATGTACTTTTGCCATAAAAAATCTCTTAAGTTAAGTCGAATAAAATAGTTCAGAATACTGCCGGATAACCGGAAATTTATTTAAGCCTCTGTAATTGTTCCCATAATTACCGGAGCTTCACCGGCTTCTTTCAGGGCTGAAAGTACGGAATCAGCGGCACTTTCCGAAACTACCGTTATCAGGCCAATTCCGAGATTAAACGCCTCCTGCATAGCGGCTTCTTCTACATTTCCGAGTTCCTGAATCAGTTTAAATAGCTTTGGCCTTTCCCAGCTGTTCCATTTTACCTCCGCTTTAAGCCCTTTTGGTATGATCCGCTTGGTATTCCCGATAATTCCTCCGCCCGTGATGTGTGAAAATCCGTTCACGCCTTCCATCTTTTTTAGCAGTCTGATGACCGGCAGGTAAGATTTATGAATGCGCAGCAGCTCATCACCCAGGCACTGATCGAAGCCATCCGGCGTATCCTGAACATCATACGTGCTGAATAAAACTTTTCGGGCCAAAGAATAGCCGTTGGTATGCAGTCCATTGCTGGGCAGCCCGATGAGTAAATCCCCTTTTTTAATTTTTTGACCGGTGATGATCTCTTCTTCATCAACTACCCCAACAATGGTACCGGCAAGATCAAACTCTTCGTCTTTATAGATATCGGGCATTTCGGCAGTTTCACCGCCAATGAGAGCGCAGCCATTTTCACGACAGGCTTTAGCGAATCCGCTGATCACCTTAAACCCGGTGTCGGTATTAAGCTTTCCGGTTGAGAAGTAATCGAGAAAAAAAAGTGGCTCAGCTCCGCACACGGCAATGTCATTTACGCAGTGGTTTACCAAATCCTGCCCGACGGTATCATATTTTTTCATTTTAAAAGCTACAATGAGCTTGGTACCAACCCCGTCAACGCTGCTTACCAGTACCGGATTTTTCATGTTACGGAAGTCCGGTTTGAATAATCCTCCAAATCCACCAATGTTGCTTAGTACTTCCACCCCATGTGTTTTTTTAACCATTGATTTAATCGAATGAACGAGCGCTTCTCCGGCCTGAACATCAACACCGCTGTCTTTATAGCTGATCGGTTTTTTCATTTGTGATTTGGATGTGGGTTTTGGTTCTCTAAAAGGTACAGCTCATTTCAAAGATCTGTAAGCCCTAAATGAGCTAAAATTTAAAAAGCTTTCCACAGGGTATTTCTACTGTTAAGCTATTTAATTTATAAAATTCGTAGATGTGGTAGGTTTGGTGGATATGTGGAAAATGTGGTTTTCATCACAAAACACAAACTAATTGTGGATATGTGGATAATATTGTGGATAAACCAGCTTACTGTTTTTGTTGCTTTTGGCGATCTTCTTCACATTTTTGACCCGTTTATCGACACCCTTTGTTGAAAATAATGTCGATAAGTCTTAACACATCTGTTTCTTTTCGATACCGGTGGAAAACGAAATTTCTGCTGTTTGAAACAAAGGATAACTTTTTTTGGAAAAATCAGGGTTTCGGTTTTCCACGAAAAACCGCTTACTTACCCACACACTTTCCAACACTAAAATTGAGGTTATGAGACTTGTAGTACAGCGCGTATCGTCGGCTTCGGTAACCATTGAAGGCAAAATTGCGGGTCAGATCGGACCCGGTTTACTTGTGCTTGCAGCCGTGCATCAAACGGATTCAAAGGCAGAAGCGGAGTGGGCGGCTGATAAAATGATGCGACTCCGCATATTTCCGGATGATCAGGGAAAGATGAACCGCTCCGTGCAGGATACCGGGGGCAGCATTCTGATCATATCGCAGTTCACGCTTTATGGTGATGTCAGGAAAGGAACCCGGCCCAGCTTCATTGCTTCGGCACAGCCGGATAAAGCTGAAGCGCTGTATGATTATTTTGTGAGCTATACCCGCTCAAATTTCGCAGGAAAAGTAGAAACCGGGGAATTTGCCGCTATGATGCAGGTTGAACTTGTGAATGATGGTCCCGTCACCATCATCATCGACAGAGAGAAAAATCCTGACTAATGCCTTGCAAAGGGCAGATAGAGTTAATCTTTACATGAGTCTTATTTTCATTTTTATCGATGGAATCGGTATCGGGCCCGCTGCCGATTCTAATCCATTTTCGCGCTTTGCTGATAAACTGCCGGGCTGGGAGTTGCTCCTGAACGGGCGATCGCTTACTGCCGGTGAAACCTTCCCGACAGATAAAAATCACCTAATAAGCGGCATTGACGCCAATCTCGATATTGAAGGCTTACCTCAAAGCGGTACGGGACAAACCGCGCTGTTTACCGGTCAGAATGCGGCAAAAGTCGTTGGCAGGCATTTCGGACCTTACCCGCATTCCAAGATCAGGCCTCTTCTAAAAACAGAAAGTTTTTTCAATAAACTGCATAACGCGGGAAAGCGCGCCCGTTTCCTCAATGCCTATCCGCCGGTATTTTTTGAACGGGCGGAAAAAACAAAGCGCTGGAGTTCATCGACCTATATGGTGAAAAATGCGGGTCATGAGCTGAATTCAACTGCTGAAGTCATGGCCGGGAAAGCGATCACCGCCGAACTTTTTGGCGATTATTGGCGCGAAAAACTCGGCATTAACCTCCCGAAACGGGACGGAACCGACGTAGCAGAAATCATCCTGAATGCAGCTGCTGAAACAGATCTGCTGTTTCTCGAATACTATCTCACCGACAAAGCCGGGCACGAACAGGATGCATCCTTCGCTTTTGAAACCCTGCACAGGCTCGATCAGGTGTTTACTCCGCTGCTCAATAATCTCAGCGAACACACCCTGCTGATCAGCAGCGATCACGGCAACCTGGAAGATCTGGGCCGCAAAACGCACACGCGAAACCCCGTCCCGCTCATCGCTAAAGGTCCGCTTGCAGGTCATTTTTCTGAAGTGAAAAGCATAACCGATGTTACGCCTGCGATGCTCTCATCTTTTGGTGCAGCGGAATTCTCTGAAAATTAAACCCATCCATCACACTATTAAATAAGCACATGTATCTCACCCATCTTGAATGCTCCAAAACAGGCGAAACCTTCTCATCCGAAGCGGTACAAAACCTGAGTCCCGCCGGCGCACCGCTGCTTGCGCGCTATGATATTGAAAAGGCGAGACAGACGCTCAGGCCGGAGAATCTGCCCGGGCGCCGCACCGATATGTGGCGCTACCACGAAATGATGCCCCAAAAAGACCTAAGTAAGCTAATTACTTTTGGCGAAGGCGGCACGCCCCTGCGACACGCTGTCCGTTTTGAGAAAAGCTTTGGTACACCGCAGGTATTTATCAAAGATGAAGGCGTGAATCCGACCGGCTCCTTCAAAGCGCGGGGACTCGCAGCCGCCGTAAATGCCGCGCTTGAGCGGGGTGTGAATGCCTTTGCCATCCCCACTGCCGGAAATGCGGGCGGCGCGCTTGCCGCATACTGTGCACTTGCCAGCGTTTCGGCCCACATCTACATGCCAAGAGATACCCCCTTTGCCTTCCGGCAGGAATGTGAATCAGCGGGCGCCGAGGTTGTGCTTGTTGACGGACTCATCAGCGACTGCGGAAAAATCGTGGGCTCGCTCAAAGCCGAAAAAGGCTGGTTTGATGTCTCAACCCTAAAAGAACCGTACCGCCTCGAAGGCAAAAAAACGATGGGATACGAGCTTTTTGAGCAGTTTGGCGGAAGCCTGCCGGATGTGATTTTATATCCTACCGGTGGCGGAACAGGTCTGATAGGGATGTGGAAGGCCTTCGACGAACTGGAGCAGCTGGGATGGATCGGTGCAGAGCGGCCGCGGATGATTTCGGTTCAGGCAGCCGGCTGTGCGCCGGTTGTGCGGGCCTGGGAAGAAGGTACAACCCATGCCGAATACTGGGAAGGAGCACATACCTGCGCTTCCGGACTCCGGGTGCCTGCCGCTGTAGGTGATTTCCTGATGCTGCGCGCCATCCGAGAAAGCAAAGGCGCCGCTATTGCGATTTCCGATGAAGCCATGATGCACTACAGCAACGAAATGGCGCGGCTCACCGGCATCTTTCCTGCTCCGGAAGGCGGCGCCGTTTTTGCCGCGATGATGGAACTGATTCAACAAGGCAACATCGGAAAAGACGAGCGCATTGTGCTCTTTAACACCGGAAACGGCTACAAATACCTCGAAGCCTATCAGCTAAACCGATGAGTAAAGAAAGGCATATCTATATGAGGTGTGATAAAAAATATAGAAGGATTTGTGCAAACAACGAGTCTGTATATCTCAACCCTTTACGAATAAAAATTCGGTTTGCAGATACAGTAATGGTAACTTACTAAATTATTAGAATATCATGGTTAAAACTGAATATGGCTGTCTATCAAAACGAGGGAAAGTCCTGGCACTTTAAGCGCTATCCTGAAACTACCAACCGATCACTCCGGAGCTGGAGCGCTGCCGATGAGCTGTTAATGAGTCATTTTGAGGCGCTTCGTCAGCAACCCGACTTTTCTCCCGCTGATTTCGGACTCGTTCTGTACCACGACCGCTTCGGATTTTTGAGCACGGTCCTCCATAGCTGGAAACCCCTGTGCGTTGTCAATTACAGCAGTCAGGATAAAGCCATGCGCCAAAACCTGACGCAGAACAATCTTCCCCTTGAAGACAGCCGCTGGATCAATCCGCTTCAGGTTTCGGATGAAGCCTCAGTCCCTGCCCTGGCACTGATGAAGGTTCCCAAATCTTTGGAGCTGTTCGAGCTTTACCTGCGCCATGCATGGCTGCTATCGAAAGGAAATCCGGATTTTCAGGTTTTTGCAGGCTTCATGACACGGCACTTTACGCCGCAAATGCTCAAAATCAGCGCCCGGTATTTTGAACATGCCGAGCAAAGCCTTGCTGTAAAGAAAGCGAGAGTTCTGAAACTAAAGGGTCCAAAGCCTGCTGAACCTGAGCTGTCTGAAGACGCCGGGATGGAAGCCCTCCTTAAAGAAATCAGCTGGAAGCTACCCGCACATCTTGTTCAGGACAAAGAATCCATCCCCCTAAAACAATATTACGGCGTTTTTTCGGCGGATGCTGTTGATGAAGCCACCGCTTTACTGATTGCTCACCTTGAACTGAAAGAAAGCGACCGAACCATACTTGATCTTGCGTGTGGCAATGGCGTGATCGCCAAAGCCGTCACCCTGCTTCCTTCCGCTGACCGGGAAGTGCATGCGCTCGATGACGATTTCCTCGCCTGCGCATCTGCACGGCTGAACCTCGGTGAAGCCGCCATGGTACATCACTATGACGGTCTCGATATGTTCCCGTCTGATTTTTTTGATGTGATACTTACCAATCCCCCTGCACACCTGGAACACGAGAACAACATTGAAGTCAGTCTGAGCCTGTTTAAGCAGGCGTCAAAAAAACTGAAATCCGGCGGTTCGCTCTGGGTAGTAGCGGGGACGCATCTGAATTATAGCACACATTTGCAGCAGTGGTTTAGCTGCGAAGTGAAAGCGCAAACCGGCGGTTTTGAGCTTTTGGTTTGCACTAAAAAATAAATTTAATCGGCAGTATATTGTTTTCTGTCAGTCCGGCAGATGCGCAGATCTTGGGTGATTTACCTATACATAAAAGACTTTATTACACCATTGAACGCACATACGGCTTATGCACTATAATTCACTATGAATAAACAAGCTGAAGCGTTTTTCTTTGACGCACTAAAAAAAGATCCGAAACTTTTTGATTTCACATTAGACTTTGGCGTCGGAGGAGTAGTTTTTTTTAACAGCCTCCAGGATGAAATGTGTTTTGTCTCCCCGAGGGCTGCAGCGCTGGATGAGACTACGGCAGGCAGCTTAACAGATGCGCTACAAAAACTGCGTCTGGATTATCTGAAGGCTGGTACTCAGGATATTCCCGTATCGGAAAAACTGGTTTTGGGGCACAAAACCGGTCTTCTGATGGAGTGCTTTGTACATGTGATGGTAAGAAAAAATCCCGATTCCGGGGATCTCTCATTTATTGCTGGTATTGCAGAATCAGAAAAAAACAGCATCAAAAGGCGAAGGTCTTATAAGCAGGCTTTTGCTGAAAATGAAAAGTTCAAACGGTCGATGGTAGAAGCACTGCCTGACCTTGTAATTCATTGTGATTATAATGGTACTTATATCGACATTGTCAACTACTCAGAAGATAAAAAGCTTTTGTATGACAAGTCCGATATGCTGGGAAAGCGGGTATCAGAAGTTCTGGCAAATAGCACGGGCGTCAAGATTGAAGAGGCTATTCGTAAAGCTGTAGATGAAGGGAAGCTGCAGTTGATTAAGTACAACCTGCAGATTAAAGGTCAGCTGCAGTATTTCGAGGCGCGAATTGCACCCTACATGCACAAAGAAGTAATTGCACTCGTGCGAAATATTACAGATGAATTCGAAGCACTGCAAAAACTCACACGAACCAAAGAAGCACTGCAGCAAACCAACGAAATAGCCCTTGTAGGTTTCTTTGAGCATGATTTTCTGGAAAACAGGACCTATTGGTCAAAAACGTTCAAAACTATTATTGAGGAAACAGATGAGACTGAACCTGATTTCCGGCTCACACTTGAGCGGCTCAGTTCTCCGGAAAAAACAGGCGGGCTGAAGGAAATTTTTGACAGCATAAAAAATGAAAAGAAAAATAGTCTGGGACGTGAAATTGAAATCCTGACTCCGACCGGAAAGAAGAAATGGCTTAACTGCAAAGTCATGGCTGAATACCATAAGGTGCAGTGTGTCCGGATTTTTGGTACGGTTCAGGATATTACGGTGAGGAAGAAAGCTGAACTTGAGCAGCAGCAACTCATTAGCATCACCAAGCGACAAAACGAGCAGCTCAAAAACTTTTCAGGCATTGTAAGCCACAACCTGCGCTCGCATGCATCAAACCTGAAAGGCTTACTTGATATGATGGCTGAAGAAAATCCTTCTTTAGCCCAAAATGAGATGTTTAGCTACCTGGCGGAAGTATCCGAAAACCTGACGGAGACCATCTCCAACCTTGAGGATATTGCGAAAATAACCCTCGAGAATAACAATCAGCTTCACAGGCTTAGTCTGGGTGTTGTTGTAGCCAAAACGGTTAGTCAGGTCAGGGTACTTGCTGAGCAAGCCGGGGTCGAAATCATCAATCTTATACCGCTTAGTGTGCATGTAAACGGTATTCCGGCTTATTTGGATAGCATTGTGCTCAATTTCCTAACCAATGCGATCAAATACAGATCTGAAGAAAGGGCTTCTTATGTGAAACTGTTCTCCGCTGTTAAAGGACCCTATACGGTACTTTATATTGAGGACAACGGTCTCGGAATCAACCTGAAAAGACACGGTGATAATCTGTTCAAACTCTATAAAACCTTTCACAGGAACAAGGATTCAAAGGGGATAGGTCTCTTTATTACCCGAAATCAAATTGAGAGCATGGGCGGACATATAGAGGTCAGAAGTGAGCCGGGTTCGGGGACAACTTTTTCCGTCTTTTTCCCGAAGGTGCATGCTGCCAATACTACGGCAGGTACCGTTAACCGGGAATGAAGTGTTAGGGAGACCCGGTTTGGAGGGCATACTTAATTACGTCAATCCAAGCCTGCCGAAATAAAACTATGCCCGAGGGACCCGAAATTCATCTTGAAGCCCAAAAAATCCGGAAAGTACTGGCGGGTAAATCCTGCACCTACAGCTGGTTTTTCCATGAGCACCTGAAGCCTTTTGAGCGCGAGCTGAGCGAAAAGAAAATCCTCGACGTACAGGCCTACGGTAAAGGACTCGTAATATCTTTTGATGGAGACACTCACATTTACAGCCATAATCAGCTGTACGGGCGCTGGTACATCGCAAAGGCAGGGGAGTACCCGAATATCAGCCGGAGTCTGCGGCTTGAAATTCAGACTGCTCATCATACTGCTCTTCTCTACAGTGCCAGCGAAATTGATGTGATGGATGGTGAATCCATCAAAACACACCCCTACCTGAGCGCCATCGGGCCGGATGTGCTGCGGTGTTCCATCGATGATGTGATTGCACAGTGTCAGCATACTTCCTTCCGAAACCGCGCTTTTTCCGGGCTGTTGCTTGATCAGCATTTTCTTGCGGGTGTCGGCAACTATCTCCGGTCGGAAATTTTGTTCTGCAGCGGCATTCATCCCTCTGAAAAACCATCTCAGCTCAGCTCAGTGCGCCTCCAAAAGTTTGCTGAAACGGCGCTTCTGATCAGTCATCGGGCATTTGAAACCAAAGGAATTACGCTGGATGAAGTCCGTGTAGCGCAGGCCAAAGCTGCCGGTACTAAACGCAGGGGCTACCGGCATTTCGTTTTTGCAAGAGAGGGCGAACCCTGCTATCATTGCGGCAATGAAATCCTCAAAACAGCCATGAACAGCCGCAGGATTTACCTCTGTGAAAACTGTCAGGAAAGTCCGAAATAGTCAGGGTCTCCGAAAAGCTGATTAACAAAGTTGGAAAGATTTTTAAAGAAGCTCAGTTAAAGGTACTTCTGTTTAATTTAGGTGTTCTGTTTCGTTTTTAAGCTCAATATGGTATCATCGGATTCATTAATGAGGACTTGATCCCTTTTCTGCTCACTACTGCTACCTAAATCAATTTTATGTTCGAACGTTTTGAGGAACTGACCGGCACCATTGCGAATCTCGCATGGGGTCCGCCGCTCGTTGCCCTGCTTGTGGGCGGAGGTATTTTCTTTGTCATCATGTCGCGCTTCAAACCCTACCTGTACTTTGGTCATGCGGTTGGGGTGCTGACCGGCAAGTACGACGACCCTAAGGCGGAGGGGGATATCAATCATTTTCAGGCGCTGAGCGCGGCCCTTGCGGCGACTGTCGGGATGGGCAACATAGGGGGCGTTGCCGTGGCCATCACCATGGGCGGCCCGGGTGCCATTTTCTGGATGTGGGTGAGCGCGGTGGTCGGCATGGCGACCAAGTTCTTCACCTGTACGCTTTCCATCATGTACCGCGGGCGTGACAGTGAAGGCAAGCTTCAGGGCGGTCCGATGTATGTTATTCGCGAAGGCCTTGGTAAGAAATGGATGCCCCTGGCGTACTTCTTTAGTTTTTGCGGGCTGCTCGGCTGTCTGCCGATGTTTCAGGCCAATCAGCTCACGCAAATTATCCGCGACAGCGTACTCGTGCCGATGGCCGTGGTGAGTCCCGAGGCGCATTTTACCTCGGATTTAATTACCGGTCTCATCCTGATGGGTATAGTGGCTTTGGTGATTTTTGGCGGCATCAAGCGCATTGGTACGGTCGCGGCTACGCTCGTGCCGTTCATGGTTGTGCTGTACGTGATTGGCGTGGTGTATATCCTCATCATCAATATTGAGGTCGTTCCTTACTATCTCGGCCTGATTGTGAGCGATGCGTTTCGGGGGGAGTATGTCAACTCGGAATCGCTCCTGGGCGGCGCAGTCGGCGCGGTGATCATCATCGGGGTACGCCGCGCTGCTTTTTCGAATGAGGCCGGGATTGGAACCGAATCCATGGCGCATGGTGCGGCCAAAACCAACGAGCCTGTACGCGAAGGTCTTGTTGCCATGCTCGAGCCCGCCATTGATACACTGCTTGTCTGTACCATGACGGCCCTCGCTATTCTCGTAACCGGCGTATGGCTCAATACCGATACGGATGGCGTAACGCTCACGGCTATGGCCTTTTCGGTTGGATTGCCTACAATTGGCGTTCCTATTCTCATTGTATGCGTTTCCATTTTTGCACTGACTACGATGTTCACCTATTCCTATTACGGCTCCAAATGTCTGGGTTTTCTGGCCGGTGCTGACAAGAAACCATATTTCAATTATTTCTATGCCTTAAGTATTGTGGTAGGTTCGGTGCTTTCTATAGGGGCGGTGATTAATATTCTGGACAGCGCTTTTGCGATGATGGCCATCCCTACCATGCTTTCGACCATTCTGCTCGCACCTAAGGTTGTAGCGGCTGCCAAAGACTATTTCGCCCGGTATGACCGCGGTGATTTCAGCAATGAAGACTAATGCTACGCTAAGCTGCAATGGGTAATATTAATTTCACATCGAATCCGTACCCTTGGGCTATGGAACTTCTGAAAACCGATACCGACAAGGCAACCATACTTATCCGGCTGGTTGTCGGGATTGTTTTTGTGAGCGAAGGGCTCCAAAAGTTTATCTGGGCTGAACTCCGGGGCGCGGGTCGTTTTGAACGTATTGGCATCCCGTTTCCGGAATTTAACGGCTACTTTGTGGGCGGCATGGAGGTGCTGTGTGGCCTGCTGATTCTGGCCGGATTTATGACCCGCTATGCCGCAGTTCCGCTCATCATTATCATGCTGACCGCTTTGTTTACCACCAAGCTGCCCATTTTGCTGGGTACCGGATTCTGGGGTTTCAGCCTGCGCGAGCTGGAACACTACGGACTTTTGAGCGCGTTACATGAGTCCCGCAACGACCTCGCCATGCTTGCGGGCAGCATCTTTTTATTCATCAAGGGAGGCGGGTACTGGTCGGTTGATCTTCGCCGGTTCGGTACTTATCAATCAGGTTAAACTGTACCTGCCTAACATCAATTTGTCTTTATGTCTGAACTAAGCAGATCCGTCAGGACGCCGGGCGCCGTGCTGATGGGCCTTGGTTCCATTGTCGGAACCGGCCTTTTTGTGAGTATCGCCCTCGGGGCACAGATTGCCGGCAATGCGGTGGTCATTGCCATTTTTATTGCGGCGATTGTTGCGGCACTTAACGGACTCAGCAGCGCGCAGCTTGCGGCAGCCTACCCGGTGAGCGGTGGCACTTACGAGTACGCCAATCGCGTGCTGGGTTCCCGTTTTGGGTTTACGGCAGGATGGATGTTTCTCACAGCCAAATCGGCATCTGCGGCAACGGCGGCCCTGGGCAGCGCGGGCTATCTGCTCTATACTTTTGGGATTGATGCGGGTCCGGTACTCTTTGTGGGGCTATCACTCGGAATCTTGCTGCTGCTCACGGCACTGGTTTCAGGGGGCATCAGCCGAAGCAATACAGCCAATAAAATGATCGTAGGCTTCACCCTTTTCGGACTCGCTGTTCTGGTCGTAGCCGGCTTTTTTGTGAACGGTCTCCCAACAGAGCCGATATCTGCTGCTTTTGAAGGCTTAGAGATAGATTCCCTCTTATTCGCCTCCGCGCTCATGTTCGTGGCCTACACCGGCTACGGACGCATCGCAACCCTGGGCGAGGAAGTAGCCGAACCCCGAAAAACCATCCCAAAGGCGATTGTCACTGCCATGATCGTGATTGTGCTGCTGTACGGGATTGTGACCCTGACCGCGCTTCAAGCGCTCGGTGCTGAGGCCTTCGGGCAGACTCTCGATGGAGAAGCCGCCCCACTGATGGTCGTAGCACAGCTCCTCGAACTGCCTCTGATTGGCCTCATCGTTTCCCTTGCTGCAGTGACCGCTATGGCAGGCGTGCTGCTCAATCTGGTTTTGGGGCTTTCCCGGGTAATGCTCAGCATGGCAAGAAGGGGAGACCTGCCGCAGAAAGTAGCTGAAATCAACCCCGTCTCGAAAAGTCCGGTCATGGCCGTATGGCTGACCGGCATCATCATCACCCTGCTTGTGCTGAGCGGCGACATCCGCTTTACCTGGTCGTTCAGCGCTTTCACAGTGCTTATTTATTACAGCATCACCAACCTGAGCGCCTTTCTGCTCCCCGCTGAACGTCGGCTTTATCCCCGCATCATACCGGTATTAGGGTTTACAGGATGTCTGGGTCTTGCTTTTTGGATTCAGCCCGAAATCATTCTCTTAGGTATTGTTTTTATTGCCCTTGGGCTTGTATGGCACGAGGTTGTTCTGCGGACGGGTAACAGGAGAGTAATAGGCTAAGTAATTCAGCGCCAGTGTTTTGCTACTAACTGCATGAATATGCGGTTTTTGCCACTTTATTAAATAAAGCACGGCATTTTGATTTGTTTTTAGTAGTTTGAAGTGCCTATTAATCTTAAACAACTAAAAAACAAACATATATGGCACGAGAACTTCGACTGGCAATGGCAATGGGAGGGGGCGTTTCCCTTGGTACCTTCAGCGGCGGCGCGCTAACATAGACTATTAAGTTGTTGTTTGTTAATAACTTAATTAACAAGAAACAAAAGAACCAGCACTATTACAATCGCATCATAATAGATGCCTTCAGCGGTGCAAGCGCGGGGGCGTTGGCGCTTACGGTGATGCTAAAGGCTTTTACAGCGCCTGATGAAACTGTTTTCGATGAATATTCTTCACCGCATAAACAACTTTGGAATAGTCTTCATACTGAATTTGGTGCAAATCTGAGTAAGCTGCTGGAAGAAGCAAACGAGCAGGAAAAAATGCAGTTGTTGCTGATTCAGTACGCACAGCATCTTCAGGAGCAGGCATGGGTTAAAACAGTTAATCTGGAGCGCCTGCTTAGAAGAGACAAGCTTCCGTTTGATATTGCGCGCATGGAGCATGATCCTTCAATTCTTTACCTGAAGACTTATGAAGACATCGCAGCACGTTTCCTTTCACCCGGAGAAGAAGGATACACTGGAACCTTAAATCCTTCGGGTTTCCTTGTTGAGAGTGATACGTTTGCTTGCTCTCTTTCCCGGCTCAATCCTGTTGTGGCTGATGGCCGGAAACAGTATCAGCTACGCCTGGAGGATAAAGCCAACATTGCTCTTAACGATGCGCTGCGATCCTTCATCCATCGTGATATGCGCGTTTTCGATATTCATTTTAACGCTTTAAATGAGGATGAGCTCCAACGTTTACCTAAACGCTGGTACAGACTTCACACGGGAGAAGCTGATACTCAAAGCGAAAAACATATTCTCGAAAACATCAGTCACAAAAGCAGTTGGCAAACCATTTCAGCAACAGCGATTGCCTGCGGCTGTTTTCCCGTTGCATTTAGGCCCGTTTTATTGGAACGACATCGTTGTGAATTTGGTGAGAATCTTTGACCGGAACAGATTGATAGCCTTCCTGAAAACATAAACAAGGTCGGTAGCTATGCTAAAGATCGCTACCCTTTCACATATATAGACGGAGGTGTATTCAATAATGAGCCTTTGCGGGAAGCATTCAGGTTAGCCTACTATCAGGATATGCGGAAAACGCAAGTCGAATATGATCGGCGCGTGTTATTTGTAGATCCGAGCGTGAGCGATGATGTTATTCCGCTCGGCTTGAGTATGTATAGTCGTTTTGGTTCAAACAAGAAACAAAATGCTTTTCGAAAAAAAGGAAGTGTATTAGGTTTGAAAGATACCGCACTTGCAATTGGTTTGGCGATCAAGAATCAGGCACGGCTTAATGAAGCGGATAAAGTTTTTGCAAAATGGGATGAATTCAAATTAAGGAAGGCTTACAGAGATGATTTTGTGAAGATGCCCTTAGGTAACGTCGCCGATAAATCAGAGCTAAGACTGCTTGCAAAAGAGTGTTCAAAGCAATTAGAGATAAAGCGGCTTTCGGATAAACTTGCATCAGTTCAGACAAATCTTGAGTATGAGATCAAACGGATTATTTTTGAGACAAAGCCCAAATTCGATGAGCTCGCTAACCAGACAAATCAATTTTTGAGGTGGTTGGATGATGGCTCAGACTGGTTGTTTTCAGATGATGACGGCATTGCTGCAAAATGGTACAAGCTGCTGATGCTTTCGCGCCTTGATATTATGATGGATATGGAAGGGGTAGATAACCGAGCAAAGCTTATAAGCATAAGTCCCCATAAAGTTGAACTATCAGACAGTGAACCCGGGTATACTATCGAACCTTTAAACCTGAAGGGATCACCGCTATTTGCCTTTGCCGGATTTGTCAGTGAATATGCCCGAAGTGCAGATTTTGCAAGTGGTAAATGGGCTTCCTTCCACTTTCTCTATTTTGACGCAAATTTCAACAAATCTCATCCGGTATTTGAAGGTCAGAAAGAATTACCCGTTCGGAAAGTTGATTTCACTAAGGACATTCAGCGCTCGGCAAGACAGCTTTCACTACGGCTCGATGAAATGGTTCGTCAGGGGAGTATAGATTTGCGGTTTTGGAGCGGAAACAACAAAATTCGTTTTTTTAGCCGCTTTATACCATGGCTGTTTTCAAGGTTTCTGAATGAGCAAAAGCTTGCAGATATCCTCAAAGAAAATATATATCCATCCAAGCAGTTTGATTTGTCGCTCCTCATCACCGGAAATAGCAGTTCGTTTTCAATTATTGCGGCTAACAACAAATGGAAGGATTATTTGCCAAATTTCGGGTTAGATTCTGAACTTAGCAGTGATATTCAAAAGCGTTTGAGCGCAGGAAGACGTCATATAAGCATAGTATCCGAAAATCACTGGCCCTTTAATGAAAACAAAGAAGCCGACCAACGCCAATGTATTGCCATTGATGTGAAAGCAGTTTCGAATAATTCCGATGCACTTGTATGGGAAAGTCGTTATGTCAGCCATGGATACATCTTGCTAAGACAGCATAATGGACGCTTGTTTCTGATTAAGCTTCCTGAGGATTCTATCCTGCAAAAGGGATCCACGATTTACGGCAACGTGCTCACCCTTGAACTCAGCGCCATTGAAACTATAGGGCAGTATTCGGTGATTGGAGATTCGTCATGGTCGTCTGACCGGCATCTTTATCCATCGGACGACAAGCGTGTTTTCGATTTCTGATTCAACTGAAACCACCATTTCACCAAATAGAAAAAGGGGATGTTCCACGTGAAACATCCCCTTTTTCTTTTTGAAAAGCTCTGTTTTACGCCTCAGATACCGCGGAGCATTTCCTGAATGAGAAGTATTCGCTTTTCGATAAGTGTTTTCGGCTTGATGACTTTTACTTCATTGTGAAAGGTGAAAAGCCATTTGTTGATGTAATCGAGATTATCAAACCGGAATCGGAAAACGAGTCCTTCAGCTGTCTCTTCTTCAGATTCTATTTGTGCCGGAACCGATCCCCGGAAACGTCCGGCCTCCTCTGCGCTCACACGGATCACAACTTCTGTTGCAGCTTCCTCTTTAACCCGAAACAAAAGTGATTTCACGCCGGGTATGTTGTTGCCGCTAAACTTTGTTGCCGTCATCTCAACTTTCTTCATGCGGTCAAGCCGGAAACTGCGGATGTCTTTGCGGTTCACATCATACCCGATGAGGGTCCAGTGATCAGTGTAATAGACGAGCAAATAGGGCCGGACGCTTCGTTTTTCAGCAGCGCCGTCTTTCAGGGACGCGTAGGTGAAGCTGACCTCGAAGTACTGTGAAATACTGTTTGCGAGCGTGAACCAGTCGCCGCCTTTTCGCTTTTCTGCGGCGTACATTTTGTAGGGGTCAACAATAGTTTTCCTGCCCAGGTCAGCCATTAGGTTCTTGAGTTCTTCGGTCGGCAGTACGCTGTCGATTTTAGTTTGAACCGCCCTGGAATCTTTGACAAGGGTTTCATCAACCTGTGAGTCAACAAAAGACAGACCAATCTGAATGATGGCGAGCTCTTTAGGCGAGAACATGATAGGGGGGATGGAGTAGCCCTTCATCATATTATATCCCGCGTCCTTTTCATAGGTAACAGGCAAATTGATCTCAGAGAAAGAAGCAAGATCTCTGAAAATCGTGCGGCGGCTCACGCCAAAATGTTCCGCCATGTCATCAACGGTCCATTTTCTGTTACTCTGAAGCAAAAGAAGCAAGTTGAGTCGTCTTTCTGTTGAGTTCATTGGTTCCCTGATTGAATTTAATCTTTGTGCGGCCTCATTGTAAGATACTCAAATAAAATGGGCTCGCAGATGCAAGACGGTAGCTTAGCTGTTCTCCGTCTCGTTGAGCTGCTGAAGAATCAGGACCCGTTTCCCGTCATAAAAAGGATCCGTCAGATAATCGTCTATTTTGAATTCGAGCACCTTCAGAGGGAGATTTACTTCCTTTAGTTCCTCCTTGTAGTCCTCGCCCTTTAGGAAATAGCCTTTGGCCGCAGGATACTTTTCGCTCAGACCTGCATACTCGCTGAGCTTAATGGCGTGTTTGCTTGTCCAGCCAAAACTTTCATGTTTCACGTGAAACATAGCGGCTTCTGTGTGATGTGCCGTTGCGTTTTTCAGGTCCAGCTGACCAATCATGTCGTTCATCGCTGCGCACTTGCGGGCGGTGCGGTCGAGCAGCTCAAACTTTTTCTCCGGAAAGCAAATCGCGAGCGGGATACCCGGGAGTCCGCCGCCGCTGCCGATATCCACGAATGCTTTTTCACGGGCGAAGCTGCCGACTACACCTAAAAACAAGCTGTGTACGATGTGCTTCTCCACCGCTTTCATGTCGGAGTTGCGGCTGAGCAGGTTCACTTTTTCATTCCACCACAGCAATTGTTCGGCATATTGACTGAGCAGCGGCTCGTTGGCTTCAATCAGATTGTTGACCGATTCGAGCATTTCGTCTGAGAAAAATTTGGGTACTATTTTGTGAGGCATCATGGAGAAAAGGGTTTGGACAGTCAGGTCATCATCCGTCATAAAATAAAAAAAGCGCCGAAACAGACGTGCTGCTCCGGCGCTTAAAGGTAGGCAATTTCGGTCAATTTTTGAGATAGACCATGAGTACCGCGAGGTCACTTGCCGACACGCCGCTGATGCGTCCGGCCTGACCTATGGTTTCCGGTTTCACCTTCATCAGCTTCAGGCGGCCTTCCGTGGAGAGGCTGTGAATCCCGTCATAGTTGATTTTTTCAGGGATGCGCATGTTCTCCTTCCGGCTCATTTCATCCGCCATTTCGTACTCTTTTTGGATGTACCCGGCATACTTGAACTGTATTTCGCACTGTTCAAGTTCGGTTTTGGATGTTGTGATAGCCTCAGCTTTAGCTTTGAGTTCGGCGTCAACCTCCAGCATTTGCGCAAGGCTCAGCTCCGGACGTGTTACGAGGTTCGGGAACTTGATCGTCTGACGCAGCGGCGTTGTGCCGAGGGATTCGAGCAGGCTGTTGTAAACCTCGGGCCGCACACTGTGATCGGTGAACATCTTCATCAGATGATCGATGTCTTCGCGGCGCTTCGTGTAGCGCTCGTACCGCTCGGGGGTAGCAAGACCGATTTCATGACCGATTTGGGTGAGGCGAAGGTCAGCATTGTCCTGACGCAGCAGGATGCGGTGTTCCGCCCGGGAAGTGAACATGCGGTAAGGCTCTTCGGTGCCTTTGTTCACGAGGTCGTCGATCAGTACGCCGATGTAGGCCTGCGAACGGGAGAGCACAAGCTCATCCTCGCCCCGGACTTTGCGCGCGGCATTGATGCCCGCCATGAGTCCCTGACAGGCCGCCTCTTCGTACCCGGTTGTGCCGTTGATTTGCCCGGCAAAGAAGAGGTTGGCAACAAGCTTGGTTTCCATGTTGCGGTGAATCTGATGCGGCGGGAAGTAATCGTACTCGATCGCATAGCCCGGACGAATCATCATCACATCCTCAAAACCAGCGATGGTGCGCAGGGCATTGTACTGCACATCCTCCGGAAGGCTCGTCGAGAAGCCGTTGAGGTACATCTCGTAGGTGTTCCAGCCTTCCGGCTCAAGAAAGAGCTGATGGCGGTCCCGGTCGGCAAAGCGGTTGATTTTATCTTCGATGCTCGGGCAGTAGCGGGGACCCGTTGACTGAATCGCGCCGTTGAACATCGGGCTGCGGTCAAAGCCCCCGCGCAGGACCTCGTGTACCTCCGGACTCGTGTAGCCGATCCAGCAGCTGAGTTGTTCCTCGATCGAAGGCAGCTTGTCCGTCATAAAGGAAAAAGGGGAGGGGTCCTCATCACCATACTGAATTTCGAGCTTGTCGTAATTCACGGTGCGGCCGTCAAGCCGGGGAGGGGTTCCGGTTTTGAGCCGCCCGGATTCAAAGCCCTGTGCTTCGAGGCACTCAGTGATACCTTTGGATGCGCGCTCGCCTGAGCGTCCGCCGCCGTAGTTTTTTTCGCCAATATGGATGAGTCCGTTCAGAAACGTGCCGCTCGTAACAATGACGGCATCCGCGTAGATTTCCTGTCCGGTTTGGGTTACAACCCCGTAGGCTTCCTTCTTTTCGTTGATCAGGATGTGCACTACATTGTCCTGACGGAAGAAGAGCGTGGGAATAGCTTCGAGCTGTTCGCGGATTTTTTGGGCGTACAGCATGCGGTCGCTTTGCGCACGGGGCGACCACATCGCAGGGCCTTTGCTCCGGTTAAGCATGCGGAACTGCACCCCGGTTTGATCGCTAACGATGCCAGAGATACCGCCGAGGGCATCGATTTCACGGACAAGCTGACCTTTAGCAACACCGCCCATCGCGGGGTTACAGGACATCTGACCAATAGCGTTCAGGTTCATGCTGATCATCAGGGTACGCATGCCCATCCGTGCAGCAGCAGCTGCCGCTTCGCTCCCGGCATGCCCCCCGCCGATAACAATTACATTATACCTGGAAAATAGTGATGACATAGTCGGATTTAGCAGACTGAAAAGGTGATTTTTTTCTTAGCCTCTTAAGATAACAACAATTTATGAGAGCTGCTTAAAAGGCTATTTTGGGTCGTATAATGTGATCTGATGAGATGAAAGTTCCGGTGATTACCTGCCTCGTCGTTCGCTCCGGTTACGCAGCCTGATCTCTCACAATGGCTTCGATACGGGCCCACCAAATGAATAGCGTTCGGAATGACTTAAACTGGCTCGGACTTTTTCACCCAACACCAAGAAGCAAGGGGCATGCCGTAGGTTTGGGATATATCGGGTTGGCAAAACAGCCAGTGATGCGCACGGAATTCTCCCCAAAAAAAATAGAAATGTTCTAATGAACCAGTTTTAATTCGCTTATAGTAAATGTAAATAGATACTTACGCTAAATGCTTTGGCCGTAAATCTGAATACCGTCTTTCCAGGAAGCCGTGCAGGCATTGGGACGCAGGTGATAGAGCCAGTGATTAACAGACGGCGCATCAATTAGGGCGAAGTCGGCGCGTTTGCCGGGTTCGAGGCTGCCGATGTCGTCCTGCATGCGCAGGGCTTTGGCAGCGTAGAAGGTAGCGCCTTTGAGGACTTCGGCCGGACTCATGTGCTGAAGGGTGCAGGCCATCGTCATGGCTGCGGGCAGGTGAAAGCTTGGCGCCGAGCCCGGATTGAAATCCGTGGAGACGGCTACCGAAACCCCGGCTTCGATCAGTTTGCGGGCAGGAATGGCCGGCTGCCGGAGGTAAAAGCTCGCGAGCGGCAGGCTTACGGCAACAACATCCGCATTTTTCATGGCCTGAATGCCGGCCTCGGAAATGTACTCGAGGTGATCGGCGGAAACGGCCCCGAGCTGCGCGGCAAGCTCTGCACCTCCGCCGGGACTGAGCTGATCGGCGTGCAGTTTCAGCATGAATCCGTAGTCGATGGCATTGGCGAGGATGGTGTAGGCCTCGTCTATAGTGAAGGCGGTTTCCTCAATGAAAATATCGCAGAAGCGCGCAAGCTGCGCGTCGGCGATGAGCGGCAGCATTTCTTCCACCAAAAAAGCGACATAGGCCTCGCGGCGGCCGGCGTATTCAGGGGGCACCATGTGTGCGCCCAGAAAGGTCGAAACAATATCAAGCGGCTGCATGCGGTCGAGTTCGCGGTACACCTGCAGCACCTTGAGCTCGTCGTCGCGGTTTAGTCCGTAGCCGCTTTTGCACTCCACGGTCGTGATGCCGAGGGCTTTCATTTCCTGTAAATGCCCGAGGCACTTGTTGAGGAGCTCTTCCGGACTCGCTTCTCTTGTAGCCCGCACGCTGCTCAGGATGCCGCCTCCGCTTTTCGCGATTTCGAGGTAGGGTCGCCCGAGCGAGCGCAGCTCAAACTCATCGGCCCGCCAGCCGCCGAAGGCGAGATGTGTGTGACACTCAACAAGACCCGGAATCACCATTTTCCCCCCGGCGTCGAGCGACTCCAGCTTGTGATACGGCTCCGGCAGGTTGGCCTCAGGACCGGTCCAAAGGATTTTATCCCGCTCCCACACCAGCGCGGCGTACTTCACAGGGTGAATATCGGCCTGACCGCCTTCAGCGGCGCAGGTGTAGAGTATTCCGATGTTTTTCAGGACGGGCATGGTTTTTCTTGGTGTGGTGAAATCAGGTTTTGAGCTGCTTTTTGGGAAGTCGAATCGTTTTATACATCAAGCCAAAATAACAAATCGGGGAGGTAAGGCAAGGTAACGAAAGGGGTGTAGCAGAAACTCCTTCAATTCAGCTAAATTGGAGGAGTTGAACTCCTCTAATTTAGCCGAATTAGAGGAATTGCCTCATTTAAAGGGAGCAGAAGTGTGCAGAATTAAACGCTGATAATAAATCCCCCCAACAAATCTTATATTAGTAATATAAACTATCTTATATTAGTAATACAAACTTAACTCCCGTCATGGTTTTAAAGCAGGTTCTCGCACAGGTATTGGATGATCAGCAAAGCATGCCGCTCAGGCGGTATGAGGATGCCATGCCGCGAAGTTTTTCGTCTGAATTCAAACCTGCGCTCTCACATATTGAAGTCGTTTCAGGGGTTCGAAGATGCGGAAAAAGTACTTTAATGGGGATGATCCGAAAGGCGCATTATCCCGATTCCATTTACATCAATTTTGAAGACTCCCGTCTGTTTGATTTTGAAGCAGGCGATTTTCAAAAGCTGGATGAAATCGTACCGAAACAGACCCAAACATGGTTTTTTGACGAAATCCAGAACATCACCGGATGGGAGCTGTTTGTGCGCCAACTCCACGACCGGGGCTGTAAAATTTTCATCACAGGATCCAATGCTTCCCTGCTGAGTACAGAGCTGGGAACCCGTCTGACCGGCAGGTATATCCGGCATGACCTCTATCCCTTTAGCTACAGCGAGTTTATCTCATTTGCTGGCCTAAACCCTTCAGCAGACAGTTTCGATGCGTATCTCGAAACAGGCGGTTTCCCGGAGTTTATCACTCAAAAAGATCCTGCCGTGCTCCAGAATTTGTTCAAGGATATTTTGCTGCGCGACATCGCGATTCGGCATGGTATCCGGAACACGCAGGTACTCATGGAAATGGCGCTGTTTCTGATCACCAACACGGGTAAAGAAACAACCTACAACAGCCTGAAAAAACAGTTTGGGATGGGCGCAGCAAATACAGCTTCTGATTACTTGCACAGGATGGAAGAATCCTGGCTGTTTTCCCAGCTGCAGCGCTTCAGTTGGTCTGCGAAAACCCGTACAGCAAATCCACGGAAGATTTATGCCATTGATACCGGTCTTATCCGCGCTAACTCGTTGAGCTTCAGCGCTGACCGCGCACGAAGGCTTGAAAATGCCGTTTATTTGCACCTGCGACGAGCGGCTGGGGCCGGACCAACTCAAATTTACTACTTCCGTGAGAAGCAGGAATGCGACTTTGTGGTATTCGAAAAAGGAAGCTGCACCTCAGTCATTCAGGCTTGCGAAGAACTAACGCCCGACAACCTGAAGCGGGAAACCGGCGGCCTCATCGAAGCCCTGAACTACTTTGGGCTGCAGGAAGGCCTCATCATCACCCGCAATCAGGCCGATACCCTGAGCACCGAGGGCAAAACCATCCGGCTGATTCCCGCTTACCGGTTGATGCATGACACCTCGCCGGATCAGGGATAAAAGGCCAAATATCCATCGAATCAGCCGGAATCCGACCGCTTCGGCAGTTTAGCATCTGTTTGTTTTTTGGGTGAAACCCCGTGCGCATCACTGGCAGTTGTACCAATCCGAAAGCTCCCAAACCTACGCAGTGCTCCTTGCTTTTGGGGTTACGGGGTTGTCAAAGATGCCGTCAATCCATTCATATTGCGATTGCTGACGGGACATTCATTTTCATACCGAATCCGAAGCGATAAGATCCCGCAGCTTTTGTTTGTAGATGGCCCCAACAGGCAGCTCGGTTTTCCCGATTCTGACGCGGTTCCCGTCAATCGCGTCTATTGCCCGCAGGCGTACGAGCCATGCTTTGTGAATGCGCACAAAGCCGTGATCCGTCAAGGCGGTCTCGAGGTCGCTAAGCGTGCGGCGCTCGACCAGGGTTTGTTCGGGCAGATGAATTTTGATGTAGTTCCCCCAGGCTTCGATGTACAGGATGCGGCCCACTTCTACGCGCTCGGTCACCCCGTCTGTTTTGATGCTGAGAAAAGCCGTTTCCGCCCCGGAAGATGCATCGGCGGAGGCAGCCGCATCCGGGGAAACTTCCGGACCCGATTTCACGCTTCCGTTGACCCTGCCGAGATAGCGCCTGACTTTTTCAACAGCCGCAAGAAAGCGGGCATAGCGCACCGGCTTGAGCAGGTAGTCGGTTACTCCAAATTCGTAGCTTTCGAGCGCATAGTCGGCATAAGCGGTAACAAACACTACGCAGGGCGGGGCGTCCAGGGTTTGGAGCAGTTCAAAACCCGTGAGATCGCTCATCTGCATGTCGAGAAACATGAGATCAACCGGATGCTGCCGCAGAAAGGTCAGGGCCGAGGTGCCGTCGTAGCAGTTGCCCACAACCTCAATATCGTCGATTTTGGCGCAGTGTGCTTTGAGCACGGTATGCGCGGGTGCTTCATCATCTACAATCAGTACGCGAATCATAGCGGGATGATCAGTTTGGCCTGCCAGCGGTTGCCTGCCGCTGCGCTGTGCAGCGTGAAGCGACCGGGGTACAGACGTTCGAGCCGCTCGCTCAGGTTTTTGAGTCCGGTTCGGGTCGAGGCGGTTCGGTGATTGGGGTGAAGTTCGTTTAGGGTTGTAAGCGTAAGTTCCTGTTTCCCTTGCTGTATGTCAATTGAAATCGTGGTCGCCTTACCCGGCTGTACGCCGTATTTGACCGCATTTTCAATGAGGGGCATGAGCAGGAGCGGGGGTAGGAGGCGTGAGGGTACCTCAGCCTGCACCTTCAGTTCGATGCGGTTGGCAGGGGTCAGCCGCATCCGTTCGAGGGCGATGTAATTGCGGATGAGCTCGAGTTCTTCACCCAGCGTAACCTTGTCCCATTTCTGCGCTTCCAGAAAATAGCGGAACATCTCCGACAGGTTCAGGATCATCTCGGAGCCTTTCTCCGGATCCGTCAGGTTCACGCCGTAGATGTTGTTCAGGGTGTTGAACAGAAAGTGCGGATTGATCTGCGATTTCAGGGTGTCGAGTTCGGCTTTCAGCAGCTGCGCCTGCATTTCCTGGAGCAGGTAGCGGTCGAGCAGTCCCTGTTTGGCATAGCGCATGCCGATTGAGATGCCCATCACAAAGGAATACGAAACCAAATCCGAGTAAAAACTCTGGATAAAGGAAGACTCGAGCAACAGTACGGAGAGGGTACGAACGGAAAATACAATCCCGACCAAAGCCAGTACGATCGCGCCGCCAAACAGCACATAGCGCTGATTCTGAAACAATTTTGTGTGCAGGTACAGGGCGGTGTAGCTCGCTGTGATCATGCTCAGCCAGATCAGACTGATAATGAGGAGGTCTTCCGAGCGGTTGGTGCTGCCTTCCTCCGGTTCAGAAGAAAAGAAGCCCACAAACAACAGCAGCAGCAGGCTCAGCCAAATCAGGATTTGGATCAGGTTGTTTTTTTGGATGAGGGAGGACATGCAGCGCTGTGGTGTAAGGTTAAGAAGGCGGGTTGTGGAGCTTCGTTGTTTTCAGGGAAATAATTCTGATCTGGCAGGGACGCCCCCATCAAAAAGCACGGGACAGGCCGTAGGGCTGGGAATTATCACAAGCACGGCAGACCGTGATGCGCACGGAGTTTCTCCCAAAAATACAGCAGGCTGAAATGCACAGGAGGCATGGATCAGGGTATGATGCATAATTTGATTTTTGTGGAAAGGGCGGAGGGCTGTTTGTGAAGGAATCACAGTGATCACTTTGATTCGGCTGAGGTCCGCAAAGATAACAGGTGTGACTGAGGACTGATAATTTTTGGGATGAACGCGGTTCGTCACAAAACGGAAGGATTTATCACAAAAAATGGAGCAGCTCCGGAAATAGCCTGAATTTAGGGCGTGATTCTGAGCGGGCAAAACAGACCGCCGGACGCAACCTCACTCTTAATTAACACTACTTAAACACTTGAATCATGCAAAAGACAATCATCCTCCTTTTGGTTTACGCGGGCGTGACCGCTGCCTTCAACAAAAATGCCGATGCGTACGCTGGTATCACCTCGCCGGGTTATTCTGTGGAAGTTTTAAGTACCGATGAAGCAGACAAACCCGCGCCCAAGCGCAAGGTGTGCTTGTTTTGGGGACTGATCGGAAGCTGCGGATTTCAGGCAGAAGCTTCTTTTAATGTGGAATCGGGAAGTGTTTCCGATGTGCCGGAAGTGCAATCGGGCGTAGCGCAAACGGAAGCCCCAAACAGCCGCTCGATTTTGTGGGGTGCCGTGCAGTGGAGCGTTCGCAGCGCAGATAGCGGGGAAAATGAAGCGCGTAAAAGTGCTGACAACTGACCTTTGCCTGTAACCTTAGCGGCGGGCTTCCGTTCGCAGCCGCCTTACTCAACACATGACCGAAAATCCAATCTTATGAATGCCACTTCCAGCCTTACCATCACCCGACTCACCAAAGAATACGCCAATGGCGTGAAAGCACTCGACGGCGTTTCGCTCACCATCGAACCCGGCATGTTTGGCCTGCTCGGTCCGAATGGGGCCGGGAAGTCCTCCCTGATGCGCACCCTTGCCACACTGCAGGAAGCCGATGCCGGTGAAGTTTCCCTTGGCGAACTCGACGTGCTTCGCGATAAGGAGGAGGTGCGGCGACAGCTGGGCTATCTTCCGCAGGAATTTGGGGTCTATCCGAAAGTATCGGCCCTGTTGCTGCTCGATCACCTCGCCCTGCTCAAGGGGTTCCGGAACAAAGCGGAGCGCCGGGAGATGGTGGACTACCTCCTGCAAAAAGTGAACCTGTTCGAACACCGCACAAAGGCGGTGAGCAGCTTCTCGGGCGGGATGCGTCAGCGGTTCGGTATTGCGCAGTGCCTGATCGGAAGTCCGAAACTGGTGATTGTGGATGAGCCCACCGCGGGACTCGATCCCGGCGAACGCAACCGCTTCTACACTATTCTGAGCGAAATCGGCGAGCAGACCATTGTGATTTTATCTACCCATATCGTGCAGGATGTACGCGAGCTCTGCACCCGCATGGCGATCATGGACAAGGGGCAGGTGCTGTACGAAGGCACGACCGACGATGCGCTGGCGCTCATCACCGGCAAGGTGTTCGAAAAGCAGGTCGAAAAAGAGGACCTCGAGGCTTTTCGCAACGCGTACCGCGTGCTCAGCTCCAAGATGGTGGGCGGAAAACCGCGGGTGCACGTGCTGGCGGAAGAAGATCCGGGCAACGGGTTTGCGCCCGCCGGCGAGTCCCTTGAGGATGTGTATTTCGCCAAGCTCAACAACATCATTTAAGCCGGGGCAAAATTATGTGGACCTTTATTCAGTATGAGCTCAATTTTTGGCTGAGACGCCCCATGCTTTGGGTGTTCTTCGCCCTGGTAACCGTGATGGTCGGTGGCGCGGTTTCCTCGGATTTCATCACCATTGGCGGTACGACCGCCGACACCGTGTACCGCAATGCGCCGACCGCCATTCAGGATTTTTACGCTGTAATGGGGATCATCACCCTGCTGATGGTGACGGCCTTCATGAATTCAACAGCCAACCGCGACATCAGCAGCGGTATGTCGGCTTTGGTGTTCTCCAGCCCTATCCGTGAACGTGATTACTTCTTCGGAAAATTCATCGGCGCTTTCCTGATTGCCTGCATCCCCATGCTTGGTACGAGTTTGGGCATCCTCCTCGGCCCCCTCATGCCCTGGGCTGACAGCGCCCGGTTTACCTCCGTTTTCTGGGGGGCACACCTCCAAAGCTTTCTGATTTTCGGTATCGCGAATACCCTGATTATGGGTGTGCTGGTTTATGGCCTGGCCGTGACTTTCCGGAATACCATGGTTTCCTTTGTCGGTGCGATGGTCATTCTGGTAATGGTGAGCATAAGCAGCGGAATTGGCAGCAACCTCGATAACCAATGGATAGCCGCGCTTTCCGATCCCTTTGGCTTAACAGCACTTGATCAGGTCTCCCGTTTTCTGAGCATTGATGAGCAGAATACCATCACCGCACCTTTCGAAAGCTGGCTGCTCTGGAACCGGCTTGGGTGGATGGCACTCTCATTCGCCATTATGGGATTGCTGTACTGGCGCTTCTCCTTCACGGAATCAGGATGGACTTTTTTCCGGAGGAAAAAGCGCTCCGATGCTTCAGAAATTGCTGAAAGTCAGCCGCAGGCACCCGGCTACGCGCCCATGCGAAACTTTACAGCGCCTGTCGCTGCGGGATTCTCCTGGACGGCCCTGTTCAGTATGGTTCGCTTTCAAACAGTCTCTATTCTTCGCAATCAGGTTTTCCTGATCATCCTGCTGATCGGTCTGATCAATCTGGGGGGTAACCTCACCTTCTTTTACGACTGGTACGGAACCCCGGTCTATCCAACCTCATATTCGGTGATTGATCGCATTGCCGGCGGCTTTTACATCTTTATGATCGCCATCATCGTTTTCTACACCGGCGTGCTGGTTTGGAAGGAGCGGGATGCGGGCATTAGCGACATGCTCGATGCGAGTGCCGTAAGCACGGGGACGATCTTTGTATCCAAATTCATCGCCATGATGCTGGCGCTTGCAGCTGTTCAGATCGTGCTGATTTTAGCCGGCATTATCACGCAGCTGCTTTCCGGCTATCCGCAAATTGACTTCACACATTACGTAGTTGAACTGCTGATTATGGATATGCTGACTTTTGCGCAGCTCGTTGCGGTCGCCCTCCTCATCCATACGCTGGTCAACAACCGCTACGTGGGCTACTTTGTGTTCGTAGCCGTGCTGGTAGCACGGGCCTCCCTTCAGGGCGCGCTGCGCACGGAGTTTAACATGTTCATGCTTTGGAATCAGCCAAGCCGGATTTTTTCCGACATGAACGGCTACGGGCCTTTTGTGCCGGGGATGGTCTGGTTCAACCTGTACTGGGCCTTTTTTGCCGGACTCCTGCTGATTGCCGCTTACGCGTTTTTCGTGCGCGGCCATCACAGCCGTTTTTCGGACCGGCTCACCGAAGCGGGCCGCCGTTTCCGGAAAGCCCGCATCCCCGCTCTTGCGCTGTTTACCGCGTTCCTGGCAAGCGGCGGCTGGATTTACTACAACACGGCTGTGCTGAACACCTACATTTCATCCAAAGAAATGGAGCAGATACAGCTGAACTACGAGCTCACCTACAAGCAATATGAAGGCATTGCGCAGCCGCGATGGGTGCATTTCGACTACGAAATTGACATTCATCCCTATGAGCGGGCCCTGTTTGTGCGGGCATCAGCGGTGATCGTGAATAAATCTGAGGCAGCCCTCGATTCGCTCCATTTCACCCTGCCCGGATCGGTGCGCCCGGAAAACATGCTGATCGACATCCCCGGCGCTACGCTGGCCCTCGATGACGCCCGTCACGGCTACCGCATCTACACCCTGGGCCAACCGCTGATGCCCGGCGACAGCCTGCACATTCAGCTCCGCTCTGAAATCGTTACCCGCGGCTTTGAAAACGAAGTTTCGTTTACCTCCCTCACGCAAAACGGCAGCTTCTTCAACAACTTCGATATCATGCCCTTTTTCGGGTATCAGTCGGGATACGAAGTGCAGAGCCCGACCCGCCGCGCTCGGCTGGGCCTGCCCGAACGGGCACGGATGCCGGTGCTGGATGAGAACGATCTCGTCAGCCGGGCCAATCACTATGTGAGCGGTGACTCCGACTGGATTACCATGCGTGCGGTCCTCAGCACGGCTGAAGATCAGATCGCCGTGGCACCCGGAAGCCTCAAACGCGAATGGACGCAGGACGGGCGCCGCTATTTCGAGTACGAGCTCGACCACAAAGCGCTGAACTTCTACGCCTTTATGTCGGCCCGCTACGAGGTTGCCCGCGAGCGCTGGAATGAGGTGGATATCGAAGTGTACTACGCGCCGCGCCACAGCATGAACGTGCCGAATATGCTGTCCTCGATCCGGAAGTCCCTCGAGTATTATACCACGCATTTCGGACCTTACCATCACACGCAGGCGCGGATCATTCAGTTTCCGCGGTACAGCAGCTTCGCGCAGGCCTTCCCCGGCACCATGCCCTACAGCGAAGGTATTGGTTTCATCAGCGACCTGCGCAATCTGGGTCCCGGCGATATCGACCCGGTTTTCTATGTCGTGGCCCACGAAATGGCGCATCAGTACTGGGCGCATCAGGTGATCGGAGCCCGCATGCAGGGCGCGGAAATGCTCAGCGAGACCTTCTCGCAATATGCCGCACTCATGGTGATGGAGCAGGCCTTCGGACGCGAGCAGATGGATAAATTCCTGCGTCACGAAACCAACTCCTACCTGCGGGGTCGTGGACGTGAGCGCATCGCGGAGCGTCCGCTGATGCAGGCCGAGGAGCAGAGCTACATCTACTACAACAAAGGCTCTATCGTGATGTACTACCTTAAAGAGATGATAGGGGAGGAAAACGTGAACCGGGCACTGCGCTCGCTCATCGACACCTACGGTTATCAGGAGCCGCCCTATCCCACGACCCTCTCGGCAGTGCGCGCTTTCCGAGAGGTCACCCCCGACTCCCTGCAGTACCTCATCGAAGACCTGTTCGAAACCATCACCTTCTTCAGCAACACGGCGGTTAGCGCAGAGTTCGAGCAGGACGGGGATGAATACATCGTAACCCTCACGACCCGCACCGAAAAATTCCGCGCGGATTCGCTGGGCGTGCTGGCGCCCGTGCCCCTGAACGACTTTATCGACATCGGCATCTTTGCGCGCCCCGAACAGGGCCTCCGCCTGGGTGAGGCGCTGCTCATGGAGCGGGTGCACATTACTCAGGAAGAGAACACTTTTGTTAGGCGTGTTTCAGCCGAACCACGCACGGCCGGCATCGATCCGTGGAACGTCCTCATTGATCGTCAGCCCGAAACCAACACGCGGCGGGTCACACGGCGGTAAAAACACAGCCCGAATCCGGCCGTCCAGGCAGTATAGCCTCCGTTTTTTGGGGGGAACGCCGTGCACATCACTGGCTGAGGTGCCATTTCAAAGCCCCCAAGCCTAAGATAAATCCCTTGCTTTTTGAGGACGGTATCTTGTTTTTGCGGCACTATCAAAAACGCATGATGCCTCCAAACCCCAACATCCATCCAACACAAAAGATCATGTTTAAACCATTCCGATTCGTCCTCACAGTCGCGCTGCTGCTGGTATCGGCCCTGCCTCTTCATGCACAGGCGCCCGATGCGCAGGGTAATCTCGCCGAGCGGCTGTCCTATCACGTACATCTGCTGGCCGCCGATTCCCTCGAAGGGCGCCCGCCGGGCTCCCGCGGCAGCGAGATTGCCATGAACTATATCGCAGCGCACTTCGAAACCTTCGGGCTGCAGCCTTTTGAAAACGGCTCCCATTTTCAGCCCTTTCAGCTGCGTCATGCAAGCGTGAACCTCAATGCCACCAACGTGATTGGGATAGTCGAGGGGCACGATCCGCAGCTTCGCAACGAGGTCATCGTAATTGGCGCGCACTACGATCATATCGGGTTCAACCCCGGCAGAGAAGGCGTTGAGCGGGTGTACAGCGGCGCCGATGACAATGCCTCCGGCACAGCCATGATGATGGAACTCGCCCGCTACTTCGCGGAGAATCCCGAAAAGACCGCGCGAACGCTCCTGTTCATCGCTTTTGATGCCGAAGAAATCGGCCTGCGCGGCGCCTATCATTTTGTGCGCAACCACGGATTCGACTCGACCAATAACCTCCGGCTGATGTTCAGCCTCGATATGGTCGGCATGTATGAGGCATACAACGGGGTGGACCTCAAAGGCATCGGCTCGCTTGCGGGAGGCCGCAGCATTGCGGTACCGGTTTCGGAACAGCACGGCGTCCGCCTCAAAAACACCTCCGCCGATATCGAGCCCCGCACCGATACCTGGCCGTTCGGCGAAGCCGGCATCCCTGCCGTTCATGTATTCACCGGACTCAAATCCCCGTATCATCAGCCGCAGGATACCGCCGACCTGCTCGACTACGAAGGCATGGCGCGTATCACGACCTACATGAAAGATTTATTGACCGAACTTTCAGTGCAGACAGCCCTGGAGCCTGCCCCGCGTTTTGTGCGTGCGGTATCTCCGCGTGGTGTACGAACAGATGTTGGTGTATTGCTCAGTTTGGGGGTAAGCCGTCACCGGTATCCGGACGCCTTCTTTGCAGCGGGCAACGCGCAGTTTTCAGCGGGTGCCGGACTCTTCGCGCAGCTGCATTTTGGCCATTCGTTTGTGCTGCAACCGGAGTTGTTCTATGATTTCAACGGCAGCGAAACCGAAGCCGGACGCTTCAGCCGGCACTCTGTAAGTCTGCCGGTAAACGTGCAGTACAATCTCGTGAATGAAGCCGGCGGACTGTTAAGGCTGTACCCCTCGGCTGGTCTGTATGGCCGGTACTCCTTCGCCGGTAAAGTGGCCGGGGAAGATCTCGATTTGGGCGGTGTACACCGCGACCTGGAGTGGGGCCTGAATCTGGGCGGGGGACTTCAAATCTACAGCTTCAATATCGGCTACAGCTGGCGGCGGGCCTTCAACACTGTCTCCACCGATGGCCTCAACAGCTTCGCGGCCTCCAACACCCTAACCGTTGGCTACCGCTTCTGAAATATCCCTGATAGGGCTGTATGAGCTGAAAAGTCCAGAGCCCAGGAAAATCGTAGAAATTTCGGTTTGACCCGAAATATTTAGCTAAAATTTTCGGGTCAAATCGAAATATTATCAAAACAAACTCCCAAAAAAAATAAACGCATCTGTAATACTATCAAGGGCTTAGTTTGTTTTTTTTGTCGACATTCGAACAATATAAAACGCATAACTCACCCTTCTCCCGCCTTC
Organism: Cyclonatronum proteinivorum; assembly: GCF_003353065.1. Taxonomy (GTDB): domain Bacteria; phylum Bacteroidota; class Rhodothermia; order Balneolales; family Cyclonatronaceae; genus Cyclonatronum; species Cyclonatronum proteinivorum. The sequence goes on along the minus strand of NZ_CP027806.1, from coordinate 240,340 downwards.
CTAATCATGCAATACTGCTCCAGTGCCAACCCGGGACGTCCCAGCGTTTTTATCAGCTCGAAGCCGAAGTGCTCGTACAGGCCGACATTTGCGGGGTTATGGGTTTCGAGCACGACTGTGAGACCGTGCTCATCAGCGTAGCTCAGTGCCGGACTGATCAGCCGCCGGAAGGCGCCTGTGCCGCGCAGAGCGGGATCAACTGCAATGATTTTGAGGCGGTAATGCCGCTTCGGCACGCTTTTCCTGTACCAGCTCAGGTCGTTGGCCGCTGCGAGTTTGCGGGTATTCTGTATCAGCCGGAAAAAATCACGCAGACCCAAAACCGGCACCGAAACAAGCACAATTTTGAGTTTGAATAAGCCTTCCGTGAGCCGGTTTTCGGCGGAACTTTCCCCGCCTATCATAAACGCCCGCGGGTCGCCATCAAGCAGGTGCAGCAGGCCGTGCTGCGCGGCATAGCGGATATGGAGTTCCGCGTGCCGGTCGAGCAGGCTTTGTTTCTTTTCAGGCGGCAGACCCTCCAGCGTAGCTGCGGTGCCGGGGTCACCTGCAAAGCTGCCGGCAAGCACCCGGGCAACGGTTTGGATAGCATGGTGATCAATCGTATTCATGGTTTAATCAATAATGCTTGCAGGTGAAAGAAGCATCCATTTTGTAGGGGAATAGTTCCCGTGCAGTTTGGTTTATCCCTGATTCAGCCGGCTGATCAGCGTCTCCCGGGTCATGACCGGAGGATCTGCCCGTTCGAAAGCGTGCCCTTCACTGCCCAAAAAACGCATCTGATTAAAGGGCGTACCAATGGCAACCCAGCCGTTAACTGCGAGCGTGTAGGTTTGGTCAAGCTGAATCGTATCCGGGAAACTGCCTGCAACGTACTCGCCGGTAGAGCGCTCCCAGTTGTCGAAATCGAACTGATTAGCTTTATTTTTTAAAGTGATGAGATCTGTACCGCTCAGGGTGGCAATCCACATGTTGTCGTCAAAACGGATGGATCTCTGAATATCAAAAAGCCGCACATCCCCTAAAGGCAGGGCCGCACCGAAAGTAGTGTTGTTGAGTGCAGCTGCATCGGTTCCGGAGCTTTCCCTGAGCCAGGACGCCATTTGCTGCATCAGCTGTGTCTGTGTTTGGATGACGGTGTTGGAGGCAACAACTTCCCGAAGGTTTTCCGGAAGATGTATCTCTTCAAGCTCCTGCGCCAGGGCTAAAAATGCCGGGTCGGCAGGCAGGCTGTCGTCTATGGTAATGCTTTCAAGCTCGTAGCGGGCGATATTGCCTTTAAAGCTGAAGCGGACCAGGTCGATGATTTCACCATAAGACCCGGTATGCAGGGCAATTCGTTGGTCTTCTCTGACGACGAACCGAAGGTGATCATGGCCGCCCAGCAGCACGGCAGGTTCCGGCAGGGTAGGGAAGACAGTCCGGTCGCTCAGTACCCCGTCATGATCCATCAGAATGTTGAGCCGGTCATTTCTCCAAAGTGCGGGTAATTCTTCCGCGGCATAGGCAAAAGCTTCCGGCACGGTCCAGCGCTCGCGGTGAACGCCGGGGTAGGTGGACATATCGTCGGTCGCGATGCCCGCAACCGAGAACCGAACCCCGTTTATTTCACGGTGAAGCACGGTAGGGGCCAGCGGTGTACCATCTGAGATCTTCCGCATATTGCTGATAAACTGAACACCGTCCGCTTCCATTTGCTGAGCGACATCCCGCATATCCGCGGAAACTGCGCCTTCATGGTTGCCTGCGTTGAGAAAAACCGGTGCTACGGCGCTCAGTTGCCGGAGAAACTCCCGTTCTGCGGCGCCACCGGTATTAAACGAGACCGGATTCCGCTCAAACACATCCCCGTTAATCAGCACAATGACCGCTTCCTCCTGCGCGGCAAGGGACCTCACAAGCGGGATAATGCGTGCCATCTTATCCATAGCACTGTGAAGGTCAGCCATGCAGATCAGGGTAAGAGAGGCAGGCTCCCGGTTCGAAGAAACGATACTGCAGCCTCCCAAAAGAAGGAGGCCGGAAACCCCAGTTAATCCGGTTTTAATAAAATGACGCCGGCTGCAGGAAGCTTTTTTTTCCATCATGGTTGGGCTAAAGTTAAATATCACATTTTGATTTAAAATACAGTATTCAGCCCACTTTACTAATCCCTGACGGGGATGATGCTTGTTTCACCCCAATTCCCCCAATTCCTGCCCGATCAAATCCAGATAAGCACCATCGCGAATGAGTCCGAGACTCTTTTCCATGTACTCTTTAAAATAGGTATCCTGCTCGGCGTGCGGGATGTGGTCACGCACGAAGTCGTGGAAAATTTCGACCCCGCGGCCCGGACGCAGCGGCTTCCGGAAATCCAGCGCCTGAATGCCTGTAAGCAGCTCAATTGACAGAATGTGCTCCACATTTTCGAACACGCGCAGCAGCTTGGTCGCGCTGATGCTGCCCATGCTCACGTGATCCTCCTGACCCAAACTCGACGGGATGGAGTCCACTGAGGCGGGATGGCACAGCACCTTGTTTTCTGAAACCAGCGAGGCCGAGGTGTACTGCGGAATCATAAACCCGGAGTTAATGCCGGTATGCTGCATGAGCAGGGTCGGCAGGCCGTCGTGACCTTCGAGCAGGAGGTAGGTGCGCCGCTCGGAAATGTTGCCGATCTCGGCAAGGGCAATCGCGGCATAATCCATCGCAAGGGCGACCGGCTGACCGTGGAAATTGCCGCCGCTGATGATATCGCCGTTTTCGAAAACGAGAGGGTTGTCGTTCACGCTGTTGAGCTCGGTTTCCATCACCTGCATGCAGTGCGCTAAGGCGCCGCGGCTTGCCCCGTGTACCTGCGGCACACAGCGCAGGCTGTAGGGATCCTGCACTTTGCCGCAGTTGCGGTGCGACTCCAGAATTTCGCTTTGCTGTAACAGCAGCCTCACATTCCCAGCGACAACCGCCTGACCCGGATGCCGGCGAATCTGCTGAATGCGGTCATCGAAAGGGGCGATGCTGCCCTGCAGGGCTTCGAGGCTTGTGGTCGCGAGCAGGTCGGCAGTTTTGAGCAGCCGGATGGATTTTTCCAGCACCCAGGCGCCGTAGGCCTGCATCAGCTGCGTGCCGTTGATGAGCGAGAGGCCGTCCTTAGCCTGAAGCTGCACCGGTATGAGGCCGTGCTGCTGTAGCACTGCTCCAGCCGGAAGCTGTTTTTCACCCGCCTCATCCCAAAAATGACCATAGCTGATGAGCGGCAGCGACATGTGCGCGAGCGGGGCAAGGTCACCGGATGCGCCAAGGCTTCCTTTCGAGGGCACAACGGGAATCAGGTCGAGTTCGGCGAAGCGAAGGAGCAGGGCGAAGGTTTCCCGCGAAACACCCGAATAGCCCTGACCCAGGGTATGTAGCTTGAGCTGCAGCATCAGCCGGGTGATGTCTTTGGGTACAGGCTCGCCCACACCAACTGCATGGCTCAGCAGCAGATTCTGCTGAAGCTGCATGAGGTCGCTGTCAGAGATGCGCCGGCTCGCGAGTCCGCCGAAGCCGGTGTTGATACCGTAGTAGGCGCGCCCGTCCTGAAGGGCCGCTTGGACGATGGCGCGGGACCGCTGCAGTGCGTCCGTGTCGGATGAAAGCTGTACGAGCCGGTGCCGGAGGTCGTCGTACAAGTGCGGCAGACGAACCTGATGTAGGAAGATATCAGTCAATCAAATAGTCGTTTAAGCCGTGTTTACGGCTGGGTTGAAGAATACGGAAGATGTGTAAACCTAAGCAAAAATGTTCAGATTTGCCGGATGAACTCCTATCTTAAATAACAGCAAAACGCTAAAAAACCTACCCAGAACAGGATGAATCCGGTGTCTATGGAATCTTCAAAAATGCCACAAAATGTACAGGCTTTTCTGGCCGGCAAACGCATAGCCGTAGCCGGCGTATCCCGAAAAGGGGACACTGCCGCGAGCCACATCCTCCGAAAATTACTAAAGTCAGGCTACGAGGCCATCCCCGTAAATCCGCATGCGCAGGAGCTTGAGGGGCAGCCCTGCTATCCAAGCCTTGAGGCCATTCCCGGGGGCGTCCATGCGGTGATGATCGCCACCAATCCCGATGTCTCGCTCTCGGTAGTGGAAGAATGCGCGGTGCTCGGCATCAGGCACGTTTGGTTTCACCGCTCGTTCGGGGACGGCAGCATCTCGGTCGAAGCCCTTGGTGCCTGCGAAGCCTTCGGCATTGATGCCATTATCGGGGGCTGTCCGCTGATGTTCCTCGAGCCGGTCGATATCGTGCATAAGTGCATACGCTGGTTTGGACAGCGCAACGGCAATGTGCCGGCTTAGGGAATAAATCCCGCTTTCGGGAGTTTACCACCCGCCGGCGCTTCTGTTGTGCACAGTGCTGCGGAAGACGGTCGCGTTTACCTTATCTCCAACTCCTGTACCCATGAAAGTGCTTTATCTGGTATCCTTCATCCTGCTTTGGAGCAGTGCCCGTGCCGGTGCGCAGACGCATCTGATCTCCGAAGAAGTGGCGCAGCGCTATGTGACGGCCTACCATCAGGGCTTCTCCGGAATTTTTGAAATCCGGACGATCACGCTCGAGGCCGGCGAAAATCTGATCGAAATCCGCGGCATTCCCGAGCTGCATGCGGTCGAACGGCTCACCCTGGTGATAGACGGCGACCTGCTCGAAGCCCGCATCGCGCAACCCGAGTCGCCCTTCCGCTCGCTCCTGGAGCGGCTGACCGGAACGCGGGTGCAGCTCATCAGCAGGGATTCGATGCAGGAGGGCCTGCTGGAATTCAGCGCCGGACTCCTCGCCCTGCGGCACGCCAACGGGCAGTACATCACGCCCGACCCGGCTTCGCACTTTATTCGTCCGATGGATGGGGAGGTGTCCCTTTTCGGGGACTCGGGTCTGATTGTGCGGGTGCATGCGAACCGCGCCGGGACACAAAACATCGGTCTGCTGTATGGCACCAACACCATCGGCTGGGCGGTGATGCACAGCCTCAGGCTGCATCCGGAGCGGCTGGCCTATGACTGGATTGCCGAAGCGCAGTTGTTCAACAATTCCGGCATGGACCTCGAAAACGTGTACCTACGCCTGTTTTCGGGGGATGTGGATGTGCGCCCAATGCCCCGCCTTGCCCACACCCGCCTGCCGCGGGTTCTCAGCGTCTATGATGACACGTTCATAGATATAGATGCTTTCCTGGAATTTGACAGCGGCATGGACATGGCGCCGGTCCGGATGAGCGCTATTACGGAAGCTCCGGTTCAGGTGCAGCTCGAAGACTTCTTCGCCTATGATTTCCCCGAGCCGGTGCTGTTACCGCAGGGTGCGATCGCCTCGGTGCAGCTCTTTCATTTTGAGCAGCTGCCGTACCGCACCAAGCATTTTCTGAGCATTCCCGCGCAGCAACAAAGGGAGCTTCGCACCACGCGCCTTGCGGTCATTAACGAAGACGAGGCGGGTGCCATCCCGACCGAAGCGCCGCCCGGAGAAGTGTACACGAGCAGTTTCCCGGCATCGGGTATGCCCGTTTTCGAAGGCAACAGCCGCGTAAACGCGACCCCGCCGGGCCTCCGGCGCTACATCGCGACCGGAGCGCATGTGCCGGTCCGCACCCGGCACAGCTACAGCGCCACAGGTACTTGGCGCGAACAGCGCACAGAAACCCACCGCATAGAAATGACCAACGAGGGCACCGACACCTATGAAGTTATGGTGCAGCGGGGTATCACTGGCAGAACGTTCGTGACTGCGATGCCCTCCGGCTTTGAACACCTGGGCAGCGTCATCAGAGGCATCATCCGGATTGAACCGGGACAGACCCAAACCTTCGAACTCGAACTCACGACCCCGGCACCATGAACAACTTCCTTCACAAAATCAGCTTAACGGCGCTGTTGCTGCTAACCGCATGCTCCGCAATTGCTCAAAACCCGGCAGCGGAACCCGAGCCCGGCTTTGTGTTTAGCTCCAAAGCAGATGAGGTGCAGATCAGAATTCAGGGCGGACAGTTTGCAACTGTGTGGGAAACCCGCATCCTCAGCCTGCAGGAAGGCACGAATGAAGTTTTGCTGCACGGACTGCCGAATCCGGCCAACATCACCGATCTGCAGTTTGCGGGCGAGCTCCTGCCCGTCGGTTCGGCCCTGCGGATGCAGTCCGGCGCCATGACCGGCCTGTTCGATCGCCTCGTGGATCAGCAGGTGACACTCACCGGGCCTGCCGGCACCATCAGCGGCACGGTTGAGCAGGTCAGGGGCAGCATGCTGAGCCTGCGCGATGCCGATGGTCATCAAATCATTGTGCCCAACCCCCATCAGTACAGCCTGCAAACGACGGGCGACAGCGCCGACATCCGCGCGGAAACGGGCGTGCTACTCACCTACAACGCGCCCCGCGCCGGCAGCTACCGCATTCAGCTCTGGTACCATACCGGACTCCTCGGCTGGACCGCAGAGCATCAGCTGCTCGTCGATGCCGAAACCGATCAGCTCGACTGGCATACCTTCATCCACCTTGAAAACAACACCGGTGCCGCCTGGGATGGGGTGCAGCTCAAAATTGAAAGCGGGGGCGTAAACCGGCGCGGGGGGATGGGAGGGCTAACTTCGCAGGTCGCCAACGACCGCAATCCCGATCGCTTCGTGCACGCTTTTGAGGATGCGATTGATCTTGCCCCCTCGGAAAGTCAGCGCCGTCTGCTGCTCAAAGCCGAAAACATCGCCTACGAAAAAAGCTACCGCTTTCAGGCCACGCACAACCGCAGCCTGAATGTCACCAACCGGCGCCCTGATATTTTGTATCGCATTGACGCCGGTCAAATGCTCGCGGCAAACAACGTCAGCGGCATCCCGCACCTTCCGCCCGGCGAAACGCGCCTGTTGTTACGCACCGGTGAAACCCTCACCCTCATCGGGGATCGTGAGCTCACGCGGGCCGCATCGGCTGATACCCTGATCCGCATTCAGGGCGGACGCAGCTCGCGCTTGCTGTTGGATGAGGTCGTCCGCGTACTCGCCTCCGGGCAGGATGAACGGCTCAACCGCATCGAAGGCACCTACACCGTCCGAAACCTCGGCACCCAATCCAAACCGCTGCAGATCAGCATCCCCACCAACGAAAACACCCGCGTGCTGAACGTCACAGGCGCCCGCTACCGCCTCACCGCCGATGCGCTTGAAATGGAGCTTGAGATGCAACCGGGCGCTGTGCAGGAAATCACGTTTACCTACGAAAGACGTCCGTAAAGGGGGGCGCTGACTGAATGTTGCAATTCAGCCTGCATCATAAAGCCTTGTCTGTTCTCAATGTCAGACCGGCTCTCTTTGGTTTGGGGAAAGGTCAGGATTTGGGCAACGTAACCGAAAAGTGTGAGCCTTCTCCCTCGGTGCTCACGAAGCTGAGTGAGCCGCCCATCCGCTTCACAAAATCGTTGCTGAGTTTGAGGCCGAAACCTGTGCCTTTCTCGTTTGCTGTGCCCATCCGGCTAAAGTTTTCTTCCGAAAAAAGACGCTGCTGCATCTCAGCCGACATCCCGATGCCATTATCATGTATCGTAATGGTAACGTGCTCCGGATCTTCATCTGCTGTAATCCATACTTTCCCTTGTTTAGCTGTGAATTTGAGCGCATTGGAAACGATGTTCCGAATGACAAAGGTGAGCGCGTTGGGATCGGCCAGTACATCGGGAACCTCCCCAACCTCACTTGCAAGATCTATCTTTTTCTTAGCCGCTATGAGCATAAAGAGGTGCAGCACTTCCTGAATCAGGTGTGTAGTTTTTACGGGTTTCGCTTCCATTCGCACGCCGGTGAGCTGCTCTTTGGCCCAGGTGAGCAGGTCTGACATCATGATGCTGTTCTCCTGAACGGCAGTTTCAACATCCGGAATCAGGGCTTTGAACTCTTCTGCAGAAATGGAATCCTCCTTAAGAAGTGTGAGAATGCCTTCCATGGAAACCAGGGCATTGCGCAGGTCGTGGGATACGATGGCGAAAAGCTTATCCTTGTCGCGGCTTGTTTGCTCCAGTTTTTGTTTTTGGACTTCAAGTTCTTCCAGAATCAGTTGTTTAGCGGCTGCATTGCGCTTCATTTGCACCAGCAACAGGACCAGGAAAACAAGGGCAAGTACGCTCACGAATATCAGGATGGATTGCAGGCGAAGCTGCGCTTCTTTCTGTAACTGCTGTTTCTGAAGGATTTCATTGATTTCCCGCTGACGGCTCAGCTCCAGAAAATTTTCTGCCAGCGCCAGCTCTTGCGTATATCTTGCCTGTGCAAGGCTGTCAGACAGGGTATGAAAGTGCAGCAGGTTTTCGTAGGCGGCATTGAAGCGCCCGCTTGCTGCATATACCTGGTGAAGCTCTCTTAAACTGGAAACCTTAAATTCAATATTGTTTAGAAGTTTAGCGGTATCGAGCGCGCGCTGGAAGTAGGGCAGTGCCCGGTTATTCATGCCCTGCCTTGCATACAGTTTACCCAGCTCAATCACATTGTGGTAAATGCCTTCGGGAATGCGCTGTTCTTCACTGATTGCAAGTGATTCGTTAAGAAGTGCTTCTGCTTCCTCATATCTACCGAGCAATGTAAGTGTTCGGCCCTGATTGTGAATGATCATTACAGACGGATTGCCCGGACTAACCAGATCGTAGGCTTCCTGTGCTGCATCATAGAACGCAAGAGCTTTTTCAAGAGAGCCCTCATTGGTGTAGAGGTTTCCCAGGTTAACAAGCGCACGAAACCGTTCAAGCGGGGCCTCGAGCACCTCAGCCAGTTCTAGGGCTTTCTCCAAATAAAACGCGGCGCTGTCGAACTGCTCGTTTCTGATATAAGCAATGCCCAGGTTGTTGTAGAGTGATGAAAGAAGTCGGGGATTGTCTGTATTCTCGGCCCTGCTAACGGCTTGAGCAAAGTATTGAAGGGACTCGGCGGGCCTGCCCATATCACTCAGGTAAATCGCAATGTTCTGATAGATGCCGACAGTTAGTGCATAGTAATCAGAAGCGGGCAGGCGGTACACGAAGTCAAGCGCAAGGTACAGCTGCCCGAGTGCAATCTCACTTTCTGTTCCCGGGTTGTAGCTGCCGGCCAGCGCATTGTGGAATTTAGCCCGGTAAATGCTCTGCGGAGCTGTTTCTATAAGTTCAGTAAGAATATCCCGTGCTTCGGCTATCCTGCCTTGCCTTATGTTGATGCGGGCGAGAAGTAGCTGTGTGCGCTCAATACCCGCTGTATTTTTTGCTGAGCGAAACAGGGCTTCCGCTTGCGTATTTAATGAAAGTGCAAGCTGCAGGTTCGCGCTCAAAAAAGCAGCTTCAGCTTCTGCGAGTACGGTATCCGCAGTTTGATCCTCATGCGGATTAACCTGGTTTTCATCGTTGGTTTGGGCAAAACCAATGGGTGCAATCGGAAAAGTACCCAATATTCCGATAGTAAGAACGAGAAATCCGGTGATGAGCGATGGCTTCAAAATAACAGGACAGCTATACAGCTGATTTAGAATAGTTTGCACAAGGTTGGTGCAAATATACCATAATTTTAAGTCTAAACCTTTTGGGCACGTTTGGGGAAAGACAGGTCAAAGTGTGGAAGCCATCGCCGGAAAAATAAATGGCATTATCTCTGAAAGTTGGAAGCTCAATACATGAACTATTGGTGACGTCAACTTTTGGGGTTCAAAGGAAATGTGATTGCAGGCCCGGAGCGCCAGCATCAAAAAGCAAGGGACGTACCGTTGATTTGGGAACTATCGGGTTGGCACTGCAGCCAGGTACTGTGTCAAAAGTCAAGTAATTTTTTTCCTTTTAATCTTCAAAAAATGCCATTTCTAGCTCCGGTATGGTAGTATCAACACCGGTATCGCCCTTGGGCGATACCGCGCTGGCGCTCAGGCCGGCCGGCCTGAGCGCCAGCGCGGCATCAAAGGCCTCGTTTTTCTTCCACAAATGGTACATCAGGCACAACAACTTCTTCTGCAAGGCCACATTGGCCTTCATTTTTATCCCGTGCCGGCTGACTAACCGATCATAATAGCTGTAATATGGTTGCTTCCTGTGCGACAAAATATTGCCAACCGGCATGTACATGGCTGCCCTGATGCGCGCATTGCCCTGTTTCGACATTTTTCTCTTGCCTTTGTGTTTGCCTGACTCCTTAACCACTATATCGTAACCCGCATAGCTGATCAGCTGGCTTCTTGACGTAAAGTATTCAAAGCCCAGCGTCTCTGCCAGCACCGTGGAGATTGTAATCAAACCTATCGACGGAATCGACTTCAGCTTATCCACCTTTTCTTCGATCTCCGGATCCGAATCCAGATGCCTGGTGATCAGCTTTTCAAGCTTGGTGATCTGTTTATCCAAGGCAGCGATGGTTTGCTGGACAATCTTGCGCGTATCTTTGATAGCGTAAGCGCTGTAATTGAGAGCGTGAAGCTGGTTTTTGAGCTGGGTCCGCTGTTCTACCAACGCGCCCCGGGTACGCGTGAGCTGACGCAGCTCGCTCCAATAGGGTTTAATGCCCCGCCATAGCTGCAGCTTCTTGCGCGCACCCATCAGGGCTAGCCCGCGGGCATCAATACGGTCGGTTTTGTTCTTGAATCCCTCAGACTCATTGAATCTACGCGCCTGACTGGGTAAAACCACGCTTAATGCCCATTCGGGGTGGTTATCAAACAGGTGCAGGGCAACCCGCTCGTAATACACACCGGTGGCTTCCATGGTGATGCGCACCGGTGCAGGCTGTTTGGACTCCCATTTGGTGACCCAGCTGACAAACTTGGGCAGCTCTGCCTGGGTGTTGTTAAACTTTCTGGAGGAGCGTACACGCTCGGTCTGTTCAACAGGGTTATACTCGAGGATGCAGGCCTTGAAGTCGTCTTTTGAGATATCTATGCCAATGGAATAAAACATGACTAATCAATAGTTTAGTGGTGTGTTATTTGCATCCGAAGCAGGATCCTGTCGCATGAATTTCACTCATGAATGGTAGCTTTAGAAACGGGTCTAAGCTCTAGGTACTGTTGTCTTTCAACGCCAGGATACAAGTCTGGTTATGCCTGGCGTGGTTCATCCGGTTAAACCGGTGATTGTGATGCTCCGAGGGTGCCAGACTTGCTCCTATTTCGGTTGTTTGGTTTCTAATCTAACACTTGCCCGATTAGACGCCAATTTGAATCAAAATTAACATATGAGTGATGCTCTCGGAGTTCCCCACCCAAAAAAAGGCCTGAGAAAGAAGGGGTGCTCTGTCTCAGGCCAGGATGCAGCTTACAGATTTTGCGGCTTAGCCGGCGAGCTCGCGGAGGACGCGGGCGATTTCGCTGACTTTGCGGCTGTTGGTGGCGCGCGCGGTGAGGGTTTCGGCTTCGGTGGCGAGGGCGAGGAGGGCGTCGCGCTTGCCGGTGCCGTTGAGCTGCTCGGCCCGGGCAAGTCCGCTGCGCAGGCCGGTGATGCTCAGCATATCGAGTTCGCGGTCGCGCTCGAGCTGATCGAGGTAAGCGCGGACAAGCGGCATGGATGCCGGCCACACAAATTTGGGCTGACCCTGCGGGTTGAAGTAGCGCAGTTCGACGGTGTTGGCCGCGTCAATTTCGTTTTGGGTGATGAACTCGCTGGGGATCATTTCGAAGATGTCGAGGCCGCGCGCGATTTCGGAGTTGATGAGGAGGCCGTTGTACCAGTAGATGGACCAGCTGCCGCCCACGATGAGGCGCTGATCGGTGATGGGGCCGCGGTCGTGAAAGGCGATTTCAATGGGGTTGGCCGGATCGGTGAAGTCAAAGATGTTGACGCCGCCCTGATACCAGCCCTGCACCATGATGTCGCGGCCCGGCACGGGGATGAGGGAGCCGTTGTGCGCCACGCAGTTTTCCTGCGGGGTTTGGGGCGCGGGCATTTTGAAGTAGCTTTGGAAGACCATTTGTCCGTCTTCAATGGTGAAGATGGCGTTGGCGCCCCACTCCAGCGGGTCGGTGTCGCGGCATTTGGCCTGCGTGCCGCCGCCCCATTCGTCAGTGAACACGACGACAGTGCCGTCGTTGTTGAAGGTAGCGGAGTGCCAGTAGGCGAAGTTGGAATCGGCGACTGCGTCAAGGCGCACCGGATTTACGGGATCGGTGATATCGAGGAGGATGCCGTAGCCTTCGCAGGCGCCGCCGGCAAGGCCGACTTCCGGGAAGAGTGTGATGTCGTGGCACTGATTCGGGCCTACATCGCCGAGGCGACCGCGGGAGGCCATCATGGCGTCGAGGCGGTCCTGAAGCTCATCGCGGAGCTGAAGGCTATCGGCAGCAGTGGGCGTTTCACGGCCGTTATCGCGGGCAACATCGCGAAGGAAGCTGCTGAGCCAGCCGCCGCTGATCACGCGCTCGAGGCCGTTGATGCTCGCGATATACGCGCCGGCAGCGCGCGCCTCTTCAATCATAGCGAGTTCGGTAGGGGCGTGACCGTGCACCGGGGGCGCGGTGAGGTCTTCGAAGATGCGGGGAGAGGAAACAATCTCGGCCAGCTCGGGATTGGCGAGCGGCACTTTGATGACTTCGATGCGGAAGAGGGCGGAATCGGGGTCTTCATCGGGGAAGGCAGCGGAACAGCCCGGCAGTTCTTCTTCGGGACGCACCGGGGCAGAGCCGGAGACATAGACGTAGATGTTCTCGTCGTCATTCGGGTCGATCAGTAGCGAGTGCGTGTGCGAGCCGCGGCAGGTTTGCACATCATGGATGTAGCGCGGGTTGTGAATGTCGCTGATGTCGAAAATCCGGATGCCGCGCAGGCGTGCTTCACTGATGCGCTCGGCTACGCCCTCAGTGCCGCAGTCGAGGCGGCCTTCGAGGCCTTCGCCCGAAACAAAGAGCAGGTTGCCGTACACCGAGACGTCACTCTGCGAAGCCGGACACAAAATCTCATTCACCAAAACCGGGTTTTCGGGATCGCTGATGTCCCAGATGATGATGCCGTTGTAGTTGCCCTGAATGGCGAAATTGTCCTTGAAAGCAAGGTCAGTGTTGAACGCGCCGATGAAATCACGGGGCGATGGACGGGTTGAAAGCAGGCGCATGTTCCAGATGGTTTCTTCGGCATCGAACAGGCCGGGCGCGAGACCGACGCGCGGATCAGGGGAGGGTGCGCTGAGCTGATGGATGGGCGTGAGCTGCGGTTCGGGAACAGGGGAAGGGATTTGCTCGGAAGCGGAACCGGCACAGCTGCTGAGCAGGATGAGGAAAGCGAACGGGCTCAGCAGCGCGAGCAGCTTTCGGGGGAAGACAGTAGCAAAGGTGTGTTTCATGGAGAGATTAAGTTAGTCAGTAGGAAAGGAGATGTTAGGAAAAAATCAAAACCGGCGCATCAGTGATGATGATGCCGGTGCTGCGGTTGGGCTGGCGCAGGTTCTGTTTCGGGAGCGTGGTGACCATGCGGCTCGTTACCGGCGGCCTGCGGATTGCGCAGCCGGGCCTGCTGTTCCTGAAGTTCGCGCAGCGGCTCAGGCACGTCGAAGCCCTTGCGTTCGAGCATCTTGCGCATCATCGCGATCTCGGTGACCTGCTCGGCGTAGATATCAACCGCAAGCCGGTAGGATTCAAGATCGGTACCGGCGCCATCGGCCATGAACAGCTCGTTGACCATATATACGGCCCCTTCGTGATGCTCGATCATAAAGGTGAGGAAGAGGCGGTCGAACTCGGCATCCCGCGCAGCGGCAAGTTCCTCGAGCTGCGCCTGCGTGAGCATGCCCGGCATGTCGTCGTGATTGTGCCCGTGTTCGTGCCCATGCCCGTGATGCCCGTGCGAGACGTGATGATCCGGCTCATGGGCCGTGTGCTGTTCATGTTCGTGCGCATGATGATGGTCATTTTCAGGGTGATGGTTTTCGTGCCCTTCGGATGCATGGTCTGCTTCATGGTGATGAGCATTGGCATCATGCTGCGCGTGCATATCGCTGTGTGCGCTTTGCGGCTGTTCCATGCTCACGTGCATTTCGATGCCGTCGAAATGGACGATGGGTACCGGCTGCGAGCGATCGCGGAGCCATTGCTGCATCAGCGCGATTTCATCCTGCTGCGCATTGATGATGCGGGCCGAAAGCCGCTGCACCGCGGGCGAAGCGCCGTTTTCCGGCGACAGCCGCGACATGATGAGCGCCTGCGCGTGATGCACAATCATATCGGTCATGAAGTCCACATCGGCCTGCACAAAGTTCTGGCGCGAATCCTCAAGCCGCTGCCAGTACAAGGCTTCGAGCTCGCTCAGGTTGGATGCATCCTGCTGTTCATGGTGATGGCCGTGCCCGTGCTGCGCAAGCACAGGGGTGCTGCCGAGCAGCAGACCAATAACGAGCAGGGTGCGGATGGTTGAGGGAGTAAACACAGAGAGAATGGTTGAGTTAGTAGAAGAGGCTTTGATAGTGGAAGAGATTACTCAAAAGTGGGTGGAGTTGCAAAGGGGGAAAACCGAATTGATTATTAGGGTGAATCACCCGACAGTATCCGCAGCAAGCGGGGGTTTAGGAAGTAGTTTTCGCGGCCTTCTTTGATTTTCTCCAGATAGCCCGCTGCGGTGAGTTCCTCCAGATATTTGGATGCAGTCGGACGGCTGATTGAAAGGTCATGCTGAAGGTGCGCGATTTTGCTGTAGGGATGGCGGAAGAGATGGTTGATCAGGTCCTGACTGTAAAAGGGGAACTGTTCCCGAATGCCCTTTTTGTATTGCTTCATCAGCGTCCTGATACCCGTGATGACCCGGATGGTGTCGCGTGATGTTTCTGCAACCCCTTGCAGCATAAAAATGATCCAGCTTTCCCAGTCTTGGTGGGTTCTGACCCGCTGCAGCAGGCGGTAATAGTCGGATTTATTTCTGATGACAAATCTGCTCAGGTATAAAATCGGGAGGTCGAGCAGGCCTTCTTTAACCAGATAAAGCATGTTGATGATGCGCCCTGTACGTCCGTTGCCATCATAGAAGGGATGGATGCTTTCAAATTGATAATGGATGATGCTCATTTTGATCAGCGGGTGCAAGCTGCTCATTTCGTCATCATTCATAAACTGCTCCAGGTTATCGAGGGCTCTCAAAATAATTGATTTGTCCTGAGGCGGAACAAAAATGATTTCACCGGTACGCGGATTGGAGAGGCGTGTGCCGGCTAAAGCGCGTATACCGGCATCGTTATCTTCAAGCTGCTGCTGAATGGCGATGATGTGGCGGGTGGTAAGCAGACCGTCCTGCCTGATGCGTTCAAAGCCAGTATTGAGCGCCGTCACGTACCTGCTTACTTCTTTGGTTGCGTGATCCGTTTCGGAAATACCACTGAGCTTCGATTTGAAAAGAGCATCCTGCGTGGTCACGATGTTTTCCACTTCAGAGGAATCCTGTGCTTCCTGCAGCGGGAGGGTACTCAGCAAAATGTTCCGGTTTGGCATGGTCTGAGAAATCCCTTTTAGCTCAGCAAGATATTGCTGCGCGGTAATCGTAGCCTTCAGAATCGCAGCTGTTTCAAGTTCAGCGTCTGGAGGAAGCGGGGTCCAAATCCACTCTTCAGGAAGGGTATTCATAAATAAATCCAGGAAAAGTTGTCATGTAGTCAGTAACATATAAAAAAATTCCCGATTTCTTTACACGTCGTGGGTGATGTGGAAAGAAATTGGAGATTTTTGGATAGGAAGCCGGGCGCTAAACTTTTGGACGTTGATGTATTGGATCCGGGTTTCGGCTTTGTTTGCGCTGATGGCACGCGGGTTTATCGGGTTGGGCGGATTGATGCTGATTTCGTTGAGGATGACCCGGAACGCCGAAATCAAAAAGCAAGGGGTTTGCCGTAGGTTTGGGAGCGTTCGGTTTGGCACGAAAGACCGTGATGCGCACGGCGTTTCCCCCCAAAAATAACGACAGGCGAAAAGGGCGATGGGGTTGGATTCGATGAGCGATTTTTTGTATCTAAAAGAGATGGCTTCGTGTTTGATGCACGCGACAATATTGAATTTAAAAACCGGAGAAAATGTCAAAAAGGAAAGGCCGGTCGGCTGAGTTTGTGAAGTGGTTTGGGCCGCTGCTTGATGCGTTGCGGCAGCTTGGGGGTTCCGGGAGTCCGAGGGAGGTATCGGCTAAAATCGCCGAAAATCTGCAGCTTTCGGAGGAGCAGCGTGATGAGATTTTGCAGTCAGGGCAAAATAGATTTCACAATCAGGTCGCATGGGCGCGGCAGTATCTGGTTTGGGAGGGGTTGCTTGATTCGTCAAAGCACGGCGTGTGGGCGCTGACTTCAAAAGGGGAGGAGGCAACGCTGAGTGTTTCGCAATCGCGGGAGGTTTTCCGGAAATGGGTGAAAATTCACGCTCAGGCCAGAAAGAAATCGGAAACGGAAAAAACGCGCACTGTTGCGCCTGAAGCAGATGATGAGGTTGATTCGCCTGAAGTTGCAGAAGCGGCAGAAAAGACCGATCTGTTGCAGGTTTTGCAGTCTCTTACTCCGCATGGTTTTGAAAAAGTTTGTCAGCGATTGCTGCGCGAGTCGGGCTTTGAACAGGTTGTTGTAACCGGGCAGTCGCGGGATGGGGGCATTGACGGGTACGGGACGCTACAGATTAATCCGTTTGTGAGTTTCAAGGTGCTGTTTCAGTGCAAGCGGTACAAAGGTACGGTTTCACGGGCGCAGGTTGGCGATTTCAGAAACGCGATGATTGGGCGGGCCGAGAAAGGGATTATCATCACGACCGGTACGTTTTCGTCAGATGCGGTGAAGGAGGCCAGCCGTGACGGCGCTCCGCAGGTGGAGCTTGTGGATGGGGAGAAGCTGGTTGAGATGTTTCACCGGGTTGAGCTCGGGGTTAAGCCGAAAATAGTTTATGAAGTTGAGCTTCCATTTTTTGAGCCGTTTATGAAGTGATTTTTTTACGGCAATAAAAAAGCGCAGACAAGCCCTTTCTCCATCCGGCTTATCTGCGCTTGTTTACAATTTATTCGTTCGGCTTCTCACTCAATCGAGGGCAGATCTACGCCGCGGGTTTTGGCGGTTTCGATGGCGATGTCGTAGCCGGCGTCGGCGTGGCGCATGACGCCGGTGCCGGGATCGGCGGTGAGCACGCGCTGCAGGCGGCGGTCGGCCATGTCGGTGCCGTCGGCTACGCTGACCATGCCGGAGTGGATGGAGTAGCCGATGCCTACCCCGCCGCCGTGGTGCAGGGAAACCCAGCTCGCCCCGCAGGCGGTGTTGAGCAGGGCGTTGAGCAGCGGCCAGTCGGCAATGGCGTCTGAGCCATCGAGCATCCCCTCGGTTTCGCGGTTAGGCGAGGCGACCGAGCCGGTATCGAGGTGATCGCGCCCGATAACGAGCGGGGCTTTGACTTTCCCCTTTCTGACCAGCCAGTTGAATTTGAGCCCCATCTCCGCGCGCTCGCCGTACTCGAGCCAGCAGATACGCGAGGGCAGGCCCTGAAAATGCACTTTCTCGCCGGCGTTTTTGATCCAGCGGGCGAGGTGTTCTTTTTCAGGGAAGGTTTCTAACACCGCTTTATCGGTGACCGCTATGTCGTTGGGGTCGCCCGAGAGGGCCGCCCAGCGGAAGGGTCCGGAGCCTTTGCAGAAGAGCGGACGAATAAATTCGGGCACGAAGCCGGGGATGTTGAAGGCTTCGGTTTTGCCACGGAGATCCGCGACGTGACCCCGCAGGTTGTTGCCGTAATCGAAGGTGATGGCGCCCTGTTTTTGGCAGGCAAGCATGGCGTCGATGTGGGTGCACATGCTGTCGAGTACGGCGCTCTCGTAGGCGGCGTAGTCTTTTTCCCTTAGGATTTCGGCCTGTTCGAGATTCATGCCCGCAGGGATGTAGCCGAGTTTGAGGTCGTGCGCGGAGGTTTGGTCGGTGAGGACGTCAATTTCGATGCTGCGCCGGTGCAGCTCGGGCAGGACTTCGGCGATATTGCCGACAAGTCCGATGGAGTAGGCACGTTTTTCGGCTTTGGCCTGGAGCACCTTATCCAGGGCTTCATCGAGGGAGTAGGCGATGTCGTCGCAGTAGCGGTCGTGGACCCGCTTGAGGATGCGGCTTTCATCGACATCAACGCCGAGGAAGGCGCCGCCGCAGAGGGTTGCTGCGAGGGGCTGCGCGCCACCCATGCCGCCGAGTCCGCCGGTGACGACGAGTCTCCCCGCGAGCGTGCCACCGAAATGCTGACGCGCACACTCGGCGAAGGTCTCGTAGGTGCCCTGCAGGATGCCCTGCGTACCGATGTAAATCCAGGAACCGGCGGTCATCTGACCATACATGGTGAGTCCGAGGGTTTCGAGGCGGCGGAATTCCGGCCAGGTCGCCCATTTGGGCACGAGCTGCGCATTGGAGATGAGCACCCGCGGTGCTTCTTCGTGCGTGCGGAATACGCCGACGGGCTTGCCGCTTTGCACAAGCAGGGTCTCGTCGTTTTCGAGCCGGCGGAGGGTTTCCACGATTTTATGGTAGGCCGGCCAGTTGCGTGCGGCCTTCCCGCCGCCGCCATAGACGATGAGGTCTTCGGGCCGCTCGGCTACTTCAGGATCGAGGTTGTTCATGAGCATCCGCATGGCGGCTTCCTGATGCCAGCCTTTACAGCTGAGTACGTTTCCTCTCGGTGCGCGAATGGTTTTGACTTGTTCCATGAAAGCAAAAAGGTGTGGGAGTAAAAAAAGAGAGAGCAATCCGTTAGGTGGATTGTGATTGCCGGAAAGATAAGAAATACGACTTGGAAAGCGCTTTTTTAAATGGAAGGGGTGATGTAGTGCCCGGGCGGTTTTTTATGTTTGGTCGGGGATCAAATATTTGCCGGAAGTAGAAAATTCTGGTGTTTTTTTGATTTCAAATATTTGCCGGGGATTACATAGTTTCCTGGATTGTAGAGACGCAAGATTTTGCGTCTCTACCGTCGTCTCGAATCGATGAGTTAGTTTTGAAGTCTGGAAAATACCAAATCAAAAAGGAAATGCTTATTGTAGTTCTGGGGCATTCGGATTGCTAAAACGGCACGTGATGCGCACGGAGTTTCTCCTTAAAAATAAGCAGATGTGCTTGTTTTTAAGGATCGTTGCAACTGTTTTCAGTAGTTTAGTTGAACTCAAATTTTATCGCAGAACAAGCTATTCGCAAGACGTGAATATGTAACTGACCAGTTCCTTACCCAAAGGGTAAACCCCAAAACACTACCCCATGCTTCCTACAAACAGAATAAGTACCCACCCAGGAATCATCTTGCTCAATGAATATCTTGAGCCAATGGGGTTTACACAAACAGAATTGGCTGATCATCTTGGTATCCCCGTGCAGCGAATTAAAGAGATCGTACGGGGCAAAAGAGGGGTGTCATCCGAAACGGCCTGGCTTTTGTCTGAAGCTTTTGAAACATCACCACAGTTTTGGCTCAATTTGCAGTCCATGTACGATTTATCTTCGACCCGGCCAAAGAGACATGTCAGGCCGCTCAGGGCGGTTTCGGCAAAATAAGTTCAGGGTTATAATATACGTCCACAAAAAAAGCCCCCGGATAACTCCGGAGGCTTTTAGAAATCAATTACCGTTCAGCGTTTGAACGGCTTAGTTTTTGCAGGTCTTAATACCGAGCGGTGCGTATAGCGGACAAAAAGAAATTGCGCTGGTAAATACAAATACGCCGGCAAAGACAAGCAGTACAATACCGAGAGTGCCTTCGATTACGCCGGTGAAAAACAGTACGGCAACAATCAGTGCTACAACGATGCGGATGGCTTTATCCGCAGTGCCCATGTTTTTGGTCATAATAAGCTGGGTTTGGGGTTGATGGGGTAGTATTAAATGTAGTTTTACTAAAAAGAGAAATATCGTATGTGAGGCTGTTTCATATAGGCCGCAACTTCCGGCGGACGTGCCGTGCCAACGCCTTCGAGCAGGTCGTCTGCGCTGAGGTGTTCGCGGTTAGGCAGATAAATACCGCAGACTTCAACCGTTACGCCGTTATTCATCAGATTCATGAGCAGCTGTTTAGGAGAACGGTCAGCTGGTTTAAAGGCCGGGGACTCGGAATCTTTCAGGGCAAGGTCACCCGCTTCACTACAAAGTAAAATACGTACGGGCACATCCTGATTGAAGGACTGCGTCGCAAGCACGAGCGCCATCATTTGGGTTTCCGCATTAGCGGAGGTAAGTACTACGAACAGTTCTTTCGTTTCGTGGTGATCCGCGGCGTGTGTGAAGGCCGTGAGTGAAGCCAAGACGAAAAGGGTAAGAATAATAGCTTTCATCAGATTAAATTATATTACTATTTGCTTATACAGTTGCTCTAATGATACCGGTTTTGAAATCGAATATCAAAGTTATTTTTTTATGTCCATAATCTTGCAACCTTATCATTACAGCCTGATGAGTAGCAGTTCGTACAAAGTTCGAAGTATAATATGTGGATTGGAAATTGAAATTGAATTGGAAAGAGTAATCGTATATTACTTCTTTGATTCCTGTATGATCAAGTTCTGGCTTTGTTCAAATGTTGCCTTTCACCATCCTGAATACAGCCCAATACATGCGGTCTTATATTACTCTCCCGGGTTTCCCAAAAAAATCTGTTCCAATCCAATCAAGCGATTATGATTATGAATACCTGTCACTGCCGGTTGTGGATTTTGCTTGTACTGATTCCTGTGCTTTCTGCCTGTTCAATTTCCCGGCCCGATTTATTTCCGGCAGCGGATGATGCAGAGGTTGTGGAGGTCGAGTTGGTCCGGCATGGCTGGCATGTCGGGTTGATTTTACCAATCAATGAAAACTTTGCTGACAAGATGCCGGAAGACCTGCATCTCCGGGAATCCCATCGCTACATTGAAATCGGATGGGGTGATCGCGCTTATTATATGGATGATTCCCCCGGAATATGGACTACGATCAAAGGCGGAATATGGCCTACACCTTCCGTGATTCATCTCGCTGCATTTGAGCGGCGGCCGCTGCAGCACCTTGAGCGCATTCGGCTCGAGCTGTCTGTCGAAGGTTATCAGGAAATGCTTTCAGAAATAGCGGCATATTTCACCATTCGGGAAAATCAGGTAGAAGTGCTGGGGTATGGATTGTATGGTGATTCCCGCTTTTATGCTTCCGATCCGCGCTACACGGTTTTCCGGAACAGCAACAAATGGGCGGTGCGTCAGCTTGGTCATGCAGGGGTGCCGGTGCGACCGGCTTGGGTGCTTTTTGCGGCAACAGCCATGCGACAGGCATCCCGACACGGTGAGCGTTTACAGCCCTGAAATTCGGCCTCAGCCATCAGCCCTTGGTACGCTGATCTTCTGTTTCGGCTTTCGGAAAGCCCGCTACCCCGCCTGAAACGATGAACTTCATCACATCCCCCGAAGGCAGATCGAGCGCGCGCACCTGCGTGGCGGGCACGACGAACATTTCCCCTGAAAAATTATAGGAGTGCGGAAAATAGACCGCAACCTTGTCCCGCTCGCCCAGAAAATGAAGGTCTTCTTCGGTCAGAAATCCCATTTTTTCCAGATTGGTGACCGGATTCACCAGCACAAGCACGGGCTTGTTGAACTTCTTTTCGGTGCCGATCAGCGAGGAAAATAAATCCGCAAAAGCCGAATACACGATGTTCAGAATCGGAATTTTGGCCACAAGACTTTCCAGCCAGGTTTTGAGCGGTCGCCCGATAAAGGTCTGACCGAAAAACCCGAGCAGAATCAGTATCAGAATGCTGAACAGCAGGCCAAGCCCCGGAATGACCGGTCCAACAAAGGACTGAAGCGCAACCCGGAGCAGGCCGTCTATAAATAAAAACAGGGCAATCAGGATGTAGAGCGTAATCGCGAGCGGGGCGATGTAGAGCAGTCCCTGCAGAAAATAGCGCAGCAGTGTTTTGGGGACAGAAGGTTTGTTCATCTGTATGAAAAAAAGAATCTGAGTTGAGTGGTTTGCCTTGGGCTGAAATTAGCGGATATTCGGAAGCATACAAATCCGGCTGAAGCCCTTTATAAAGATGGTTTCAGCCACAGGTTCATCATCAAAACTTACCTGCATATCATGTCTGATAATGATAAACCCTGGAAACCCATACGTGTCGCCGTCTTGATTTACGAAGGCGCAGAAGTGCTCGACTATGCCGGTCCTTTCGAAGTCTTCTACACCGCTGGCAGGATGTCTGTTCGTGCCGGGCAGTACAAACCGGTATTCAGTCCTTCACTATTCGGTGAAATAAAGGGCCCCATTGAAACCCGACCCGGATTTACCGTGTCCGCTACCTGCGATTTCGACAGCCTTCCCAAGCCTGATGTGCTCATTGTGCCGGGCGGCGACCATGAACCGCAGCTCACCAATACTAAACTTCTGCAAAAAATGAGGTCGCTTTATGCGGAGGGTTGTCTTATTGCCTCGGTTTGTACCGGCGCATTTATTGTTGCTGAATCAGGTTTACTTAATGGTAAAGAATGTACCACTCATCATGAAGATGCTGCCGGGTTGCAGCAGCGCTATCCGAAAATCAGGGTCATACCTGACAAACGAATTGTAGCCGCAGCATGCGGTCGCATTTTTACCTCGGCGGGTATTTCAGCGGGCATTGACCTGAGCTTGGAGTTGGTCAGTCGGCTCGCTGATGAGACGCTCGCACGGGAGACAGCGCGGAATATGGCGTATAGGTGGGAGGAGATAAACAAAGACCATCATCGGAAATAAAACCCTAACGCATAGAGCGGAATGTTGTGAAGCCAATCAGATATCCTGTGCGGTGATAGCGATGAACGTACTGCAAGATCCGGGTGAAAACGGTCGTGGTACACAAGCAGGCTTTTTGCCTTAAGATTTTCTTCCGCTTTCACTTCTATCGGGATAATCCGGTCCTCTTTTTGAACAACGAAATCAACTTCCGCAGCTCCTTTTTTAGCAGACCAGTAGTAGAGCGGAAGATTGGATAAAGCAGTTAATTCCTGACAGACAAACTGTTCCGTCAGTGCGCCTTTGAACTCGGTGAAAATGGTGTTGCCCTGCAGCAGGGTGCGCGGCGGAAGCTTGCCTATTGCACCAAGCAGCCCTACATCATGAAGAAACAACTTAAAGGCCGCCAGATCTTCGTAAGCTTTTAGTGGCAGATGCGGTTTGCTTACGGCGTGAATTTTGTGAACCTGCCCACAATCAACAAGCCAGGCCAGCGCCATCTCGAAATCCTTGGCCCTTGCACCTTCTTTGATATGTGCGTAAACAAACTTACGTTTTTCCTGCGCCAGCTGACCCAAAACAGAATTCCACACCATCCTTATGCGTGGCACTATAGCAGCCGGTGCATGTTTGGAAAAATCCTGTTCATAGGTTTGCAGCAGGGTGATCTGAATTTCACGGACCTCATCAAGCCGCTCGGTTGTCGCATAGTGCAGCACAGCTTCCGGCATGCCGCCCGTAACATAGTAGGTTTTCAGCAGGCGGGTCAACTTTTCATGCAGTGCGCTCATCAGACCGAAATTCAATGATTTCAGGACCTGACACATTTGATCGTTACCTGTGGCAAGCAAAAACTCTTCGAAGGTCATGGGGTGCAGATCCAGAAAGGAAACTTTGCCTACCGGGAAAGAAACTGACTGATGCAGGGCAACCCCCAAGAGTGAGCCTGCAGCCATAACCGGGTAGTTGTCCGCCTCTTCATAGAAATATTTGAGTGCGGTTATGGCTTTGGGGCATTCCTGAATTTCATCAAATATAATTAGGGTCTTATCAGGATGAATGCGGGTATTGGCGTCGGTTTGAAGTGCAGTCAGTATCTCCTGCGGATTCATGGTTTGATCGAATAGTTGCTTCAGATGCGGCTGCCGCTCAAAATTGATATATACGGTGTTTTCAAAGGAATCCGCGCCGAATTTCTTCATCAGCCATGTTTTCCCAACCTGACGCGCACCCCGTAAAATCAGCGGTTTACGGGGTGATTTGATTTTCCAGCTGTTGAGTTCCTGAAGCGCCGTTCTTTCCATAGAAATGAGAGGATGTTGGAGAAATAAATGAAAGCTACACTTTTTCCCCCGAAAAAGTGTAGCAATTCACATTTTTTCCATCGAAAAAGTGTGATCAGGCTTCCGAAGGCTTCTGACCGCTGCCACCCTGATGCAGACGGATGTTGCTGAAGGCGTAGCGGATATCCGGTTCGGCGCTGAACTTCTGAAGCAGATCAAGGCTGATGGCTTGTTCGGTTGCGCGGGTCTTGCGTACGGGGCATAAGTACCGGGCGGAGAGCAGGATGCCATTTTCACGCACCGTCAGGAAAATAGTTGGCGTGAGGATGGTGTATTTGAGCATGAAATTCTCCTGAGCCTGCACAAGGGCCTGCTGTGCTTCGTGTACATACATCTCGGCATGCGTTTCAAGTACCTGTTGAAACAATTCCTTTGCTTTGGTGTGGTTGGAGTCGTAAGTGATGGTTACCGGGATTTCGTGCCAGATGAAAGGAAAGCCGCTTGTGTAATTCGCTACCGGATCCGAAAAAACCTTGTTATTGGGGATATGGATGATGCGCCCCGTGCTCTGTTCCGCATCAACGCGGTTGCCGATTTCAATCACGGAAAAAGTGAACAGCCGTTTGTCGATCACATCCCCCTTCACCCCGGCTACTTCAATGCGATCGCCCATCTCAAACGGCTTCCTCACAATAATATAGACCCACCCGGCAAGGTCGGTGAGCAGCTCGCGTAGGGCAAGCGCCAAACCAACAGAGAGCAGTCCCAAAAATGTAGCAATGGACTGAAAGCCTTCAAACCAGACTCTTCCAATCAAAAACACCCCGATCACAAAAAAGACCTGCGCCGAGTACCGCCTGAAGTTGTAGTGAACCGACGGGGTTTTGCTCTTCCAGAACACAAACGCGATCATCAGGTAGCGCAGTAGGAGCAGTACCAGGATGATAACCAGGCTGTGGAGCAGGTTTTCGGAAATGCCGACGGAAGTGCCCAGGTAGTCCGAGACATTTTGGGCTATTTGGGTAAACTGTTGAGGGATCATGCGGAAAGGTACAGCAGCCGCTTAGCTTTTTCAAAACAGCTGCATAAGTTTATTTGGGCTCGCAAGCAAACCAACACAAAAGGATAAGGATTGTTTGGTAAAGAAGGGTAAATCAAATGCAAGTTAGTTGCAGTAGATGTGCTTCGAGGGTATATTAGCTGCCGCTAAAACCATGTTGCATTTAGATTGTGCAAAAAGCTTCTTTTTCCATTTTAACCCTTATGAACCGAAAAACTTTTCTAAAATCCAGCCTTTTAGGCGCCGGCGCAGGGCTTATGTTTCAGATGCCTTTCACCGGGCATCACGTTCCCGCAGCCGCAGTGTGGGAGAGTTTTGCCAAGGCTCCGGAATCAGGAACGTATGATGTAATCATTGCAGGAGGCAGTTTTGCGGGTCTCTCTGCTGCGATGGGTCTCGGGCGCTGCATGCGTAGCACGCTGATGATTGATAGCGGCCTGCCCCGCAACCGGATGTCGCCCACAGCCAACAACCTGTTCTCCAGGGATGGCGAAAACCCGCGCGAAATCGCTGCGACGGTTCACGGGCAACTCCGGCAGTATCAGGAGTTTTTGCAGATGAAGAACGGGGAAATCGTTTCAGCAACAAAAACCGAAAACGGTTTTGCAGTTCAGACGGCGGATGGCGGTCAGTATGAAGCACGCTTTCTTGTGCTGGCAACCGGTTTACACGACGAGCTGCTGACCGGCATTGAGGGTCTTGAAGAACTTTGGGGCAATGGCATCTATCACTGCCCCTACTGCCACGGCTGGGAAAACCGAAACCGGAAAACGGCACTGATTAGTCAGGGGGCCTCGCGGGTTGCTATGGCTTCGACCCTGGCAAACTGGACAAACGATATCACGGTGTTTACGCAGGGGGAGCAGGTTGATTTTCCCGATGAAGTCCTCGAAATGCTGCACAGAAACGGCATCCGGTTAAAAAATGAAACCATTTACCGGATTAAAGGCACACCCGGTGATCTGCTCATCCACACAGTGGAATCGGCGCAGCCCCATGCCTTCGAAACCTGCTATGCTCCCGGGACCATGCGTCATCATACAAAGCTGGCAGAAGACCTCGGCTGTGAGCTTTCCGGCAGAGGCGCCGTGCAGGTGAATGATACCTATGAAACTTCGGTGCCGGGCGTACTTGCGATTGGCGATCTTTGCAGCCGAAGTAACGGGCAGGTCATTCATGCTGCCTATTCCGGCACGGTCTCTGCCGTACGGGTGAATCTTGCCTTTTTGCAGGAGCGCTTTAGGTGAATCACGCTACTAACCCTCAATACATTTTTAAATATACCTATGCTTGAAGCCCGCGGCCTCACGAAGACGTATGGTTCCAATACCGCCCTTGACCAACTCAACCTCACCATCGGCCCGGGAGAGGTGTACTGCCTGCTCGGTGCCAACGGTGCCGGCAAAACGACGACCATCAACCTCTTTTTAAGTTTCATCACCCCCGACAGTGGTTCGGCTTTGGTAAACGGTATCGAGTCCGCCGCAAAGCCGGACGAAGCCCGGAAGCTCATCACCTATATCCCTGAAAACCTCTCGCTGTACCCGACGCTGACCGGGTTTGAAAACCTTCAGTACTTCAGCGGACTTGCCGGGGTGAAGGCCTCAGCGGATGAGCTGACGCAGGCGTTGGTTCAGGCGGGACTTACGGCTGATGAGGCGCTGCGCCCGGTTGGGGGCTACTCCAAAGGCATGCGGCAAAAGGTCGGCATTGCCATGGCGATAGCCCGGGATACGCGGGCGCTGCTGCTTGATGAGCCAACGAGCGGCCTTGATCCTTCGGCAAGCAACGAATTCGCGGAGCTGCTCTCGGCAATGAGCGCACGGGGCGCTGCCATACTGATGGCAACCCATGATTTGTTCAGGGCCAAGGAAACCGGAACGCGCATCGGGATTATGAAAAAGGGGCGTCTCGCCGATGAAATGAGCAGCGCGGAAATTTCCCACAGCGATCTTGAGTCCGTGTACCTCAAACACATCAGGGGGTGAGGCGATGGCTTTTTCACTTTTGGTAAAACACGAGCTGCGTCTGCTTTGGCGCGAACCCGGCACTAAAGTGCTCATGGGCGTTATGCTGCTTTTGCTGCTCATTTCCACCTGGTCGGGCGCGGTCTATTTTACGGAGAAACAGCAGCAGCACGAAGATGCTACCACAATGGCAAGAGCGTTGTGGGAACAGCAGGGCGATAAAAACCCGCATTCAGCGGCGCATTACGGCACGCATGCGTTTTTGCCGGTCACTTTGCTGGCTGTTTTTGACCCGGGCACGCAGCCATTTACCGGCGTGTCCCTCTTTCTCGAGGCACACCGGCAAAATTTTGCAGTTTATAGTCCGGTCGAAGACCGCAGCTCCCTGAGCCGCTTTGGGCAACTGACCCCCACTTTCATTTTTACTTTTTTGTTTCCGCTGTTCATCATCTTCCTGGGGTATCGCAGTGTTATCGCGGAACGGGAAAACGGTATGCTCCGGCTGCTGCTTTCGCAGGGTGTGCGGATGAAGCATATCCTCACCGGGAAAGCAGCGGCGCTGTGGATTTTGGTTTCGGGCTTTTTCCTGCTTTTCGCACTCATAGGCCTGATCGTGCTGCTCGTCTCCGGAAGTGAGGCAACCTACTTCCTGCGCTATGCCCTAATGATGGCTGGCTGGCTGTTATATTTCGGCATCTTCATTCATCTCTCGGTTTGGGTATCGGCAAAAGCCGGGAGTCAGGCGCAAGCGCTTGTGCTTTTGCTGGGTTTTTGGGTACTCAGCACCCTGTTTGTGCCGCGACTCATCGCAGCTGCCGCTGATCAGGTTCATCCGGTGCCGGACACGGTCAGCTTTCAGCAGGCGGTGCAGCGTCAGCTCAGCGAAGGTATTGACGGCCATAATCCGCTCAGTGAGCACACCCGCGCTTTTGAGGACTCTGTGCTGGCGGCACATGGTGTCACGAACCCCGCAGACCTTCCCTTTAACCTTGGCGGGCTCATGCTTCAGGTATCTGAAGAATTCGAGAAAGAAGTGTTTGACTACCACATGGCCCGCATTTCGCTCATCCATGAGCAGCAGCTGAATCTGTTTAAACTCAGTGCCATTGTATCACCGGCTGCGCTGGTGCGGCTTTTCTCCATGGGCATGGCCGGTACCGATATGGCCGCATTCAACCATTTTCGCGATCAGGCAGAAGCTTTCCGGATTGAACTCATGCGCGAACTCAACGAAGACCTCATGATTTATGCGGTAGGCGACCGGGCACAAGGCTATACCGCGGGGGTTGAGTTGTTCAGTCAAAACATCACCTTCGAATATGAGCCGCCCCGGGCTGTGGAGTGGATCACGAAGTACCTCACGCATGGCCTGTTGCTGCTGCTTTGGAGCGGCCTGAGTTTTGGTCTGCTTCTCACCGCCTCAAGAACAACGGAGGTTTGAATCTGCCATGAATATGCGATTGCTTCGCCACATCATTCGCTTTGAAGCGAAAATGTATGCCGCTGACAAAGTAGTTTGGACCATGCTGCTTCTGCTTGTTGCCGTAATCGGGTTCAGCCTGTATCTGGGTCACGAAAGAGTGGAAGCGCAGCGGGACCGGATTGCCGGGCTGCAGGAAGAAGACCGGCAGTTTTACGCAGGCAAATATGAGCAGCTCCGGGAAATCGAAGCCGGCGCAGAATTCAGCGGTCCCTGGTTTCAGGATCCGTCGAACCCGCTGGTACTCTCTGCCTTCCGGGGGGCGGGACGCTACGTGTACCTCGAACCCGAACCCCTCGCGCTCATTGCCGCCGGGGCCTCCGATATTTTGCCGTATTACGGTCGGGTCACCCTGGTGATGAGCCGCCCGCTGCGGGACAATGCGCTTGAAAACCCGTTTCATCAGTACCTCGGAAGATTTGATTTTGCTTTTGTGATGACCTGGCTCATCCCGCTTATCATCATTGCGCTCAGCTACAACATGCTTTCCCGCGAACAGGAACTCGGCACCATGAAGCTGTTGCACGCCATGCCGGTGAGCTTTCAACAAATACTGACCGGCAAAGTTGTATTCCGGTTTGTGCTCATTGCCGGTGCTACGCTGGCCGCCACTTTGCTCTTTTTGTTTTTGTTTGGGGTTAGATGGAGCGCTGATGTGGCCGTACTCCTGCTGGCTATGCTGCTCTACATCGGCTTCTGGTTCTTGCTGTCCGCACTGGTGAACCTTGCGCAGAAAAGCTCGGTCTTCAATGCGATGTCCCTTACAGGTTTATGGATTTTGTTTTTAGTGGTGATGCCCGCTGTATTCAACCTGATAGCCGAAAGCGTCCATCCGGTGCCGTCACGCGTGGTATGGATCAACGGACAGCGCGCCATTCAGCAAGAGGTCGAAGCTGATCGGGAGCAGCTGGTTCAGGCCTTTTTTGCGGAGCATCCTTTAGAAGTAGATGAAGCTGATCTGCCGGGATATTTTGAGTTCTGGAATAATCGTCTCATTCTGACAAAGACCATCGCCAAAAAGGAAGAAGTGCTGAAAGAGACTTTCGATACACAGCGAAGTGCGCAGGAAGCGCTTGGTAGCAGGCTCAGCCTGCTTTCACCGGCCATGCTGAAAAACAGTTTTTTGGTAAACCTCTCCGGCAACGGTGATGCGCGCCTCAGAACCCTGAACGACAATATGGAAAGCTTCTCCGCGGAATGGGCCGCTTTCTTTATGCCTCGTTTTCAGAATCTGCAAGCTGTTGCAGCCGATGAATTTAACAACTTCCCTGTACCCTGATTACACTTACTTAGCTAAACGCGGCAATTGAAAAAGTATGAATATAATTAAGCCGAAGTGATAATAAGACTTAATGTATATATCCAAACGATTCGGTCCGGCAACTCATTTATACTGTTGTTAATTCAAACCAAAAAAGAATACGTATGAATATTTCAGAAGGAAACTGGAATCAGATTAAAGGTAAACTGAAACAAGAGTATGGTGAACTTACCGATGATGACCTTACCTATATGGAAGGCAGAGAAGATGAACTGATTGGAAAAATTCAGGAAAAAGCGGGGAAAACAAAAGAAGAAATTGTAGCAAAAATTAAAAGCTGGCTCGATTAAACTAATCGAGCAAATACCTTTTTAAATCAATTAAGTGAACAGAATAAAGGAGAAAATATGAATAGCCTATTTCCAAAGATTATAACACCGGCTGTGTTGCTGATAGCAGTCAGCCTCATTTTTACTGCTTGTGCCGGAGAAGAAAGCTCCAATGATTATGCCCTCGAGCAGGAACGCGAAGAGCTGACTTCACAGCTTGAAGACCTGCGTGATGATATTGATGATCAGCTTTCTGAAATTCAAACACGGATGGAGCGCGCAGGCGATGAAGCTTCCCGCGAAAATTTTGAAGAAGCCTACGAAGAGCTGACAGGTCAGCGCGATGCTGTTGACCGCGCCCTTGCCGACGCCCGCAATGCAACATCCGATACCTGGGGTACAGTAAGCGATGCGGCAACTGATACTTACAGCGATGTAAGTTCACAATTTGCCCAATGGCAGGAAGACGCTTCCGAATGGCTTGATGAGATTACTGATTAAATCAGAAGAAAACATTTAACCATAAAAAACGCCCGGTGCAGCAATGTGCCGGGCGTTTTTTTATTAAGGGGAAGAGCGGATCAGAAAAAAGCCAATATTTTGGGATTTACGCGAAAGTGCAGCTCTGATTCTTGAAGTTCGGTAATCAGTTCCTGATCCAACAACATCATATTTATTGCTGTGCTTCCTGATCAAATGGGAAAGTTGCTTTACTCAAGCCGCTAACGCTTTAACTTCCTCCGGGTTCTTCCCAAAAACTCTCAGAATAATATAAAGCAGTACGAAGCCAACAATCAGGCCGTAAACCGGGGAGACGCCAAAAGCGGCGGGGATTTCGCCAACAAGGAGTGCTACAACGGCTACAACCAGCGCATAGGGCAGCTGCGTGCGTACGTGATCAATCAGGTCGCAGGCAGATGACATGGAACTGATTACCGTTGTGTCCGAAATCGGAGAACAGTGATCGCCAAATACGGCGCCGGCCATAACTGAGCTGATCGCGCCCAGCAAAATCCCGTAATTTTCACCACCCGCAAAGCCCACACCGGCTCCCATTACGACTGCGAGCGGGATCACAACCGGGAACAGAATCGCCATCGTACCCCAGGAAGTCCCCGTTGAAAAAGCAGTGACCGCCGCAATAAAGAATACCAAACCAGGCAGCAGCACCAGCGGAAGCGTATCCTGAAGCAGGCTTGCCAGGTAGGAACCGGTACCAACTGCCTGCGTTACTTCGCCGAGTCCCCATGCCAATACAAGGATAATGATGGCCATCATCATGGATTGCATTCCGCCTACAAAGGACTCAAGGGCTTCACCAACGCTGAGAATGCGCTGTGTTACAACAAGCACCATGGCGACAAAGCATCCTGCAAAGGAAGCCCAGACCAGTGCTGCAAAGGGATCGGCTCCACCGATGATGTTGGTCAGGCTTCGCTCGCCCGCTTCGAGTCCGCTCGCCCCGGTGCTGTAAAGTCCGTAAATGGCAACGATCACGACGGTAAGTACCGGAATTGCAGCATTGTACCAGCGCAGCGGCTTGCCGTCGAGCGGTTGCAGGCTTTCCAGGTTTACATCAGAAGCCGGAACGGCACCGGGCCGAAGAACCCCGCCGCCTGAATACGCCCGGCGCTCAGCATCGAGCATCGGTCCGAAATCGCGCTTCATCAGTATGATCATCAGTACAAATCCGAGTGCGAGCAGCGGATAAAACAGATAAGGCACAGAGTGCAGAAAAATCATGAAGGCATTATCTGCGCCGGCCTGCAGTTGTGCAGCAAGTGCCGCATCTTCGGTTTGTGCGGCCAGCGTGGAAAGAGAGTTTGAAATCTGCGTGATTTCGAAGCCAATCCAGGTTGTAATGACCGCGCTTACTGCCAATGGGGCTGCCGTAGAATCCACGATATAGGCCAGCTTTTCCCGGGAGATATTCAGCCGGTCGGTCATCGGGCGCATCGCGCTCCCGCGGATGAGACTGTTGGCATAGTCGTCAAAAAACAGAAATAAAGCCGAAATCCAGGTGATGAACTGTCCCTGTGTGCGGTTTTTGGCCAGCTTTGCCAGCACGGTAACCACGCCCTTGGTTCCGCCGCCCCGGCTCATCAGGCCTACCATCCCGCCCAGCATCAGGCTGAACATAATGATGGCGACGTGATACTCATCAGACATTGCGCTGATCAGGAACCCAAACGAATCAGCGGTACCTGTGAAGGGATTGAAGCCTGCGATAAACAACGCCCCAATCCAGACCCCGGCAAAAAGCGACAGCACGACCTCGCGGGTGATGAGCGCCAGCGCGATGGCTACAAGCGGGGGCAGCAAACTCACCCAGGTACCGAATCCGCCAAATCCGGCGTCCTCTCCGGGATCAGTGCCTTCTGTAAATGCCAGTCCCAGGCCGGAAAGGTCGGCCCAGCCGATAACTGCGAGAATCAGCGCAGACAGAAAAAAAGTGATGGTAAACTTTTTCATTCAGGTGAGTCAGGTTCAGTTCGGGTTGTCTTTGAAACCACATCGCGGACGTTCTGATCCAGTTCAGCGGCGGCTGCGGCAATATACTGCAAAATTTCTTCCGTGCTCATTTCTGAATCAAATCCCTGATCCGGTTCCGAATTCAAACCGGCAGCCGGTTTTGTCGCCTCTTTCTTTTGGGATGACTGCGCAGCCATATTATCATTATAATAGTTAATCAAACCCAGCATACGGGCAAGGGGCGCACGGACAATGTGGGACTGAAGCCAGCCGATTTCGCGAAAACGCTCATTTTGGTCTTCAATCGCCTCAATATAGGACTTCAGTTTAGTTACATCATGTGCAATGATCAGCCGTGCCCGTCTTCCCTCATACTCCATCACCCGGCTCTTTATTTCCATTTGTAATACATTTCCTTCCCGGCTGTAATGTTCAAAAACACCGTGATCCTTCACTGCCTGACTTGTTTCATTTTTTAGCCATGATCGAAGCTCAGCGGATGTTATGCCGGGATAAATATCACGGATATCGAGTTGTTGAAAATCTTCGCGACTGTAGCCGTATGTATTAACTGCGGCCTCATTTACATCTAAAATGCAGCTTGTTTCCAGGTCGATAACCCACATGGGCAAAGGGCTGTACTCAAAAAGATCGCGATAGCGGCGCTCGGATTGTTTCAGTGCCTGAATGCTATGCCTGCGTTCAATGCTAAACATGACCGACTTGTGGAGCAGGCTTGGGCTCAGGTCGTCGATCAAAAGGTAATCAGACACACCCATTTTGACCCATTCAACGACTTCCTGCCGGTTGGTATAGCTGCTCAGCATGATCAGCGGAATATCGGGGCATATAGCCAGTAATTGCCGGATCAGTTGTGTCGAGTTTTCACCGGAAAGACTGCTGTTACAAATGATGACATCCGGCTGTGTTGTGTTTTCAAGAAAAGTCGTAGCCTCTTCAAAGCCGGAAACGGTATGAAAGGTGTAGTTCAGAAAAAACTCATCAATGAAATCTTCAATAAGCATACGGATTGCCATATCAGACTCAATAAGAAGGATATGGCAGGCGGGTGTGTCGAACTTCATGGATGATGGATTGTTTGTTAGATTCGGGAAAGCACGTCTGTTGCTGTATCCGGCACGGGTGTTGATTGGGGCGGTTTTACAATTGATCTGGCATAGCTAAGACTAATTAACAGAACTTTAGTGCTAAAATCCATTACTTGACTCAAAAAGGAAAAGTACAAATATCAGCCATTTACCATGAAACGAACAGCTTACATTTTGATCCCCGTTGTACTTGCTGCGGTAGCCTGGTTCATCTGGCAGCCGGGCGCTGAAGGGAGCGGGACGCTGCCGCCCTTGGCAACCGTTGAAGTCGAAACCGGGGATGTTTCCAGGCGCGTTGTGGCCTTTGGGGCCATACATCCCGTACAGCGCGTAACTGTGGGCAGTCAGGTTTCGGGTATTATTGAAGAAATCACCGTCGATTTCAACACGGTTGTCCAAAAAGGGCAGGTACTCGCCAGAATTGACCCCTCGACTTTTGAAGCGGAATTAAGCTCGGCAAGGGCAGAGCTTGCCAGTGCTGAAGCGGGGCTGGAGCTCGCCCGTATGCAGTGGCAGCGGGTTCAGGAGCTGCGGGAGCGGCAGTTTGTTTCCCCGTCAGATGTGGATCAGGCTTCGGCTACCCTGAGACAGGCCGAAGCACAGGTGCGGGTAAGACGCCATGCCCTCGAACGCGCACAACGTGAACTTGACCGCTGTACCATAACCGCCCCTGCTGACGGAATCGTGATTTCCCGCAATGTGGATGTCGGGCAGACCGTAGCCGCAAGCCTGAATGCCCCCGAACTGTTTCAGCTGGCTTCCGATCTGCGGGTAATGCACATCTACGCCAATGTTTCAGAAGCCGATATAGGGCAGGTTCGGGAAGGACAGCGGGTTAATTTCCGCGTTGACGCCTATCGGGAGCGCACCTTTTCGGGTGAAGTGATTCAGGTGCGCAACGCGCCTGTTATCGAAGACAATGTGGTTCATTACCAAACCCTGATCGAAGTCAGCAATGAAGATCTGCTGCTGAAACCGGGCATGACAACGGAAGTCTCTGTGATTACTGCTGAACAGCATGACGTCGTTCGGGTGCGCAATACCGCCCTTCGCGCCCGGCTGCCGGATGGTATTCGTCCGCCGACACCCGCGCATTTCGATGAAGGGCAGCCGCGGGCTTACGTGCTGCGCGACGGGCAGCTTGAAGTGGTTGCGGTTGAAACAGGCCTCAGCGATGGCGTGAATACAGAAATTATAAGCGGCTTACGGCCGGGGGATGTGCTGGCTGTTGGGCTTTCCCTGCGTTCAGACGCTGACAACGAGCGGCGCAGCCTCTTTAGCGGTCAGCAAGCGACCTTCTAAGGAAACACGCTTCAAATAAAATAAAATTAGGTTCGCACAATGGCATTATTTTGCGGATTATGCAGCTCGGGGATCAGATACCCCCTCCTTACATCCCAACACCTTAGACTTACAATTTGATATGGCCCGACGGGAGCTGATGAGCAATGTGGACCGCGCATGGCTGCGGATGGAAGAGCCAAGCAACCTGATGATGGTTACGGCCTTGCTTACAACCAAAGAGAAGGTTTTGTATGATGATTTGCTGGAGCTGCTCAAAGAGCGTCTCATGAAATTTGACCGCTTCCGGCAGCGTGTAATCCTCCGTGGAATTATTTTTGAAGATACCTACTGGGAAGATGTGCCCTTTTTCGACCCGGCAGACCATGTTACCCGGACCTCCATCGCCAACGAAAATCCGCGGGATGAGCTGCAGGCGCTGGCCGGCACGCTGATGAGCACGCCCCTGGATTACGACAAACCGCTCTGGCACATCACTATGATTGATGATGTGCGGGAAGGCACGGGATTCATCATCCGGCTGCACCACTGTATAGCGGACGGCAATGCCCTGGTTCGGGTGCTGCTTTCGATGATGACGACCGATAAGAAGCTCCTCAAGCCCGAAAAAGAAGCCGAAAGCACCGAGCGTCCTACCTTTCTGGATCCGGTCGTGGATGTGCTGCTGAACGCATGGGTGTCGGCGGAAACCATGGTGAAGCTGAGCTACCGGCTTCTGAAGCGCCCATCACAGGTGTTCGACTGGGCGAAAATGACGATCGAAGGCGGCTTCAGTCTGGGGCGGCTGGTGCTGCGCTGGCCCGACCCGAAAACAATGCTCAAGCAAAAGCTGCAGAATCAGAAGCTGGCCTCCTGGTCGTGGGAAATTCCGCTGGAGCGGGTGAAGGAAATCCGGCGGGGAGCCGGGGCAACGGTCAACGATGTGGTCGTCACGGCTGCTGCCGGTGCGCTGGGGCGCTACCTCAAAGCGAGGGGAGAAGAAACGACCGATATGAACATCCGTGCGGCCATTCCGGTGGATATCCGTCAATCGACCGACCCCTTTGCAATGGGCAACAAATTCGGCCTTGTGTTTCTAAGCCTGCCCGTGGGCATGGAAGACCTGCGCGAACGTCTTACCGAGCAAAAACGCCGCATGGACGAGCTCAAAAATACGCCCGAGGCCTTTGTCTCTTTTTTGGTGCTCAACACCATGGGCGCGGCGCCGAAAGAAATCGAAAGCCTGGTGGTGGATGTCATCGGAACCAAAACCTCGCTTGTGCTCACCAATGTACCGGGCCCCTCGGTGCCGCTCTACCTTGCCGGCTGCGAAGTTGATAACATCCTGTTTTGGGTGCCGCAGGCCGGACGCGTTGGCCTGGGCATCAGCGTGATCAGCTACAACAACAAAGTCCGGATCGGGGTCGCGACCGATGCACAAATCATCCCCGACCCTGCCGCCATTGTGGATGCCTTTCAGGAAGAGCTCGATGCGATGCATGAACTTTTTGTCGGTCCCGAAACTTCCCCATCCCCCTAAAAAAACAAAACCAATTTAAAAAAGGACCGGAACCCGGGTCAGGTCCGGAAACCCATCCCCCGAAAAAATCTCACATAAATTGAAGGAACAAAACCTATGTCGTTTACCACATTTGTAGAGCTGAACAAAACATTTGAAGTTGCATGGTCGCCTGAGCAGGTTTTTGAACTGTTGTCGGACGTCCCCAAATCGGTCGCGCACTTCCCGAAAGTGGACAAGCTGGTTGATCTGGGCGAGAACACCTACCGCTGGGAAATGGAAAAAATCGGCGTGCAGGCCTACAACATCCAAACCATTTACGCCTGCAAGTACCTCGCCTACCCCGGCATGAAAACCGTGAAATGGGAGCCCGTGAAAGGCGTCGGCAACGGCGTGGTTTCAGGCTCATGGAAGCTGGAAGAATCGGACAGCGGCGGCACCAAAGTGAAATTTCACACCAAAGGAAGCCTCGAAATTGACCTGCCGTTTTTTCTGAAGGCAGTCGTGAGTCCGATTGTGGCTTCTGAATTTGAAAAATTGGTGGATACGTATCACAAAAATCTTATAGAAACCATGAGTAGCTAAGTCAGAAACGGCCATAAAAATCTCAGGACGGGGAATCCGAACATTTGCCCATGATTGATCTCAGGAAAATAACCAAAACCTACCGCACAGGTTCGCTTGCGGTAGATGCGCTGCGGGGCATTAGTTTGCAGGTTGAAGCCGGTGCCTTCACGACCATTATGGGCTCGAGCGGCTCCGGTAAATCAACCCTGATGAACATTCTGGGCTGCCTGGATAAGCCCGGCTCCGGGCAGTATTTCCTGAAAGGGGATGACGTATCCGGTTTTGATAAAACGCGGCTCTCGCAGGTACGCAATGAAACGATAGGATTTGTTTTCCAAAACTTTCACCTGCTGCCGCGCACATCGGCTCTGGAAAACGTGGAGCTTCCGCTGCTCTACAGCCGCGCAAAGCTGAGCTGGAAGGAAATGCACAAACGGGCGAAGGAAGCCCTCGAAATTGTGGGTCTGGCAGACCGGGCTGATCATACGCCTAACGAGCTTTCCGGGGGACAGCAACAGCGGGTTGCGATTGCGCGGGCGCTTGTTACCCGCCCCGCTGTGTTGCTGGCTGATGAGCCAACCGGAAACCTCGACAGCCGCACGAGTCTTGAAATTATGGAGATTTTTCAGCGCCTCAACAAACAGGGGCTTACCATTCTGATGGTTTCTCATGAACCGGATATCGCCCGGTTTTCTCGCCGTATCATTATTCTTCGGGATGGTCTCATTCGCTCTGACAAACCCAATGCGCCCCGTGATGCCGTGCAGGTACTGGCG
The DNA here is from genome assembly GCF_003353065.1 of Cyclonatronum proteinivorum. Classification (GTDB taxonomy): domain Bacteria; phylum Bacteroidota; class Rhodothermia; order Balneolales; family Cyclonatronaceae; genus Cyclonatronum; species Cyclonatronum proteinivorum. The sequence continues at coordinate 202,599 of NZ_CP027806.1, read as the reverse complement.
AACTGGAAAGATGAAACAGAACTCATTGAACAGGATGGTGTGACATGAAATGGACAGCCGTTCCTTATGTGGCGCTTAAAGCGCTCCGGCGAAACCGTATGCGAACCCTGCTGACCGCCCTTGGTATCATTATTGGGGTAGCGGCGGTCATTACAATGGTAGGTTTGGGGCAGGGAGCCGGCAAAGAAGTACGTGAGCAAGTGGACCGGCTGGGGCAGAACGTGGTGCTTGTATTTCCGGGCTCGCGGCAGCTTGGCGGGGTAAGTATTGGCGGGGGAAGTGCCAACACTCTAACCGTAGCCGACGCCCATGCCCTTCGTGATGAAATCCCTGAAGTCATTGCGGCAAGTCCGGAAGTGCGTTCGCAGCGGGTTGTGGTGTACGGCAACCGCAACTGGTTTACCCGCATTTACGGCCAAAGTCATGATTACCTGCAAATCAGGCAGTGGCCCGTGGAAAGCGGACGCATGTATGATGAAGCCGACGTGGAAAATGCGTCCCTCGTTGCAGTGGTGGGCCAAACCATTGTACAGGAACTCTTCGAAGGAGCCGATCCCATTGGTGAAACCATCCGCGTACGCGGGCTCCCGCTTGAAATAATCGGGGTACTCGCGCCAAAGGGTATGTCGCTGATGGGTTCCGTTCAGGATGATATTGTGCTTGTTCCCTACACCACAGCCTTTCAGCGGATTTCAGGCCGCACCCACGCTATGGTCATCAATGTGCAGGTTTTTGATGAACAATCGATGGAAATTGCACAGCTCAAAATAACGGATCTGCTTCGCGAACGGCACGGTTTGGCGCCCTATCAGGAAGATGATTTTACCGTGCAGACACAGGAAGAAGTGGCTGCTGCCGCAACCGAAACTTCCCGGATTATGACGTGGCTGCTGGCCTCCATAGCAGGTGTTTCCCTCTTTGTGGGCGGCATTGGTATTATGAACGTGATGCTCGTGAGCGTAACCGAGCGCACCCGCGAAATCGGATTGCGGCTTGCCGTCGGCGCCCGCGGACCCGACGTGCTGCTTCAGTTTTTGATTGAAAGCGTGGTATTGTGCCTGCTCGGCGGAATTGGCGGCATATTGCTGGGGCTTGCTGCTACCGAAGTTATTGCTGCTTATGCCGGCTGGCCCGCCATTTTCTCCACCGATGCCATGCTGATTGCAGTAAGCGTGTCGGCAGCCGTAGGTGTGTTCTTCGGATTTTATCCCGCCTGGAAAGCTTCCCGCCTCGATCCGATTGAGGCCCTGCGCAGGGAGTGAAGGTGAGAACCGGGCGTGGTACATGGCGTACGGTTCAAGGACAGCAAGACCACCATTCCACCCTGAACCCTGCCGCTGTGCCTTTTTTTGTCGCCGTTTTTTTTTGGGGAAACCCCGTGCGCATCACGGTCTTTCGTGCCAAGCCGAACGCTCCCAAACCTACGGCATGTCCCTTGCTTTTTGGTGTTGGCGCTCCGTGCGAATAAAAAATGCCATGACAGCAATCCGCGTTCCATCATCTCACTTGGGCAGATCGGCTTACGGAAACCCAAAAGGCTAAAAATTCCACTTCACCGAAACCAGCACCACGCTGCCGGCATCTGCAAGGGGTGAATCAGAGGCGCCAAGGAAAAATTGGGCGAGCAGTTTGGCGTCGGTATTTTGGGTGAGGCTGCGCGTAACTGAAGGCGAGATGAAAGCACCCCGCTCATCGGGGTAGGTGATGAGGGTGATGCTCGCGTCCGTAAGCGGATTCAGGCTTTGTTGCAGTACGGTGCTAAGCTGCCAGGCTGAAACGGAAGGGTTATCCGCGGAAAGCGGCTGAGTCAGCAAGCCAAAGTTCTCGAGTCCGCCGCTGCTGTTGTAGAGCAGCTCCCCGATGACAAACAGCCCGTTGCTGAACATGTGATCTGCGGAAACCGCTGCTACAAAGCTGTTACCGCGTCTACCTTCCAAGGGGCTTTCCGCATCCCGGAAAAACATCAGCTCACCTTTGAGTCCGGTGCCGCCTGCGCTGCCGGCCCAGCCTCCGCCCAGGGCGACGCGGTTACGGTACCAGCCCGCGATCAGCTGCAGGTCGTAGCCCCGGAAGTCGAACCCATACAGGGCTGCTGCAACGCTCTCCCGGTAGCCATCGTGGGATGGTGCGACCGCAAACTCCAGCCGCGAGGCCCAGTCAATAAAGTACCGCACCCGCACGGCATCGGTACCGGGCCGCTCGGGGTAATCGAACTCATACACCGAGTAGATGTTGAACACATCATTCGGATTGCTGATCATATTGATTCCCCAGTTGATGCGCTGCCTGCCCGCGCGGATGTTCCAGTCGCCCGTGCTCCAGTCGGCATACAGGCGGTCCGGAATCAGGTGCAGCAGCACATCGCCCGAGCGCACCGGCATCCAGGAGAGGTTTACGAGGCCATCATCCTTATCAATAAAATCAGCATAGACCGGGAAGTCGCGCACGAGATCACCGGCAAACAGGCGGGCCCGTCCTTCCGCAAACAGGCTGAAATTTGAGCCAAAGTCCGCCCGAAAATTGAGTCGGCTTTGGAGGCGGTATTCGTAATACGTTTGGTCGCCGAGCGGTTCCGGCAGGGTCGTCGCCAGGCGCAGCGGCATCGCTTGGAGATAGCCGCCGAAGTGGAGTTCCTGGGCGTGGGATTTAGCCGGCCATAAGAAAAGCCCAAAAAGCAGGGACAAGCCAATCAGTCCCGTAATGTAGTATTTTGGCGAAGGGTTCATAAGCACATAAGGTATCGGTCTTAGCGGCACGCACGGTAGATCAGGCGCGCCGCTTCCGCTGAATCCAGCGGGAGAAAAATGGATCATCAATGAAATAGCCCGAGTTGGATTTGATGACGATGCCCGACTCTGATAGCCGTTTGAGCGCGCTGTGTGCGGTGCTCACGGCCGAAAGGCCGGTTTGCGTCAGCAGCATGCTATTGAGGGCTTCGATGGGACCCTCTGAGAGCCGTGTTAACAGTTTGCGGTCGGTTGTGCCCATGCCGTTCCAGAGCCGGTCGAAGTCCAGATCATGGACGATGGTTAGTTTCTCAGCCGCTTCGGTGGCGACTTCGTCCGGGAGAGTCGCAAGACCTTCTTCCCGTCGGAGGCGAAGCACTTCCCAACATTGCCACGCAAGCTGTTGCGTGTAGTAAGGGTGCGCGCCCGTAATCTGCAAAATGGCCTCAGCTAATACTTGCGCCTCCGTTTGCAGGGTGCTGAAGCGCGAGCTGAGGTATTCAAGAAATTCATCATGCGGGATTTTGCCAAGATAGCGCAGCATCCCAAAATGATAGAACGGCGCTTTCTTCTGCTCAAAAAGGCTGCGCATCAGCGATTCCTGACTTCCCGTGAGCACATAGTTTATATTTTGGTGATGCTGAATCACCGAGCGCAACTGACGATCGAAGCCGGATCCGAAGTTCATCACTTCCTGAAATTCATCAATTACAACAATGAGCTTGCGGTCGGGGCGGCTGAGTTTCTCCGCAAGGTTAAGCGCATCTTCTAAAACATAGTTTTCAGTGGCCTCACTTTTGGAACCGGAAAAGCTAACCTCAACTTCGCCACTCAACGGATTCATGCTGAGTGTGGGTGTAAGCCGGAACTGTTTCACCATGTTTTTGATGCGCTCAAAGGGGTAAAGCCGGAACAGCTTGTTAAGAAACTGCACTGAGAAGTCTTCCGCGGAGGTAAGCATGAGCGCGTCGAGATAGACAACCGGACGACCGCTTTGCGCGGTGATGGTTCGGATGAGGCTCGTTTTGCCAAACCGTCGGGGACCTATGAGAATAAGATGGTTCTCGCTGTTCAGGATGCTGCTGAACTCCTGAATCTCAGCGGTTCGGTTGGTGAAGAAATCACCCTGCACGACGGTGCCGAATTTGAAGGGATTTTTTGGGAAGCGCATGACGGAAAGGATTACTTACGAAATTCTTCGTTACGAAGCTTGTCGTATAAAATTATATGAAATTCTTCGTAACACCAAACCACACCATCAAACCGCCTCTTTCATCCGCTCATCTTTTGAGATGGCACCATCAACCATGGTCACAACCCTGCGGGCACGGTCGATGACGCGCTGATCGTGCGTGGAGAAGATGAAGGTGATGTTCTGCTCGCGGTTCATCTTTTCCATGATGTCGAGCAGGTTCATGGCAGAGGCGGAGTCGAGGTTGGCGGTCGGCTCGTCGGCGAGAATGAATTTTGGTTCTGACGCCAGCGCCCGCGCTACGGCAACGCGCTGCTGTTGACCCCCGCTGAGCTGTTTGGGACGCGCATCAAGCCGCTCACCCAGTCCGACCGCTTCGAGCAGATTCCTGGCACGGGCTTCCATTTCGTCCTTCTTCCGGTTTTGCAGCAGCATGATGAAGCTCACATTTTCAAGCGCCGTAAAGACCGGAATCAGATTATAGTGCTGAAAAACAAACCCAATGTTGTGCAGCCGGAAATCAATCAGGGCGCCATCCTTCATGCCGGTTATGACCTGCCCGTCCACTTCGACCGTGCCGGAGGTCGGGTTGTCGAGTCCGCCCAGCATGTTCAGCAGCGTCGTTTTCCCTGAACCTGAAGGTCCGACGATTGAAGTGAATTCCCCTTTTTCAAAAGAGATGGAAACATCCTTTAGAGCATGAACGGGTACCGTATCAGGGTTGTAAACTTTGGAGAGATTGGTGGTTTTTAGAATAATCATTTTTTCAGTATGTCAGTATTTCAGTATGTCAGTGTGTCAATTTTCAACTTAATATCTGTGTATATATGAAGTTATAGTTCCATTTTTATGGAATAGCCAAATCAAATTCGATCTAAGGTTTTTGTTCGGCTCTTCGGACGATTGTGTATAGTATTTTGCTTAATTCGTCCGCGTCCTGAAATAGCTTTTCGAATTGCTCCTTTTGTAAATATCCGGTGTCGAGCAGGAGGTTCAGCCAGAATTTAACTTCCAAAGATTCTTTGTAAGAGATGTACATTTTTGCGTTAAAAACAGCCTTAGAAATGGCTCCATTGGCTTCTGCGATATTGGCGCCAATGCTTGTTCCCGAACGTAAAATTTGACGCCCCTTCGCATACTCTTTGTGCATGCCAATAAGTTTCTTGTACAGGAAAACAATCTGCACAGCAAATTTATAGGCCTTGTTATAAATATTGTTGTTCAACCCATGATTCATGATTAATCAAATTTAATTTGAGAATAGTAAGTTGCATATCAGAGTAACGCCTGCATAAATCCTTTCAATAAAAAAATTACTTTTAGAGAAAAAAAAGGCGACATACTGACATACTGACATACTGACCTATTGTATAGGCTGAATTTTGATAGCCTTGAATGCCGGGTAGAGAGACGCAGCGAGCGTCACAAAGACCACAATGAGCCCTATGCTGATGAACTCCCCGGTAGTAATAACCGGGAAGACGAGGTGATCCCAGCCGAGTTCTGCGGTGCCTTCGGCAAACATTTCGAAGTTGATGCCGCTGCCGCTGAAGTGCCAGAGGCTGAGTCCCGCAAGGGCAAAGCCTGCCGCTGCACCGGTGAGGGTGAGCAGCACCGCTTCCAGTAAAATCATCACGAAAATGCGGGCACGGCTCATGCCGATGGAAAGCAGCATGGCAATTTCGCGCAGACGCTCGAACAGGGCCATCAGCATGGTATTCAGAATCCCGAAGGCCAGCGCTGTCATGATGATGATAGTCACCACATACAGCATGAAGCCGCTGAAGGCCACGAGCGTGCTCAGCTCCGGCGAGACTTGCGTCCAGGTTTGGGCGCGGATTTCGGGGAAGCCTTCGTTCAGGGCTGAGGCTACCGCGGGCGCGTCGTCAATATCATGGAGGAGGATGCCAACTTCGTGGTACACCGGCACCGGGGAAAGGTGCTGTGACAGGTCATCGGCGTGGACCAGCACGGTGCTTTCGTCGTACTCGGTAGAGGCCGAGCGAAACTGCCCGACAATGTTGAAGGCCGCCGAGGTCAGTTCGCCTCCGGTTGTTTCGAAAGTAAGCACGATGCGGTCGCCGAGGCGCATCCGGTGCTGTTCCATCAGGGCTTCGCCCATGAGCAGCGGGTTGCGGACCCCTTCTATGCTGAGGTAATCACCGTCGGTGAGCCGCTCGAGGAAGGTCGTTGTGCGCATTTCCCGTTCGGGATCGAGTCCGCGGATGCGCACGCCGGAGGTCTTCACCGGACTCTGCAGCATGGCGTCGGAAAGAACACGCGGGGCCCAGCCGGATACCCGCGCATCACTGTCGAGGAAACGGAACAACGCAGCCGTGTTGCTCAGGGAATCCGCGGGACGCCGTTCCGTCAGAAATTCCGGGTGATGCATCTGAAGATGCGTGATTTCGCTTTCAATCAGGTAATTGACCCGCTGCAGCAGCAGGCCGTTCATGGTGCCGACGGTCACAACGCCCGCCCATAAGCCGGCGGTGATTGCGGCAATGAGCACGCCGCTGCGCCCGGGATGCCGCCAGATGTTGCGCCACGCGATGGTGAAAATCGTTTTCATGATGAGATACTCCGGTTAGGTTCGGGACGCTTCCAGCACATTCAGGCGGAAAATTTTGAGCAGGGGGAAGAGGAATACGACCATGGCAATCCCAAATACAATCACGCCCTGCATGTAGAACTGATCGGCAGCAAAGGACACCGGGAGCACGGCTTCCCAGCCCATTTCAACCACCATTTCGGCGAGGTCGCCGGTGAGCTGAATCGGGTTGAAGTGCAGGTAGAGCAGCAGGAGCCAGGAAACGCCCATGCCCGCCAGTACGCCGATGATGCTCAGCAGCAGGGTCTCGAGAAACACGACCACCGCGAGGCGCCCGCGCCGCATACCGACCGAAACCAGCATCCCGAATTCCCGCATGCGCTCCATGGTCATGGTGAGGATGGTGCCGAAGAAACCGAAGCCAATCACAAGGTAGAGCACGGCCCCGAGGAAGTAGGCCCCGGCAAGGTCAAACTCCAGCAATTGCAGCAGCTCCGGAATCATCTCGGGCCAGGTGTAGGCGATGAGCTCATCATCCCGAAACCGTTCATTCAGTGCGTTTGCCACGGACTGCTTGTGCCGGTCGGCATCAATGTCGAGCAGCAGCGCGGTGATGTGATCATCCGCGGAGAGCAGGAATTGCGCTTCGGACAGTGGCAGATACACGGTTTGGTTGTTGAGGTCGCGCAGCGGATGCCGCAAAATGCCGCTGATTTCGTACAGGGCGTTGGCCGACATCCCGTAGCGGCCCTGACCAATCAGGAGGAGGGTGTCACCAGCGGCGAGCTGCAGCCGGTTGGCCAGCCCTTCGCTGATCACGGCTTTGCGCTCATCAGGCTCAAAAAATCGGCCTTCGGCAAGCAGGTCTTTGAGGCCGTTGAACTGCTGCTCGGCCTCGGCATCAACACCGAGCACGAGCGCGCCGCGGGTGCTGTGGTCGTTGCCGGCCAGCATGAAGGTTTCGATTCGGGGGATGAGCAGTCCGACCCGCGGATGCGCCTGCCGGATTTCATCCTGAAGGGCTTCATCCCAGAAAAAGGCGTTGTCGAGGGAGGCTTCCTCATCGAAGTGCACATCCTGCACCTGCACGTAGCCGGTGTGGAAGCGCACCATGTTATCAATCATGATTTCATGTGAGCCGCGGTTGAGCGACTGCATCATGATGGCCGCGAATACGGCGAACACGATGGCCGAAATGGTGATGAGGGAGCGTTTGCGGTTACGCCAAAGATTTCGCCAGGCAAGGGAAAACAGCATGGTAGGGCGTATTTGGAAGGAAAGGGGAAGGATACAGGCGGCCCAAAGCGCGCGGCCGCATCGGGAATTATTTTGGGGGAGCCGTCCGGGCTAAGTGGTTGTACCGGATTATTTTACAGCTTATCTCATCCGCTGCATGTTGCGCTGCGTGAAGAAGTCTTCGCCTTCACTGATGCCAAATCGGAGCTCTCGATATTGCAGGGTCGTTTTCTGATTGCGGTCGGCGGGCTGCACGGTGATGCGGGCAGGGAGGGTACGTCCGCCGAGTTTTCGGATGTCGCTGAACACCAGCGTCTGGGCGAGTTCACCCCGCTGATCAAAGTTCTCGGTACGGAGCTGAATGAAATCCTGCTGACAAACCCACATCAGTACGTGCCCCCACACGATGGGCGCATCAGGGTCTGGCGTCATTTTGATGACCCAGGCCTGCCGCCCGTCAACGGTTTCTTCGCGGAGCAGCTCGTGTGTGAAGTCATTAACCGGGGAGGTGTCGCGCACGAGATCGTCGTTGGTGAAGTCGGACCCCATCCAGGATTGCGCCATCATGGAGGGCGGCATGCGGATGGTGCGGTCCACGCTTGGCACAAAGTTCCAGATTTCGTTGTCCCGTTTCAGGAAGGTGGTGCCTTCGTCACGGGCTGGTGCGGTAATCAGAATCATGGAGTGCGTGTTGCCGAGCGACCAGCTCCTGATGCTCACTTCGCGGGTGTAGCGCGGACGCTCGATGGTCATGGTCATTTCCGCGAAGCTTGATTCACCACGCATGGTCTCATCCATTTGCCGGATGATTTCTTTGGGATTGACATCCTGCGCGGCCGCGGTTTGCAGCAGGCCAACGAGCAGGAAGGATATAAGCACTATGGTTTTCATGGTTTTGCAGGCTTGGGGATGGGGAAGGGCTCAGCCGTCGGGCTCAGCATCTGAACCGGTTTTGCGGGCCTGCCGGATGGTATCGGCATTTTGCTCCCAGTTTCGGATGGCATCTTCGATGGGGGACTGAATCCAGCGGTAGAAGGCGGCAGTTTCTCTGAGCCAGGCGCCGGTGTCGTCGTCGCGTGATTTCAGGTTTTCGGCCCGGTCGAGCAGCTCGCCGAAAACATCGAACAGCCGGAAGCGGCTGCGAATCAGGTCACCCGGACGGTTCCGGCTGATGCGGTAGTACGTTTTGCGGTCGCCGGGCAGGCTCACGGCTTCGATGAAGTGCGTGTTCACGAGCAACTTCATGGTGGCACTGATGCTGCCCTTGCTCGCACTCAGCGTATCGCGGATGTCGTCGAAGGAGACGGCATCCTGATCGCAGACCATCAGATAGCCAAAAACACGCCCGGCCATGCGGGTGAGTCCGAAGGTTTCCATAATCAGCCCGGACTCCTCAATGAAGGATAATTTGTCTTTCGTAATGTTCATATTTGAATATAGGAACTTTGTTCGAATGGTTCAATAAACAGTGAACTAAATGAACGAAAAAATTACCGCATTTCGGCGCACACAGGGCGATACTTGGTTTGGGATTTGGGTGGATACTGGAAAGTATCGAGGTGATTCGAGACCCATGAACCGGTAGAAAGCCTCATCGGGGCGGCATATCACAGCCCAGGGTGTCAACCCTGTGGTAGGAAAAGGCCCACAAATAATATGAGCTCTGAAAGAGCGGCATACCATCCTTGCCTGAATCTGATTTTGTGTGTTGTTCGGGTATCGGAGGTATGCCGCCCTTTCAGGGCTCTTTTTTGGGGGGTGTTCCGTTGTCACAGGGTTGGCACCCTGTGCTTTGGTATGTCGCCCTTTCAGGGCTTTTTCTTTGTGGGCTTTGAGCGGCAATTTTGGTGGATCCGGACAGATTTTTTTTCATGAGCTATTAGTCTGATCAAAGCCGTCGTCTTGTTCCGTCGTGTGCTGCCGTGCCCTGTAGGGGCACCCTGTGGGTGGCAAGCTATGTGCGTTTGGGTGCATGTCAGAAATCGGATGTTTTCAAAACGAAGCCCGCTCGGGTGTCTCCGACAGACACATCATGCCTGCGGCATTCCCCGATTGTGTGTGGGCTGGGCGGCATTTTCAAACCACAGGGTGTCCCTACAGGACGGTTTTTTGAAATACTACCTTGAAATGGGGCTGTAATTGAAACCCTGATGCTATGTTGTGCTGAGCCGGCTGGATCGTGACTGCCGGGTTGATTCGACTTAATCCGGCATTGGTTTTTTTGCCGGGAAGGGTGCGAGATGTAGCATGCTGGGCGTAAGGGTATTGCGTGTGGCTTGGGCTTGGTGGTGATTGCCGGTTACGTTTGCGGAAATGCTGCCTGATCGCGAAAACCCGCGTGGACTCATCGCGTACCTGCAAAAAAGCAACGCCTTTATCTTTGGTTTGGGAACCCGGAAGCTGTCACCCAAACTCCTGATGTTCACGGAGTTTTCCCCAAAAAAAAAAAGAAAGCCCGAAATGTCTGCTTTACCGGGTTCAGGGTGACCATGGCGGAGTTGCCTGCTCTGCAAGCCTGGGGTATCAGCTGTTGTGGGGCTGAAGGCTTCCGAGGTAATATTTTAGCTGTCGCTCAAGCTCTGCGACATTGATGGGCTTGCTGAGGTAGTCGTTCATGCCGGCTTCGAGGCAGCGTTCTTTTTCGCCTTTGATGGCGCCGGCGGTGAGGGCGATGATGATGGTTTGGTCGTCCAAATAGTTGGTGCGGATGCGCTCGGTTGCTTCATACCCGCTTAGCTCGGGCATTTGCACATCCATCAGAATCAGGTCTGGGCGCTCTTCCTGATACAGGAGCACAGCTTCTTTGCCGTCAACGGCTTCAGAGATGCGGGCTTTGGGAATAAATTTTTTGACGAGTGCGCGGGCGAGCACCATGTTGGCCCGGTTGTCGTCTGCAATAAGGATGCGGTAAATACGGTCTGTTTGCCAGTGCTGCTGCGGATCGCCTGAAGCTTTTTTCTTTTGAGATCCGGTGCGGAGCCGCGCGAGCGCGTCGTAAAGCTGCTTGCTGCTTACCGGTTTGTTCATCTGAAGCTGAATGTCGTATCGTTTGCAGGCCTTGTGAATCAACCCGTCGTTGGCGTCGCTGTGCAGCAATAAAATGGGAAGTTCAGCGGACGGAAGGGACAGCTCTTCCCGGATTTGTTTTATCATTTCGATGCCATCCATTCCCGGCATGTGATAATCGGAAATGAGGGCGTCATAATTTTGCTCACCTGATTTGAGGTGGTTTAGGGTATCCGGACCATTGCTGAAAATGTTGCAGGCGATTTCCCTGCTCTCCATTACTTTCTGTAAAATGCGCGCATTGTTTTCGTTATCGTCAACAATGAGCACGCGCTTTACAGCGTCGAGGTCGTAGGATTCGGAGCGCTTCTCCAGGCTGTAGGGTAGCGTTACATCAAACCAGAAGCGGCTGCCCTGCCCTTCTTCACTTTCCAGGTTGAGCCGGCTATCCATGAGCTGGAGGAGGCTGTTGGATATCGCAAGTCCGAGGCCGGTGCCGCCGTATTTGCGGGTCGTAGAGCCATCTGCCTGTGAGAAGGCGTCGAAAATGCGGTTTTGCTTCGCGCTTGGGATCCCGATGCCGGTATCGCGGACTTCGAAACGCAGGCTTATGGTTTGCAGGCCGTCAGCGGGCGTCTGCATTTCAAGCACTTTAACGGAAAATTCAATTTCACCTTTTTCTGTAAATTTTGCGGCGTTGCCCAGAAGGTTGATGACGACCTGTTTGAGCCGAACGGCATCTGCCCAAACAAAGGACGGGAGCTTACCGTCGAGATTCAACAGAAACTCGAGGTTGCTTTTAGCGATGCGGAAGCGCAGAATATCCGCAATCTGTTCGCACATTTCCACAAAGTCTGTTTTCTCGATATACAGCTCGAGCTTGCCTGCTTCTATCTTGGAAAAATCGAGGATGTCGTTGATGAGTTCGAGAAGCACGACCCCGGAATTATGCACGGAATCCAGGTATTGCTGCTGTACTTCATCAAGATTGCTTTGCAGTAACAGCTCTGAAAAGCCGATGATGCTGTTGAGGGGGGTGCGGATTTCGTGGCTCATGTTGGCCAGAAATTCTGACTTGGCCACATTGGCAGCTTCTGCCTGTTTTTTGGATTCAACCAGCTCAAGGGCAGCTTTCTTTTCCGAATCCACATCCTGAATGGTGCCGTACAGGCGCACGCATTTTCCGTTTCTGAATTCTGAGTAGGCAATGACGCGTATCCAGATTTCCCTGCCCCTTGTGGTGATGATCTGAAAATCGTGATCGAGAGAGCGGCCGTATTTCATGGCGTCAAAACTGAGCTGCCGCAACAGCTCCCGGTTTTCGCCTTCTTTATAAAACTGTACGATACTCTCAGCTGTGGGCCGGAAGGTCTCGTCCACTTCGTGGATTTCACGCGTAACTTTTGACCAGGTCATGCGATTGCGCACCAGATCGATTTCCCAGCCCCCAACCCGGGAAACCTGACTGATCTGATCCAGCATTTTTTTGCTGCGGTAAAGCTGCTGCATGGTGCGTACAGCGCCTTTATAGCCTTCAAGGTGATTGAAAAGCACAAACACAAACTCGCCTTCCGTATCGGGTATGGCAGCTTTTCGCAGAAGTCCGGTAATGCTGATCCGGTCGTTGATCAGTTCCTGCAGGTCTATTTCAAAGGGGAGGAGGGTTTCCGGACTGTGAGGGCCTGACCTGTTGCTGTATGTGGTTTCAGAAACAATTTGGCTTACCCGCATTTCAATAACATCCCGGATTGATCCGGCAGCTTCAAGTGCATCCTGAACCGGGGGACTAAGCCAAAAGTCGCTGTGGTCACCGTTAAAATGCCATAGCCCAAAACCCATGGTCTCCCGTCGGGTAATAAGGTCAAAAAAGACAACGTCTTTCTGAATGACCTGATAACACAAATTGCGTAATTGGGCTTCCGATGGCATAAATGGGAAATAATTAACTTAAATGGAGCTGCCCGGTTTTAGCACATACAAAAAGGATGTAGTCCGGAATCAAAAAATAAGAGGAGGTTATTTGTAACCTTAATGTACCTGTTATTATAGCCATTCTCTTTTTCATTTGCATAAATATTTGAAGCTGTATTACCGCATTATTCCCGGGTGTATCGATACCGAATGATTTAAAACATAGCGGACTAAGTGATTGAAATGATAGGTTACAGCTTTTGGGAACAACAAGGGTATGCCCGGAGGAATGGTGTCTGAAAGTCTTGCGCAGCAATGCGGGGGCTGCGCAGCCTTTCGGGACAAGTGGGGAAGTTTTTTATTTGGATGCATACGACCGTCTAATAAAGAGATATTCCTGCCCATTCAATACCGTATCTTTGGAACTGACAGGAAACACGGAAACAGTTAAGATATGGTCCACGATTTACAAATCAGGGTTAAGCCCGAAACCGCATACAGTCCGGAAGCTCTTAAAGCCTATGCCGCCGCTAAGCTAAAGCTGCCGGCGGGAGAACTGACGCAGGTGGAGATTGTTCGCCGCTCAATTGATGCCCGAAAAAGGCAGGTGATGGTGCAGCTTGCAGTGCGGGTTTGGCATAAGGAACCTTTCAGGGAAAGCATCATCAGCCTGCCCGACTATCAGAATGTGCGCAATGCCGAAGAAATCATCGTAATCGGCTCAGGACCTGCCGGACTTTTCGCTGCGCTGCGCCTTATTGAGCTGGGTTATAAACCCATCGTACTCGAGCGCGGTAAGGATGTGAAAGCGCGTATCAAAGACATCAAGAATATCAATGTCAGACATATCGTAAACCCCGATTCTAACTACTGTTTCGGGGAGGGCGGCGCGGGCACGTACTCTGATGGCAAGCTGTACACGCGGGCAAAAAAACGGGGGGATGTCCGGCGGATTCTCGAGTTGCTCGTCGGATTCGGGGCCGTGCGCGATATACTGGTCGAGGCGCATCCGCATATTGGCACGAACAAGCTGCCGGGCATTATCGCGAACATGCGTGAATGCGTGAAAGCGCACGGCGGGGAAGTTCACTTCGATACGCGGGTTACGGGCTTCATTACGGAAGGTGGGGCGCTGCGCGGGGTGCGTACCTTGAAGGATGATGTGTTCCGTGCCCGAAAAACGATACTTGCGACCGGACACTCCGCGCGCGACATTTTTCGCTTGCTGCATGACTCCGGCATTCTGATTGAGCGCAAGCCGCTGGCTGTCGGTGTTCGGGTAGAGCATCCGCAACAGCTCATCGATCAGATTCAGTACAGCTGCGATACCGACCGCGGACCCTGGCTGCCACCTTCAGCCTACGGCATCACGAGGCAGGTTGAAGGCCGTGGGGTGTATTCTTTTTGCATGTGTCCGGGCGGGGTGATTGCGCCCTGTGCAACGGAGCCGGGCGAAATTGTTACCAACGGATGGTCGTCTTCGCGGCGGGCCCGCTCGACGGCCAACAGCGGCATCGTCGTAGAACTGCGGGATTCCGATTTTCGTCCTTTTGAAAAGCACGGACCGCTGGCCGCGATGTATTTTCAGCATGCCATCGAGACCCGCGCCTGGGAGGCCGGCGGCCAAACGCAGACCGCGCCTGCACAGCGTCTCGAAGACTTTGTGAGGGGGCGTACATCCGCGGATTTACCCAAAACTTCGTATGCGCCAGGCATCACGCCGGTGGAGCTTGGCGAAGTACTTCCGGATTTCATTCACCGGGCATTGCAGCAGGGTTTCCGGCAGTTCGACCGTTCGATGCGGGGCTTTCTCACGAACGAAGCCGTCGTTCACGCGCCCGAAACACGGACGTCTTCGCCGGTGCGCATCCCGCGCGATGCGCAAACATTGGAGCATCCACAGCTTCAGGGACTGTTTCCCTGCGGAGAGGGTGCGGGCTATGCCGGCGGCATCGTCAGTGCCGCAATGGATGGCGAGCGCGTAGCGGCGGCGGTTGCAGGTGTAGGTGTTGCTAAAGGCCGTTAAGCTGTAATCTGACCGTAGCGTGCGCAATTCAACCGTCAGAACAGGCCTGAACCGGAATGTCCGGCGGTTCTTTGGTAAGATTTTTTGAAGTTGCTTTCGGGTAATTGCATAAAGCTGACCTAAGTTGGCTGCTCAAAGACACACATTAATAATAGGTGCTATCCTTTTTTGTTCGCCTTGCTGGTAAGAAAATTTCATGGTGAATCGTGCGGGTTAGCCTGTTTTCTGCACAGACGCGCAAGCCCAAAAGCAAGGCGTTCATCTTAGGTTTGGGGGCTATGAAATATCACGAAAGACCGTGATGTTCACGGAGTTTTCCCCCAAAAAAAGAAAGTCTGAACTATACGGTCGGCCGGTTGTAGGGCTCTCAGGCCATAAAAAAAGGCAGGTACCGGGGATGTGACGCCCGGATACCTGCCTTTTGTATTTTGGGGATGTTTCTGCTGCCGCGCTTAGTAGCCGGGATTTTGCTGCAAGGTGTTGTCAGAAAGGTTGATTTCTGACTGCGGAATCGGGAGTAAGCCGAGGCGCTCGGTTCTGAAATTGATGGAAATTTCAGGGGCCTGTGCCTGTGCGTTGATACGCTCGGCGGCTACGTCGAGGCCCATGCGGAGGAGATCCCAGTAGCGGTGACCTTCGCCGGCAAACTCGAGGCGGCGCTCGTTCATGATGTTTTCGCGGGTTGCGGGGATGGATACGAAGTTGGCGCCGTATGCACGCTGCCGTACCTGATCGAAGTACTGTTGCGCGTTGGGCGAGCCAAGCTCCGCGGCCATCAGAAGTACATCAGAGAAGCGGAAAAGCGGACGGTTGTAGGGCCAGTTGAATTCCACGTTGAAGGACGGGGTGTCGGGACGGCGCGGGTAGAACTTTTTGAAGGCATAACCCTGCCACTGAAACATTTCGTCCGCGGCGTGATTGACGTTTTCAGCTACCGGATCGAGAATGCTTACGAAGTAGCGGCTGTCGTTATCGCGGTCGAAAGCGTTGCTCAGATCGGAAGTTGCCGGCTGAAAGGACCATCCCTGTGCGTAAATGGGGTGGAAGCCCACGCCGCGAAGGCCGCTCATGGTTGAGGCCCAGTTGCCGATGGAGCCGTTCAGGAAGCCCCAGTCACCAAAGGTGTTGGTGGTGTGCTGTACCGAGAACAGAGCTTCATTGTTGTTGTTGCCCGCTTTACCCCAAAGTGAGGCAAAGTTGTTGAGCAAGGTATGGCCGCTGTTGTTGATCACATCTTCGAGATGTGCGAGGACTTCGGCTTCTGTAACCGAAAGCGGAGCTGCGCCCAGTACGGGTACCGCGTAGTCGCGATGGTACAGGAATACGCGGCCTAACAGGGCTTTGCCGGCCCAGGTTGAGGCGCGCCCGAGCTCATTGTTGGGAATAGTGGAGCGCAGGTTGGGGATGAGCTCAGCAAGTTCACTTGCGATGAATTCATAGACTTCGCCCGGATCTGCCTGCTGCACCCGGATGTCGGTTGCTACGAGGGGCTCGGTGAAGAGCGGAACGTAGCCGAAGAAGCGGACCAGATCGAAGTAGTGCAGCGCACGCAGAAAACGGGCTTCAGCTTCGAAATAGGCACGTGTTTCTTCATTTCTGAAATCAATCCCATTGATGTTTTCAATGAGGAGGTTTGCGCGGTAAATGCCGGTGAAACGGTCAGACCAGAGGCCGAGGGCCTTGCCGTTGTTTACGGAAATATTATGCGCATTCAGTTCCAGTAATTCGGGCTGATCACCGGTACCGGAACCCCCGGCGTGGGCGTCATCAGACAGGATGTTGGAAACGAGGTCGAAGGGATGAAAGCCATCGTTGGCCCGGCCGTGGGAGAAGGTCAGGGTTTCATAAATGGCAAACAGGGCCTGTTCGGCGTCAGACTCGGTCTGATAGAAGTTATCCTGAACACGATCTACGGGCGGGGTGTGGCTCAGGAAGCCGTCCATACAGCCGGTTGCCAGTAGCGGCAGTGAAACAAAGAGAAAGAGGGTTATTAATTTTTTCATGATGAATCAGTTTAAAAATCAAGGTTTACGCCAAACATGTAGGTGCGGGCCTGCGGGTAGATGTTGCGGTCGATACCTACATCGAGTGCGCCGCGGGAACCGATTTCCGGGTCGTGACCTGAGTAGCCGGTGATGGTAAACAGGTTTTGGGCTGAGGCATACAGACGCATGCGGCGTGCACCAATGCGGTTCACCAGTTCAACGGGCAGGGTGTACCCGATGGCAGCATTGCGCAGGCGAACGAAGGAGCCGTCTTCGATGAAGAAATCAGACGGGCGGGCGTAATTGCCGTTCGGATCGTTGATGGTGACGCGCGGGTGAGAAGTGTTGGTGTTCTCAGGCGTCCAGCGGTCGAGTACGGAACCTTTCCAGTTGGGCATGTTCAGGTCATGGCGACGGGTGCCACCGGTGTAAATATCCTGGCCAAAGGCACCGTACAGGAACATATTGAGGTCCCAGTTTTTCCAGCCCAGGTTGATGTTGAAACCGAGGGTGAAATCTGGATACGGGTTTCCGATTTTGACACGGTCTTCATCCGTGATTTGTCCGTCGCCGTTGGTATCCACAAAAATCAGGTCACCGGGCTGTGCGTTGGGCTGAATCATTTCGCCTTCGGCATTCACGTAGTTCTGAATTTCTTCCATGGTCTGGAAGATACCGGCGGTCTGAAAGCCCCAGAAGAATGCGATGGGGAAGCCAACCTGCGCCATGGCAACGCTGTTCATAGAGGTCGAAACATTCGCCCCGAACAGGCGGCCTTCTTCGTTGTTGATGGCCGTGATCTCGTTCACATTGTAGCTTCCCGTTAGGGTGAGGTCGTAGTTCAGGTTGCCTACGATATCGCGTACACCCGCTTCGAGTTCGAAACCGGTGTTTTTCACGGTTCCGCCGTTCACGATGGGCGCGGCGTTACCGATAAAGGCCGGGATGGGAGCCGAAAGCAACAGGCCTTTGGTTTGCTTCTGATAGTAGTCGAGGTTGATGAAGTATTTGAAGTCATAGAATGAAGCTTCAAGCCCGACGCTGACCTGCTCGGAGGTTTCCCACTTCAGGTTGGTGTTGGCAATACGGCCCGGGTAGGCGCCGGTGACCTGAACGGGGTCGATTCCGAAAGCGTAGCCGGTGTGTGTGGTAATGAGGGGGGTGAAGCCAAACTGCCCGATGTTGTCGCTTCCGTTTTGCCCCCAGCCGCCGCGCAGGCGCAGTTCGCTCAGGTTTTGGAAGTCTGACATGAAGCTTTCACGGGAGATCACCCAGCCCAGCGAGAAGGCCGGGAATGCGGCCCAGCGGTTATCGGGACCAAACTTGGAAGAGCCGTCCATTCTGAACACCCCTTCGAGGATGTAGCGTCCGTCATAGTTGTAGTTTACGCGGGTGAAATAGGAAGCAATGGACTCCAGCCCGAGGCCGCCGTAGTTGGTTTGGCTGTCCGGATCGGTTCCGGTTGAGAGCCATGCATGGCGGAAGGAAGGCATGCTGAGATCAGAGCGGGTACCGCCGAGGAACTCGCTGCGGCTGTCGCGCAGCTCAAAACCACCAAGGAGGCTGAAGTCATGAAGGTTTATGCTGTTATCATACTGAACAACATGGCTTGTCTGCCAGGTTACAAGGCGCACTTGCTCCTGAAAGGCGATGGTTGTTGCGTTGGATACGTTTCCGCCCAGGTCGTACTCGGGTGTAAAAGCGCGGTTGTTGATAAAGCCAAGATCCACATCAAAAGA
The DNA here is from genome assembly GCF_003353065.1 of Cyclonatronum proteinivorum. GTDB lineage: Bacteria > Bacteroidota > Rhodothermia > Balneolales > Cyclonatronaceae > Cyclonatronum > Cyclonatronum proteinivorum. The sequence continues at coordinate 184,227 of NZ_CP027806.1, read as the reverse complement.
TGAGCGGATGTGCAGGTTATCCATCAGTCTGAAGCGGCCAAAAGCTCCCCCTACCAGGCGGTCTTCCTGTTGGCGCGAGTTGATGATATCGATAGCTGCAACGGGGTTTACAACTTCCTGAGAGGCAAAAGGAGACTGCGCAAACGAGCCGTCTTCGTTGCGAACAGGGGTTACGGGGTCAATATTGGCAACCCGTGCCATCACGCCGCCGAATTCTTCGTTGGGGTCGATACCGCGGTTTGTTCTGCGGGTATAGTTTACGCGGGTACCGTAATTAAGACGTCCAGCCGTATGGTCAGAGTTGATACGTGCGGTGAAGCGCTCGTAGTTGGAAGCGCCGCGGGCCACGATACCTTCCTGCTGACGGTAGGAAAAGGACGTTACATAGGTTGAAGTTTCACTGCCTCCCGAAAACGCAAGGCTGTGATTGGTAAGCGGAGCGTTGTAGTAAAAGACTTCTTCCTGCCAGTTGGTGCCGTTGCCGATGGCTTCAATACGCTCATCAATATCCGGGAAGGGGATGTTGCGCCCGTCGTTGGCATAGCTCTCATTCATGATCATCATGTAATCCGGCGCATTAAGCAAGTCTGTTTCTCTCCAGGGGTTTTGGAAACCGACGTATGCGTTGTAGGATACCTGTATGTCACCCGGGCGGCCGGAATTAGTGGTTACCATAACCACGCCGTTTGCACCTCTTGCACCGTAAATAGCGGTTGCAGAGGCGTCCTTGAGAACTTCGATTGAAGCAATATCGGCGGGGTTCAGGAAGTCAATGCCTGATACGGGCATACCGTCTACCACATATAGGGGTTCGGCATCACCGGTTGTACCAATACCGCGGATACGAACCGTAGCACCGGAGCCGGGCTGACCTGAGTTTTGCATGACCAGAACACCGGCTGTGCGGCCCTGCAGCGCCTGTTCCACGCGAAGCGGAGCCGCCTGCTGAATTTGCGCCGATTCAATGCGTGAGATGGCACCAGTTACCAGGCTTCTTTGCTGAATGCCGTAGGCAACGACCACAAGCTCGCTGCCCATGAAGGTATCTTCGCGCATGCGAACGGTGAGTTCGGTGCGGCCTTCAAGCGGGATTTCCTGCGTTACATAGCCGATGTAGCGGAAAACAAGTGTACCCTCAAGATCGGGGACACTGAGTGAGAAATTTCCGTCGAAATCTGTAGTTGTACCTGTTGCGGTACCCTGAAGAATGATGTTCACCCCGATGAGTGGTTCATTATTCTCCGCGTCGACAACGGTTCCGGTTACTGTTTGTCCCACAAGCATTGCGGGTATGCACAGTAAACAGAGCATTAATAGTGTGAATAACTTAAAGTTGGCCATAAAGGTATCGTTACTTTATTTACATAGAGTTCAAGTTTCGAGCCGGGAAATGGGTAAGCGTTGGTTCTCATGCAAGGGGTTTACCCGCCTCAACAAACCATTTGCATATTTTTGAGAAAATCATCCGGAAAAAAGTTTCCGTTAGCTTTTGCGGGATATTTGCAGCCGATCTGAGTCTTTTTCCCGCGTATAAAGACAGGTGAAGAACCAGTTCTGTAAATTAAATATCAAAAAAAGGCACATTTTACAGACTTAGCGCGCGGAATATGCCCATGCTTAAAAGCAATGCATGAAATTAAGATAGTCGAATTAGATTATTAAATCCACTCTTTTTGCTCAAAAAAAGTGGGAAATAATTTCACAATTAGTGCAAAAATAATTTTTTTTCCGGAAAGGTGCACCTGTTTTTTTCTGTTCCGGAGTGCGTGGCTGAAAAACCTTATTGCCCGCCTTAAGATTGCGTTGTGAAGTCATGGAAGCCATTTTTGAAAGGGCTTTTTTGTTTGGGGAATAAAGATGACTGAATTTTTTTTGAAATGATGTGCTGATAAAAGGTCATCTGCGCAGGTGGTATATCACGACTTAATGGAAGAGATACCGCACGCATGCACGCTAAAAATTTGTGTTCTGCTTGTTGCCTTTTAAGGTCTTTTTGTGGAAATTATTTGCGTGCAAATAGGCAAAAAAGTTGCCTTACAAAAAGCACATTTGGCATAAAATATTTTTCAATAAACCCATTAGGTAATTAGAATATGCGTTTAACATTTACTTTTTTACAAAAACTTGCGGTAGCTGTCTTGTTGATGGCTTCTGTTTCTTTTGCTTCGGCTAACGCTCAGGGAATACTTCCGCCAGATGAGCCCGGAATGTTACAGGAGTTGCCGCTCGTATTTAACGTTGATACGGATGTTGTAGACTGGGAAGGCTTTACCATGTTTCCGTTTGAAGGGGCAGGCCTCGAGCGTATTGAGAATCCGGACAGAACCGGACTTAACACCACAGAGTTTGTGGTACAATACAAGAAAGGTGGTGCTGGCGAAGGTGGTCAGCCATGGGCAGGGTTCTTCTATCACACAGATGAAATCATGGAAATCACTGATGACGCCGTTTTCAGAATGAAAGTGTGGTCGCCACGTGCTGACATCAACGCAATGCTCAAGTTTGAGCTCAAGCAATTCCCTGATGTTGGTACTCCCGATATGTTTACCCCAATCACAGCGGCCAATCAGTGGGTAGAATTGGAATGGGATGTAAGTGGTGTAGACCGCACTGCGCCTTGGGATCGTGTTGTTGTTATCATGGATCTCGATGGTGGTGCTGGCGATGCCGGTGATAATTTTACCTGGTTCCTCGATGACTTCGAGTTTGATAATGGCTCTGCAACAAGCACAGAGCGCTACGCTGATGTCCCCCGTGATCTGCAGCTCATGCAGAATTACCCCAACCCTTTCAACCCGACAACAAACATCAGCTTCGCACTGCCCCAAAGCGGTCATGCGCAGCTTGAAGTGTTTGACATGTTAGGTCAGCGGGTTGCTGTACTTGTAAATGAGACCCTGTCCGCAGGTGCACATACAGCTGTTTTTGATGCCTCTAACCTTTCAAGTGGTGTGTATCTGTACCGCCTGCAGGCCGGCAATCAGGTGCAGACCCGTAAGCTTACCGTTGTGAAGTAAGCTGTTCAGTCAAATTATACTGACACAAAAAGGCCGTCCTCAATCTGCGAGTGACGGCCTTTTTTATGCGCGGTTTTTTAGTCAACTGATAAGCATACCTTTTCAATGTACCTTGCAGCCGGGGTACAGTACAGAAACGGAAATGTTCCGGTAATAGATGATAGTGTACTTTTCAGGGAACAATGCGGGTAAACGACTGATTGCAGGTTTTGCAATAGTATCGTTTGGTTGGCAGCACGTAATCAAGGTACCGCATGGCCTTATTTCGGCTCACACGGGTTGTTTCGCACCGAAGTGCGCGATAGCAGCCAAAAGCGCGCGGAATGGTTAGTACGCGAATTTTCCTGATTAAAAGAAAAAACAGCGATGCGGCAGCGATTATCAAAACGCTGGCAAGGACAAGTTCAAAGCTCATATAAGTGCGGAAGAAGGTGCAAAAAGTCAGGTAGTGCTCTGTCTGACTAAGGTGAGTGAATTTGATAATACGAAATTCCGTGGTCTGCTAAAGGGTTTCCGCAAGAGTAATTTAAAATCCTTATTTTTAGCGCCTTATTTACTCTGAAAACATCCTACACTTATTTCCCATATTTACATGAAAAAACTATTTACCTCCGAGTCTGTTTCAGAAGGGCACCCGGATAAAGTTGCAGATCAGATTTCAGATGCCATTCTCGATGCCATGCTGGATAAGGACCCGGATTCAAGAGTCGCAGTCGAAACCCTTGTTACCACCGGCCTTGCCGTAGTTGCCGGTGAAGTACGAACCAACAGCTATGTGGACGTGCAGGAAATCGTACGCGAAACCATTCGTGAAATTGGCTACACCAAAAGCAGTTACCGGTTCGATGCAGACTCATGCGGGGTTATTTCGGCTATACATCAGCAAAGCGATGACATCGCAATGGGTGTGGATAAAAACGACAAGAAAGATATTGGTGCAGGCGATCAGGGGATGATGTTTGGATATGCCTGCAAAGAAACCGAAACCTATATGCCGCTGAGCATTCAGCTGGCGCATGACCTTGTGCGGGAATTATCTGCCATTCGTAAAGCCGGCAAAATCATGACCTGGCTGGCACCGGACAGCAAGAGTCAGGTGACCATCGAAAACGATGAAAACGGAAACCCGCTTCGTATCGATGCTATCGTGTTATCCACACAGCACGATGATGGCATTTCGCAGGAAGAAATTCGCCGCGAAGTAAAGGCCAATCTTATTGAAAAAGTAATCCCCGGGAATCTGCTCGATGCTGATACCAAAATGTTCATCAACCCTACCGGGAAATTTGTAATTGGCGGACCGCACGGCGATTCCGGCCTGACCGGCCGCAAAATTATTGTGGATACCTACGGCGGGCACGGGGCGCATGGTGGCGGTGCTTTCTCCGGGAAAGATTCCACCAAGGTGGACCGGTCGGCGGCCTATGCGGCACGTCATATTGCCAAGAACATTGTTGCGGCAGAGCTTGCTGAAAACTGCCTTGTTCAGCTCGCCTACGCTATCGGGGTTGTTGATCCGGTTTCCATATCTGTAAATACCTACGGTACAGGCAAGGTAAGCGATGTTGAGCTTGCTGATGCTGTAAGCCGCGTATTCGACTGCACCCCATCCGGGATCATCACACGCTTTGGTCTGAACCGCCCGATTTTCCGGCCCACTGCGGCTTACGGTCACTTTGGCCGCGCTGAATTCCCCTGGGAACAGTTGGATTACACCGATAAGATCAGCAACGCTTTGTAAGTCACGAAAGCCAGACGTATGCAGGCTGAAAAGAGAAATCAGCCCGTCCGTTCTCATACCCGCCCGGAATGCCATAATCTATGATTGTGTTCATTTTGTGCGGGGTTTTTTTATTTCATGTACGCTTAAATCTATGGGTTAGTAGTTCAGCCGGGTCATTTATTTAAGCTACAGCTCTGCCCTTTAGTACCTCCACTGTCAGAAAGTGACGCTGTGGCAAAAAAACCTATCAAGAAGCGGCTCATTTTCACCGCAAAGCTGAGTCCACAAAATCATCAAATCGGGCTTTTTTAAATTCATGCGGTCGAAGGAAAAACATATCTTAACTCTACAGCTTTATAAGGATATTAACACGTTTTTTTATGTCAATCACAATCAGACTGGACTCAGTTTTAAAAAAGCGGCTTCATAAACTTGCCAAACAGACCGGTCGTACCAAATCATCTTTTGTCCGTCAGGCGCTGGAAGAAAAATTGGATGATCTGGAAGATTTGTATGTAGCTGAACGTCGCCTTGAGCAACCCGAAAGCAAAAACTGGAGTTTGGAACAATTAGAGCGGAGAGATGACCTGGAGGGTTGAGTTTGATAACCGCGCTCGAAAAGAGCTCCGGAAATTAGACGTTGCAACACAGGATAGAATTCTGAAATGGATGCGTGATAATTTGTCAACTGACAACGATCCACAAAGAATGGGGAGTTCTCTTAAAGGGCGGATGAAAGGGTTATGGCGCTACCGGGTCAATGATTATCGGATTATCTGCCAAATTCAGGATGATAAAGTGCTCATTTTGGTTGTTCGGATTGGGCATAGAAGAGATATTTACGATAAGAAGTAGCGCCCCTTGTTTTCAGGTAGTTTAATTCTGCTTTATTGTTTATCTGTTAGCTGTTGCTGTAAACCCGCCCGGAATGCCATAATCTATGATTGTGTTCATTTTAGACCGGTTTTTTATTTCACGTACGCTTAATGATACCGGGCCGCAATAATCCGTATTGTCTGCTATTCTAAGTTTCCCTTTTTGATTCTCGCTTTTTGATTGTCATTTACTGTTCTGGTTTAATCTGTGATGGATAACTTTGTCATCTTCTTTGTTTTTTATACCATGATGCTCGTCGTGTTTGGCGGAATGCAGTACGTGGTTTTTCAGCTTTACAAGCGTTGGTTTACCTACAGTTTTGAAACCGAAAGGGCACAGAAAACCTGTCTCCGCATTGGTTATGGCGTGCTGTTTGTCGGGAATCTGCTCTTTTGGCCGCGCTTTGTTATTGCATACACCTATCTGCATGATTCGGCTTTTCTGCAGAAATTTATGGTCTATCCCGGCGGACTTTATTTCGCCATCATCTTCCTGCTGTTTGTCTTTAGCACACTAATTTATGCCGGGCGCGGCATACAGCATGTGATGAATTACTTCAAATTTGCTTTCGGAAAAACCAAACCCGGCAATAGTTCTGAACAAGCTCAAATGGCAGCCGGTCAGTCACCGGAGCTGCAGCCTGAACCGGTTCCGGTGCCGGTATCCGAAAACGTAACTTCACCGGAGCCCACAGGCATAAGCCGGCGGTCATTCATCCGTACAGCCGGAGCCGCAGCTTTTGGTGCACCCCTGCTGCTTACTACCGGTCTCTCCGCGGCAACGCACCGGAACTATGTGATCAGCAAGAATACCCTGTATTTTCCGAATCTGCCTACCGGACTCGAAGGACTCAGGCTGGTCCATATCAGCGATATTCACTCAGGTATCTTCATGAACAAACGACAGATACAGGAGATCTATGAAATCATCAACAGCCTGAACCCAAACCTTGTTGCCATTACCGGTGATCTTGTAGATACGCACATTACCGAAATTCCGAACATCCGGGATACCATATCTATGCTGAAGACAGATTACGGGGTTTTTGGGTGTCCTGGGAATCATGATCACTATGCTTCCGCGGATGCCTTGATGGATGCGCTTGCGGATAAACCTGTCAGCATGCTTCAGAATGCACATCGCGAACTGCGTATCAACGGAGAGAAATTAACCATGATTGGCATTGATGATGCCGGTGAAGTCGGGCGTGATTTTGCCGATATCGAAAAAGCCGTCAGAGGGAGTGACCCGGAGAGTTTCAGGATTTTGCTGTCACACCGGCCGCATATGTTTGATGACGCCCGTGCCAAAGACATCAGCCTGACGCTTGCCGGGCATACACACGGCGGGCAAATCGGCTTCAATATAGCGGGACTCGAGCTTTATCCGATTGATTGGTTTCATCCCTATTCCCGCGGTCATTATACCAAAGAAGACCGGCACCTTTATGTGAATGTCGGAGTAGGTCTTGTGGGTGCACCAATTCGCCTTGTGCGTCCGGAGATAACGGAGCTCACCTTTACTTCGAACCCAGCGCTTGCGGGTTCTGTGGTGATGAATGCCTGATACCATAAACGAATTCAGCAAAAGAAGCCGGTGCTGCCCCACAGTTCCGGCTTTTTTTCTGCCTGCAATCAGTGGGGTTTAGCACGGCGATAGTTTGCTGGCACGGAGTCCAAAAAGCAAGGCGTCTCGCGCAGGTTTGGGGGTTCTCAATCTGTCGCCCAAGCTCCTGATGTTCACGGAGTTTTCCCCAAAAAAATGAAAGATCGTTATGCTTCGGTAGCCGGTAGCCGAGCTGCCAAGCATTTATCAGGTTGTTGTTGCCGGGGTAAAATTTTCGGCAAACCGCATGGCGTTGCGCACGCAGTCCGGCACCGCTATGCCGTTTCTGAAGTTGCCGAGAAAGTGGAGTCCGCTATGTTTTTGCTCCATACGTTCGAGCGCTTCGTAAACCTGCTGATAGCTTGTGCTGTATTGCGGAATGGCTTTGGGCCAGCGTGTGAGATGTTTGAGTGCGGGTTCGCCCCGTGTGCCGAGTAACTGACTGATGTCTTCGAGAACGCGCCGGTACACATCGGCTTCGCTTTCCATGGCAAAGTCGGGATTCCGGCTGCCGCCGATAAAACAGGTCAAAAGCACGAATTGCTTGTCGTCGGGGGTGCGGTCCGGGAAGAGGCTGCTGTTGAACAGACACCCCAGAATCTGCATGTTTTCAGCTTCAGGGATGAGCATGCCGAAGCCATCGAGCGGGTGCCGGACAGCTTCGCGGCGAAATCCGAGGTGCACGACATTCAGCGGGGGATGTGTGACTTCCGGTAACAGCTTTGCCGGGTTTTCATTTCCGAAACCTTCCCAGCTTACGTTGCGCAGGGCATGAAGCGGCAGGGTGAGCAAAAGCTGCTGACACCGGTACAGGTTTCCGGATTGCGTTTCAATTTCAAATCGGGCATCGGTGCCCACGTGTTTGGTGATGCGCGTGATGCGTGATTGCGGCTTGAGTCTGTCCCCGAGTGCCGCGGCCATGCGGTCGGTGAGGGTCTGATTTCCCTGTTTGAAAGTTACCATTGGCGCTTTTGCACGGGGCAGGTCGCCGGGTTTGCGATCCTCCGGCTTGATTCGGAATTGTCCTTTGATCAGGGAGCCGTACTTTTGTTCGAGCACGGTGAGCATCGGAAAAGCAAGGCGTGCGGATAAATTCTCCGGATTGCCCGCATACACGCCGGCCACGAACGGGTTGATGGCATAGGTTAGAAACTCTTCCCCGAGACGGCGGCGCACGAAATTGGCAAGCGACTCATCGGGATTGGTGCCCCTTTTGATGAAGGGCTCGGCAAAAAGCCGGAGCTTGGCTTTGGTGCTGAAGAGCGGCGTTTTCAAGAAAGCTCCGGGTCCGCCGGGTAGCGGAATCAGGGTTTTATTCCGTACGATAAAACGGTTCCCGGCAACGCGGTCAGCGGTGAGTAGTTCGGGTTCAAGGTTCAGGTCGGCAATGAGCTTATTCAGGTAGGTGTTGGTGAGAACGATGGTGTTGGGTCCGGTTTCGAGCGTCCAGCCGTCGCGATGCAGGGTAGAAATCGCGCCGCCCGGCTTATTCCCGTCGAAGAGTACAAAAGTTTCGGGATCTTTTTGGGTGATGTAAAAGGCAGCTGTGAGTCCGCTGATACCTGCACCTGCTATTAGTGTATTGCACCTTAGTTGCATGAAATAAATTCCTTAATTCAAAGTGTGAATTCAAATATAAAAATTAGATTAGACAATTGAGCATCGCCTAAGAGTATGATATTCAATTGCTTAATATCCTTATGTCTTATTTAGACTACTTAAAAATAAATTTGCATGGTAGTTTGACCTCGCCCTATTTTTATTCAGTCTATTTAAGGGCTGGTTTTGGACGACTGACTTGAACCATAATCAATCAGGTACAAGACCCCTGAATATCCTTAATGACTTCTCACCTCAATTGTAATTTACATTGTATGATACCATGATTAATCGGTACACCAGTTTACTTCAGTTTATTTTAATTGCACTGTTTATCACGCCTGTCACCTTATTTGCCCAGCAAACCGGCTCTGTAAGCGGAACGGTAACCTCAGGTTCAGGCGAAACCCTCATCGGTGTAAACATCGTGATAAGCGGTACAACCGTTGGCACTGCCACAACCATCGAGGGGCGCTATTTGCTTGAAAACGTGCCTGCCGGTCAGGTCACACTTGTAGCAAGCTACGTTGGCTACAAACCCGAGGAGCGCACCGTAACCGTTCGCAGCGGTGAAGAAACAATCGTCAATTTTGTGCTTTCCCGGCAATTTGATATGCCGGGTATAACGCTGATAGGTCAGCAGCCTGAGCGTCTGGCACGTGTACCGGGTTCCGCAGCTGTGATTACGGAGCGTCAGATTGCCGAAATAGCTCCTCTTAGCGGACAGGAAGTTCTTCGCAGAATTCCGGGAATCCATGCGGTTGAGCAGGACGGCCTGGGGCTGAGAGCCAATATCGGCGTTCGGGGTCTCGACCCAAGTGTGAGCCGCTCTGTCCTGGTGCTCGAAGATGGCATCCCGGTTGCCCTCGCGCCCTATGGAGAGCCGGAAATGTACTACACCCCTTCCATGGACCGCATGAGTGGTGTTGAAGTGGTGAAGGGCAGCGGATCTATCCTGTTTGGGCCGCAGACCTTCGGCGGGGTTATCAATTTTATTACCGCTGATCCACCGCCGGTGCCGACAGCTTCCATTCATCTGCGTGGCGGTGAGGGCGGTTTCTTAACCAGCAGACTCTCCTACGGCAACACCGTCGGCAATACCGGGGTGCAGGTTACCTATCTTCGCCGGCAAGGTGATGAAGTCGGTCTGCTCGATTTTGGAATCCATGACCTGAGTACCAAGCTAAAACTTGTTTTAAGTGACAGATCTGTTGTAGGTATAAAACTCGGTTTATACGACGAAACCTCCAACTCTACGTATGTAGGTCTCTCGCAAGCGATGTTCGACAGCGGAAACTTTGACTTCACCCACCTTGCCCCGGATGACCTTCTCGATATCCGGCGTTATTCAGCAAGTGTGAGCCATGACTTCTTCCTTAATGAAAACGTGACGTTCCGTACTACCGCCTACGGCTACACGACAACCAGAAACTGGAGCCGTCAGGATTTCGACACCGTTTTCAATCCTGACCGGGATTATGCCCGAATCGTTGGTGATCCATCGGTTGAAGGGGGCGCCCTGTTTTTCCGGAACAGCACCGGAAACCGCAACCGTCAGTTCGAAGTACTGGGCATTGAGCCGCGTATTTCCGTGAATTATGAGCTGGGCGGAATCCGAAATGAGCTCGACGCCGGTATGCGCTACCTGTACGAGCGCGCCTTTGAACAGCGGGTCAACGGCACCATCAACAGCCCGCAGTCAGGCTTGCTGCGCGATGATGAAATCAGAACCGGACACGCGCTGAGTGCTTTTCTACAGAACCGTTTCAATCTAACGGATGCGTTCTCCGTTACTCCGGGTTTGCGCGTGGAGTACTTTGATTACAATCGTGACATTCGCCGCCTTGGAAATGAAGAGCAAACCACCTTCCGCTCAGACGACCTTGTCGCTTTTATCCCCGGTGTAGGCTTTAACTATCAGCTTCGTGAAGGCATCGCGCTTTACGGTGGCGTACACAGAGGCTTCGGCCCGCCCCGCGTAAAAGATGCCATCAGCGCACTCGGCGTCAGCGAAGAACTTGATGCTGAGACAAGCTGGAATTTTGAAGCCGGTACCCGCGCGCAACTCATCCCCGGGCTTTTTGTCGAACTCACCGGTTTTTACATGAATTTCACCAATCAGATTATCCCGGTTGCCGAAGCAGCAGGCGGAACCGGACGACCCGGCGCCAGCCTCACCAACGGCGGGGAAACCGAGCACCTCGGTGTGGAAACCACGCTGGGCCTTAACTTGCAGCAGCTGTTTGATACAAGCTGGCTGATAGATCTCAACACAAGTGCAACCTGGATTCAGGCCGAGTTCAGCAGCGACCGATTCGTGAGTAGCGGCGGCGAGCAGGTTAACGTGAAGGGCAATTCCGTGCCATACGCCCCGGAATGGATGGTAAGCAGCGAGCTGCGTCTTGCAGCACCTTTTGGCGTAGGCCTCACCTTTGTTGGCACGTACATTGGCAAGCAGTACGGTGATGTACTGAACCGCGAAGAAGGAACCCTTGACGGACGCGGCGGTGCCATTCCATCCTACTTCGTGCTTGATGCACGCGCAAGCTATCAGATACCACAGCTCAGCAATGCTTCTGTTAATGTAGCCGTGAAAAATCTGCTCGACGAACGCTATATCGTATCCCGTCGTCCGCAGGGCATTCGGGTAGGTATGCCGCGTTTCTTTACGGCTGGTATTGACCTAAGCTTTTGATTCGAAAAGATCTGTGATTTCAGACATGTGATGTAATACCCTCAACGAAGCAGGCAGGGATTGAAGGCCTTGCCTGTTTTTTTTACCCATTTCCGCATGTGCAGGCCTGCGACCGGCAGCCTAAGCAGGTTTTTCTGTCATTTTTTTTTGGGTAAAACTCCGAGAACATCAAGGTCTTTCGCAGTAGATCGGAGGCCCCAAGTCAAAGATGAATCCCTTGCTTTTTTGGGGCATGACCCACTTCAGAAGCTTGAACACATACATCACATTAAAAGAAAGAGACTGGGAAGTCTTATCTGGTTTCGAATATTTCCGTTGAAGCCAAACATCATCATCCAACAATCAAAAAAATGGCTGCCGGATTACTCCGACAGCCATTTTCATAAGGAGCTGTGAAACAGGAATTAGTCCTGAATCATGAACAGGCGGGATGGATTGAAATCAGCCGCGCGTCCTGCATTGGCGTCGCTCACGCAATCCCCGGCACAAATCTGTACGCTGGGAAGGTTAAGAATATCCGTGTTACTCAGCCTTGGAATGGAAGCTCCGAAAGCGTCTTCAATCACTGCGATCATATCATTCACCACAAGTGCGTTGCCGCGGCTGTTCGGGTGAACGCCATCGGTGGAGAAAACCCCGGCGGGGGAGAAGTCAGGCATGAGTCGCTGCGGACCAATTTCAATACCCGGCTGACTGCCGTCGAGACCCCAAAGGTTCACAAAAGACGAACCGGCAGCGTTGGTGTTGTAGAAAGCCAGTCGCGTTTCTCCGGCAGTCTGATTAGCGGCACCAACCGTCTGTTCCATGATGGCATTGAAGGTCTGACGACGGGTCTCAATCTCAACGATATTGGCGGCGGTCAGATGGAACTGAGCGGACAGGGGCACGACCACACCAATTTGAGACAGCGGATTGTTCGGGTCAGCAAGCGTGCCGAGCACTGTAGCAGCAGAAAGCAGAAGCAGCTCCGGACCGGTTTGCTCATTTACCGTTAGCTGACGGGCCTGAACATACGGTTGAATTGCAGCACGCTGTTCGGGCGAAATCTGATCGATACTTTCAAGCAAATCAAGGATAGGTGTCAGGTCCTCAAGATCCGGATCTTGTACAAGTACCGGATTGGCTCCCGCCTGAAACGACACAGAACGCTGATCGCGGTCAGCTTCCGTAAACGGTACCAGCGGATTTGCGGCAATCAATGCATAAAATTCGTTCAATGCTGCAAATGCGGCATTCAGCTGATCTGCGGTATCCTGATCCAGCTCAACAGCATTGTAAGGCACGGCCCTGAACAGCGGAATGGCCAGAATAGACGGGATGTCTGTAACCAGCCCTTTTGCATTCGTATTGGCCATAAGCGTGTTTACTGTTGCGCCAAAGCGCTCCTGAAAATCAGCCACGGAAGTAAAAACAGCGGGGTTGGTTGCACCACTTAGGGCATAACCCAGCACGTCGTTGTTTCCAATCCAAAGGGTGAAAAAGGTAGGTTGCGCGGCAATGACGTCACCTAAAATGGTGGAAGTGCCGGGGTTTGACGCAAATCGGGCGTAAAACGGGTTGAAGCCCGGTGCATCCGGGGTTCCGGTATTGGGCGTGAGCAGTTGACCCACCTGTATGCCGGGTACTCCGAAGTTGTGCAGGGCAGAACGGTCTCCCTCAAACGGTCCGATAAGTTCTCCCTCACTAAGCGGGGATGGTCCGGGAATGGTCGGATCGAGCTTGAAGCGACCTAAAATTACACCCGCTCCGGGGTTGGAAGCACCGGAATTGAAGCCGTTAGCCGAATTGATGTCCGGCTGATTGAACTGCTCCTGTGCCCCAACTGCCTGAAGCTGCCGGTTCAGTAAAACACCGATAGAGTTCTGCTGACCGAGATCGTACAGCGCACCGTCCATAAAGCCGGCAGTCAGTGAGTTACCGATGTTGACGGTAAGACTGAAATCAGCACTTCCCGGATCTGCATCAAAAGAGATGTCAGGAACAGGGTTGTCGTTTAGTCTGCTGTTTACCAGGGAGTCTTCTGCACCATCGCATCCGAACAGAACAAAAGCGGCAAACAACAGTGCCAGTAATGATTTTGATAAAGTGTTCATAATGGTTCGTCAGATAGGTTTAGTTCAGAAATTGATCGAAGGTGAAGGTAACCAGATAGATGGCACCCATGGATGGGTTGGCGAAGGATGTGGTGTAGCGTTCGTTCAGGATGTTTGAACCGCTGAACTTTACTACAGTATTCATGTTAGGAATGCGGTAGCTGACCTGCGCATCAAGCGTACCAAAGGCCGGGATAACGCCCTGACCGATAGCTGAATCCCATACGAAAGCATCCTGCCAGCGCCATGAAACATTGAATCCTACATTGTTGCCAACATTTCTGTTGCGCAGCGACAGATTGTAGCGCCACTTGGGCGTATTAAATCCGGCACTGAAGCCCTGCTCTTCGAGACGGTCTGCAGAGATAAGTTCATTGTAGGTTACGTTACCGCCAACGGTATATCCCTGGCCCAGGGAATAATCGGCACCTACTGCAAAACCATGCGCTTTCACTACACCGTCCGCATTGACATCAAAGCCGAAGCGCTGTGTGGGTACGGTGCGGTTGATGATGGCATCCTGCCCTGCGGCACTGTTAGGGTCAAACTGACTCAGATCAGGCATTTCACGAAGTCCGTTCGGGATACCCTGTGTGAAATCAATTTCTGCGAGGAAGTCGCGGTACTCGCTGTAGTAGTAGTAGGCATCGATGTACAGACGGTTTCCGAAGAGACCACGGTAACCGACCTCTACCGTGCTGATTTTTTCGGTTTTGAACTCATCAAAAACAACCGGCTGCAGCAATGCGCGCGCCTGCTCAGCACTTTGGCCTGAAGCAAGGGCAAGGCGGGCGGCATCAACAGATTCAGTGCGGTAAACGGTATTGGTTTCGAAGTTGTAGCGGTTTACCAAAACCGGATTTGCACCAACGAGACGGCGTGTTACCACATCAAGGTCGATAAACTGATCCTGTGTGGTCGGGATTTTGAAACCTTCCTGATAGGAGAGACGCAGGTTTTGGTTTTCAAAAATTTCGTAGGTCGCAGAAATGCGGGGAGAAAGCTGTCCGGCAAAGTTTTCATTTTTGTCGTAACGCAGCGAACCCTGCATATTCAGCCGGCCGTCAAGGAAAGATCTTGAAAGCTGTGTATAGAAACCGAATTCATCCATTGTGAACTCATCGCCATTGTCCTGAAGGGCAAAAAGGGTGCCCTGAGAGTCGAGAGCAAAGCGACGGAAGTTACCACCAACAATGACCTCAACAAGTTCCGGATCAATGAATTCGGAGAAATTATAAAGTCCTTCAACGTGGTACAGGGCGGAGTTGTCGAGGAACTTGGCACCGCCTTCAGAAATGGGAACTGCCCGGATGCGGTCGAAGCGCTCCTGAAAGTCGGCTGATCCCGGGCGCGGCTGTGCTGCTTCACCTGCCTGTCGCGCAATATTGTGCGCCTGCTCAACCGTAGCACCCTGTGTACGGGCGCCAGCAAAGGCTTCGAAATAGGCCGGGACAAAGGTTTCGACATTTATCAGCGAGGCAAGCGTGTTGGCCGCGAATGTATCACCGGAGTCTTCCTGTGTGGTGTAGGCGCGCAGGAAGAAGTTGGGGTTACGGACTTCCACTTTACCGGTCCAGATAGAGAAGCTGTCAAGTACGAAGCGGTCATTAGCGGTGTAAACCGTGCTGCCCTGTCCGTAGTTGAACTGCGCAAGACCTTCAAGGTTATCACTGATTCTGTAATGCATGGCCGCGCCAAACTTGAGCGACTCGGTGATGTTGTCCACAAATTCCCCTTCAGTAAAACCGCTTGGGCTGAAGTTACCCAGCTCGCCATCAGGCAGCAGGCTGCGAATGGCTGCAACAGAAGCATTGCCGGCCTGAATTTGACCGTCAGCAATATTACCGATGTTGAGCAGCGGCTGACCATATACATTCACACCATTATACACGCGGTTGCCGTTGGGTGTTGTTGCACCGCGTTCAACGGCGCCAAACGTAGCCGGACCCTGATCCCGGAAATCTACCCCAATAAAGTCGCTGGCGCGCAGGTATGAAAAGTTGAGTTTATATGCAAAACGGTCACTTACACGCTGTGCCCATCGCATGGAATAGTCCTGATAAAGCGACGGATCATCATCGCGACCGTCAACGTGATTGAAGCCGGTACGTACCTGTACGGAAAGCCCCGGAAAGTCGAACGGGCTCTTGCTGTTCAGCAAAAGAATACCGTTGATGGCATTAGGGCCATACAGCGCGGAAGCTACGCCCGGAATCAGTTCAACGCTTTCAAGATCGAGGTCTGAAATCCCTACTACGTTACCAACCGCAAAGTTGAGGCCGGGAGCCTGATTGTCTATGCCGTCAATCAGCTGCACAAAGCGGGTGTTACCGTTGGCGGCAAACCCGCGGGTATTCACGGAGCGGAAGGTGAGGCTTTGTGCCGACATATCAACCCCTTTCAGGTTGGCGAGGGCGTCGTAGAAATTTGGCGCAGCAGTTTCGCGAATGGCAATGATATCCATCCGCTCGATCGCAACGGGCGATTGCAAAACGCTTTGCTCAACCCTTGAAGCTGAAAGAACAACTTCAGAACCGAAAAAAGCCTGTTCATCAAGCCTGATGGTGAGGCCGGTTAGCTGTTCTTCCGTGACCGTAATTTCAGCACTCGTATAGCCTACGCTTGTAATCCGGAGCACAAAAGGAAGTGATTGATTGGTATTTAAGGTAAACTGTCCGTTGATATCGGTTGCAACACCACTCACGGTACCCCGCACAACAACATTGGCCCCGATTAGGGGTTCACCGTTGCGGGTATCAACAACAGTACCGCTTACAGTAACCGACTGTGCAAAGGCATGCTGCGGTATTAAAGCAAGGCTCAGCAAAAAGCTGAGCGCAAGCAAGGCTGTAGTAAACTTATTCATAAGAAAGCAATTGAAATGGTTAATTCAGTTTTGTCAAACCTAACAGATAAGTTGGAGGAATAATCAGTGATGAATCGAACCGCTTTGACCCCTGATTTTTAGTCCGCCGGCTCCCAACAGGTTCTAAGTGTGCTGATGTTCGCTTACTGTTAAACAGAGCAGCATAAGGCAATGCTGGAAGCGCTTTTATGAAGCGTATTAATATAATGTTAATTATAAAAATTCCGACACGAATAACAGTGTTAACTTTATGGGTTAAGCTTATTTCATTTCATCCTCAATTAAATAATCAGCCGGATTAGCCAAGTGTCGTTTGAGTTAGTTAACACTATCGTTATAACTCAACTTTCGCACTTCGACAAAAACGGCGCCTAAGTAGCTATTAATTATACACATAAAAATAGGACAAGCCTTCGATTTTTCTTATATTGTGTTTTTCGCTAAACCAATTAAAATCAATCTAAAAGACCTGTCCTATGCTTGATAAGCTAACACTTTCTTCGGTAATAAACACCCCTTGGGTTCTTGCGTGGTTCAAAAAGTTTTGTGACAGCAAACAACTCAAGCAAGCAGGGTTCTACAAGCGTGCCGGCATGGGGATTGCTCAGTTGCTCCACCTTTTGGTCGTACTACCCATGACCCACCTAAAGGTTTATACTTTCAGTGGTGACTCCCTGCCCGTGGCCGGTCGTGATGCGTTCTACCGCTTGTTAAGCAACACCAGCTATGACTGGCGCATGCTATTGTTATCTATTGCCCTGAAGATGACCCGTCATTTTGATACCCTCACTGATGATGATCAGCCCCGCTATCTTATTTTCGACGATACCGGCTACAAGCGCGATCGCAGTAAATGTGTTGAATATCTGGGTCGTCAACATGATCACAGCCATGGCAGGTATTTCCGCGGCTTTAGGATGCTCACCGCGGTCTGGAGCGACGGACATAGCTGCCTGCCCTTGGGTTTCGAACTGCTTACCAATGAGGACGCCGACAAACGTATCGGTCCGGATCCTAAAGTTGACAAGCGCACCAATGGCGGCAAACGCGTGATCGCGGCCACGCAAAAGGCCACCGATCTGACCATCACCATGGCCCAAAGCGCATATAATCATAAGTTTAAGATGGATTATGTGCTTTTTGACAGTTGGTTCGCATTTCCCCAAGTGATCAAGGAAGTGGCCAAACATACACCTGTAATCTGCCGGGGCAAGAACACAGCGGCATTGAAATTCAAGCACCAGCAAAAAATATACAGTGTTGAAAGCCTGCCTTTAATATTCAAGAAAGGCGGACAGACCTTCAAAAATCCTGACATTATCGGCAGTGCAGTCGTTGAGTTGCTAAATACGAATCTGAAAGTCCGTGTGGTAGTGGTTACCAACAGACATGACCCCGACAAGAAGATTGTCTTTATTTCCACTGATACGCAGCTAAGCGCCGATGAAATCTGCTGCATTTACGCCCGCAGATGGGACATCGAGGTGTGCTTTAAAGCCATTAAACAGCACTTGGGACTGTACTGCATGCAGATGCGCGACTATAGCGGTCTGATCGGTTGCTGCAGCGTTGTTATCATCAGATATCTTATGCTGGCCTATTATCATCGCGGCTGCATCGATGACAGGACGTTACCAGGGATGTTTTATGCCTGTGTTCAGCAGCTGCAGGCAGCAACCATAGAAGCCTGTATCGAAATACTGCGAGTGAAATTTAAAGAGTTCGCCGAATCTAAACAGGCCCAGCTTGTAAGCAATGTACTGGTTGAGTTTCTTCAGATGTTTGAAAACTTCAAATCCGAGATTATGGCCCAATTTGAACCGATTTTTAAGCTAAATTTGAAGTGCGAAAGTTGAGTTATAAAAATCAAATAGCACTATTTGTATTAGAATTATATGCAAAGATATATTTACATTCAACTGGGCTATACATGAAGCGGTATAAAAAATGAAGTTGCGACATGTATTTTGACACATGCTTTTTTGACGATTCTGTTATATTGGCAGAGGCCGTTCTGAAGGCTGATTTCGGCACATTTATCACTTTACATCTGATTAGCAACCAACTAAGAGAGGATACATTGGAACCCGCACCACAGCAATGGTTTGAAACCTGGTTCGACACCCCGCTTTATGAAACCCTTTACGCCCACCGGGACTATGCAGAAGCCAGACAGCTTGCTGCACTCATCTCGCAATCTTTTCCACCGGCTCAGTTTCCGGAACTTGTCGACATTGCCTGCGGCAGAGGGCGACACAGTTTTAACCTTGCCACACTGGGGTATAAAGTAACCGGCGTTGATTTATCCAAAAATGCCATTGAAAAGGCGCGCCGCATTGCATCGGAGAAATACGCAGACCTGTCTCCGGACTTTTATACCCACGATATGAGACAGCCCCTTGGCCGGATCTGGCCGCTTGCAGTTAACCTGTTTACAAGCTTTGGATACCTCGCGGATGATGCTGCCAATACCGGCGTGCTGAGAAATATGGGCGATGCTGTTGGGCCCGGTGGAGCGCTTGTATTAGATTATCTGAATGCCGCTTATGTCCGCAGCTCACTCGTACCGGAAGAGGTTTGCGATATCAGCAATTATCAGCTGCGTATCAGGCGTAGTATTGATGAACAGGAAGGAGTTGTGCGGAAAGAAATGGCCTTCAAACACACGCAAACCGGTCAGCTTCAGACTTTTACGGAGCAGGTGAAGCTGTATCCGCTTTCCTGGTTTGAAGCGGCATTTGCCAAAGTCGGGATGCACATAACAGAAGTGTACGGCACATATACCGGGGAAAAAATCCAAAAGCAGTCAGACGCTCATCCAAGACTGATTATGATGGCTCAAAAAGACGCTTAAGGTGTCGCAGCCGTTTGATCCGGCACAATTTTATTTCATAGCTTTGTACTTGTCGATCAGCTTCTGCATATCCTGAGCTATAGGACTGCGAAAGGTCAGCCGCTTTTGCGTTAGCGGATGAATGATGCTCAGTTCGGCCGCATGAAGTGCCTGACGGTTAATCCACTTTTCGTGTTCTTCGCCGGGACTGTAGTGCCGGTCGCCGATCAGCGGGAGGCCGGCTTCGCTCAGCTGTACCCGGATTTGATTTTTTAATCCTGTAACGAGCTCAACACGAAGCAGGGCGGCTTTGGGGTATTGTTTAATCAGTTTATAGACAAGCTCGGCCCGTGTTCCGTCAGGGTTGTTTTCGTTTACTACAATGTTCCGAAATCCTGTTTTGATCAGCTTGAGATGATGAACCAAAGTAGCTTCAGGCGGATCAACCCGCCCCCGAACCAGCGCCTGATACACGCGTCTCGGTTCCCGGTTCCTGAACTGTTTCACCAGCTGATGATGTATTCGGCCGGTCTTTGAAAACACGACAATTCCGGAAGTGTACCGGTCAATCCGGTGTACCGGTCGAACCCGTTTGCCAAAGTCCTGCTGCACCATTTGCTGCAGGTTGGTAGATGGCATGTCCGGAATCGGCACCGTGAGCAGGCCCGCAGGCTTGTCGATGGCCATCAGATGCGCATCTTCGTAAAGAACTTTATAGCGGAATTTCTTGGGTTTTGGCATAGCGTGGGCAATCCGAAGGAAATGTAAGGGAAAATTGAAAAATGCCAAAAAGGCTTAGTTGACCGATGACGCTTTGTCGAGTTCTTCGAGCAATGCCCGGCAACCGGCATCATGAGGGAATTTGGCAAGGGTGTTGATCAGAATGATGCGGGCTTCAGCCGTATCCCCTATGTGCGCAGTAACTGATGCCAGGTTGTACAGCATATCAGGGGTTTCTCCCCCGTGTTTAATGCTGCGCTGAATGAATCGTTTTGCTTTTTGAAAGTAGCCCAACTCTACCAGTACATCTGTGGCTTCATTCAGAATACCCACGTGGTCGGGCCAGTGGGCAAGTGCTTCGTCATAGGCCGCTTCGGCTTTATCATAGTAGCCCAACAGCGCACATACCGAACCAAGCGCAAACTGCGCAAAGGCCCGGTCGTCTGCGTCGGGATTCGCATTTTCTATCAGCTCCAGCAGCTCGTCACCGATACTTCTGAGACTTCTGAAAATCTCAAAGCGTTCGCTGCTTTGCTCTTCGAATTCAATTTCATCCAGCCGGTCAGAATTGATAACAATCTCTTCGGATAGCTTGAGCAGGTGTTTTTTAAGTTCTGTCATAGCAGCTTGATGGCGTGTGCAATGCCCCGCGAAATCGGGGGAAGGGATTGACCTTAGTTTACACGCTCATTTGTATGTCGTGGACTTTCTGAAGAATAGCGGCAGCTTCTTTATCCTTCTTTTGCATGACACGGTGCTGCAGATTGGTAACAAGGTAGGAGCTGCTCTCTTCAAAGGCCATTTCCCTGGCCACTTTATCGCTTGATGTGCGCACCACGGTAAACAGCTCGTCCGCGCGGATTACGCTAAACAGCCCGTCTTCGTTGAATGCGTGAGAACGACGTTCCTCGTAATCTTTGAATACCCGCGGGAAATCCTCAATATTTACGGCTTTGGTAATAATTTCCACATCCTGCGGGCCTTCAGCACTAAGCGGAATACGGCAGAGGAAGAAAGTTTTTTCAGTATAAATCATAGAAAAAGTGAATGGCAGTCGGATTTAAAATTGTGGGGCTAATATACAAAATGCAGGCATCACCTGCCGGTGTCTAATATGCTGAGTGTACAGCGCGCGCACCAACGCTGCCCGCTGCCATCCGTGAAAAAAAGCAGGTGACCCTCTTCCCCCATTTCAAGCTGAAATTTTTTCCGGAGCCCGGCTACATTAACTGGAAAATCACGCCGGTACACGTGTACACGCTTCAGGTTTTCCCGGCGAAGCTTCTTTTTGAGCTGCTTGGGATGGAAGGGGAGGCACCATTCAAGCACAAAACTTCGGCCCGGGAAAGTTTTCGGTGAAAAACCGGGATTACTTTTGCGTGCCCATAGCAGGCTCCAGTCACCGCTGAGGCTGCTCAGGCTGAGGTGTCCGGCTACGGCAGCCGTAACTTCGGCTTTCACAACAGCGGGGTCAGGCAGCAACAGGAAATCTCCGGGCAGGAGCGCATCCCCCGAAACCTGCGGAGGCTGCGTCGTTACGGGCGATTGTTCCGCGCGGTGAAGCACGTTGCCCGCATCATCAATCAGCACGGCCGAAATTGTGGCGGAGCGCTCAGGTCCTGTGTCGCGTTCGTTGCGCCAGCCAGCAAGAATTTCCTTGACTTCGCCCCGGTGCGAGACTACCTCGATAAACTGAATTTCAGGCAGCTCGCGAATCAGCTGTTTGAGGTCGTAGAGCGGGGAAAGTTTGAGGAGCACGTGCTGCGCTTTTTCGCGAAGCAGTGGCAGTAGTTCAGGGATATTAGGCTCACAGTCGGCAAGCCGGAATACGCGCGCATCGCCGTCCCGACGTGAGGGGTCGGCGTACATCAGGTCGGCTTTGCCCCGAAAGCGCTGCAGAAAGTCCGCCGTAGTTTCCGCGTAGTGCCGGATGTTTGCCGCGCCTGAAATGTGGTGATTGTGCCGCGCAAGCGCGCTGATTACCGGCACGGCCTCAACATGGTGCACCTGCCCGAAGGATACCGCAAAGGCCAGACTGTCAATACCAAGCCCGCCGGTGAGGTCCGCGCAAAGCTCACCCGAAAACAACCCTGCCTTGTACCGCGCTGCCGCTGCTCCGCTGCACTGTTCCAGCGAAAGTCGACGGTAGAGCCAGCCTTTTTGGTGAAAGCCTGCCAGTTTCTTCTCCGCCCGCCGGTAGCAGAAAAGCTGCTCGGCGATGTCTGGCGTGACTTCACCCCACTGCCCGCGACCACGAATCGCAAACTCCGCGGGATCCGGCAGCGGACGGGCTTCGAGTACTTCCACCCACTCGGGGCGGCCCATCAGCGGGTGTTGTGGTAAAGCGTCCGGCATTTACTCAGGCATTAAGAAGGAGATGAAATTATCGCGGTCGATGAAGCTGACCTCTGCATCATAAGTATTCAGAAAGGCGCGGGGTTTCTTTTTTTTGGCTTTGGGATTCCATTTAAACTCGAAAGCGCGAAGCTGCCCCGCGCGCATCTCCACATAGTCAACTTCGGCCTGTGCCACCGAGCGCCAAAAGTACATGCCCGCACGAATCCGGTGATTGCCGAGCAGCTTCATGCGCTCTGCAATCAAAAAATTCTCCCACAAGGCACCGGTGTCAGTGCGCAGACTCAGCGGATTAAAATTGCCGATGACCGCGTTCCGGATGCCTGTATCGTAAAAATAAATCTTTTTGGAGCGGCTGATTTCATTCCGGGCATTGGTGCTGTAAGCCGGAAGCCGGAACACCACGAAGGCTTTCTCAAGCAGCTCGATGTAGTTCGAGACCGTGTTTTTATCCACGCCGACCAGCTGCGACAGCTCGTTGTAGGACACCTCGCTGCCGGTTTGCAGCGCCAGTGCCTGCACCAGCTTTGACAGCACGTCCGGCTTGCGGATGCCCTGAAAACTCAGCAAATCTTTGTACAGGAAGCTATCAACCAGCTCGTACAGCAGCTCATCTTCCTCGCCCGGCGACGTGATCACCTCGGGATACATCCCGTACAAAATCCGGCTTTCAAGCTGCGCTTTGGCCTGCAGATAGCCCTGATGCGCACTCAGCTCCTCCCAGCTGATCGGGTAGAGCGTGTAGTCGCGCTTCCGCCCTGCCAGTGATTCCTTAAATTCACTCGCAAGGTCAAGCGCCGAGGAGCCGCTGACCAAAAGCTTTACCTGCTTAAAATTGTCGGCAACCAGCTTCAGCGTGAGCCCGATATTTTTCACCCGCTGCGCTTCATCCACAAAAACCAGTTTTGCCTCCCCGATGATGTTGCGCAGCTCGGTCAGATTCACATCCTGAAGCTGCGTGCGCACAATCGGCTCGTCGCAGTTCAGGTGCAGCCGGTTGGACTCCTGTTCCGACAGCGACTGCAAAAGCGTCGTCTTGCCCGTTTGCCGTGCCCCAAGCACAACTACGGCCTTCCCCCCGAACAGGGTTTTTGCGATACGCTCAGTAAGGACACGTTTAATCACAGCGCTTTGGTTAAAAGAGAATTGGCGGTATGCTAAGTAATTTTCACCAAATCAGTAGGTATTCAGTGACTTTATTCACCAAATCAATAGTTTTTTGGTGATTGTACTCACCAAATATATCGTTTTTGGGGGAAGATATGAAGAGAAGTGAGAAGGGTTTAACCGAAAATTGGAGCCCGGGCAGGTTTTGCAACCGAACGTGAGCCCGGTTTTTATGTGAACTCGCTCAGTATTCGGAATCAGCGTTGTTGGCATTTCTTACACTTTGTTTTTTTGGGGGAACTCCGAGAGCGTCACGGTCTTTCGTGCTTGTGCTGCCATCCCAAAACGATCACATGTCTCCTTGCTTTTTGGTTTAAAGCGCTCTTAACCGGAAAGACTGACCGGGCCAAGTTCGGCCCAATTCCTAAGGCCAAGCTTAAGGATTTACTCCCCGATCAACTTCTGATGATAGCGGCCTTCGTAAGCATAATGCACCAATAAAGTACAGATTCAGTGATTGTATTCACCAAATCAATACATAATTAGAGAATTAACTCACCATAAATATGCTTTTTTGGTGAATAGGAAAAGCGGCTCATAAAAAAAGCCGGTTCTTCGGAAAGAACCGGCTTCTGAAACGGATTAGCGAATCGCGCAAAATCAGCTGAGGATCAGCTTGGCAATGGTTTGGAGTTGCATGTTGGAGGTGCCTTCGTAAATCTTGCCGATTTTGGAATCACGGAAGAATTTTTCGACAGGGTATTCCTTCACGAAACCATAGCCGCCAAACACTTCAACCGAGAGGGAGGAAACGCGCTCGGCAACTTCAGAGGCATAGTACTTACACATTGCGGCTTCTTTCAGGAACGGCTGACCCGCCATCTTGAGCCGTGCGGCATTGTACACGAGGAGACGTGCCATTTCAATTTCGGTCGCCATTTTGGCAAGCTGAAACTGCAGCCCCTGAAACTCGCTGATGGCCTTGCCGAATTGCTTGCGCTCTTTAGAGTAGGCAACGGCTGCGTTGAACGCGCCCTGCGCGATACCAATCATCTGCGCGCCAATACCGATGCGGCCTTCGTTCAGGGTTTCGATCGCGATCTTATATCCTTTGCCCAGCTCGCCGATGACGTTTTCGGCAGGTACGCGGCAGTCTTCCAGAATCAGTTCTGTGGTAGAGCTCGCGCGGATACCGAGTTTGTCTTCTTTCTTGCCGACCGAGAAGCCTTCGAAGCCGCGCTCAACCACAAAGCCGGTGATACCGCGGTAGCCCGCTTCCGGGTTGATGTTGGCAAACACCAGGAAAATATCGGCTTCATTGCCGTTGGTAATCCACAGCTTGTTGCCGTTGAGAATGTACTCGTCGCCTTTTTTCTCGGCTTTGGTTTTCAGGGAAAATGCGTCGCTGCCGGAGCCTGCTTCAGAAAGGGCGTAGGCCCCAACGGTATCAGTAGCAAGGCGCGGCAGGTACTTTTCTTTGAGGTGATCGCTGGCAAAGTTCAGGAAGGCATTGTTGACCAGGGTGTTTTGGACATCCATAAACACAGAAGTGGAAGCGTCAACTTTGGCGATTTCTTCAATGGCAAGAATCGACATGAAAAAAGTGCCGCCCCCGCCCTGATACTGCTCGGGAATTTCAATGCCCATAAGACCCATTTCAAAAAACTGTTTCACCAGTTCGGGATCGAGCTTGGCTTCTTCGTCCATTTTGTGTACCAGCGGAAGTACCGCGGATTGAGCAAACTCTGCCGCTGCTTCACGCAGCATTTGTTCGTCTTCGGTAAAGTGTGTGAGGGGTTTAAAACTAAGTTCGGCTGCTGTTTCCATTAGGGTTTAATTTTGATGATGTTATTGTTGCTTGAACGACCGTATTACAGCACGCGTAAAAATTCAATTTTTGAAATATACCGCTATTAAAAAGCTCAAAAAAGCCCTTCCAGTACACTTTTGCAACACTTAATCTGTTCCGTCTCATCGTGAAAGGAGCGCTGCATGAATCAGGCCGAATAGCTTTTGCGAAAGGTTTCGATAAGTGTCTGCCCTGCAAGCACCGGCGTAGTTTCACCGCTGCGGATGCGGGCTGTTTCGGTGTCCCAGCCGGTTTTTACATCCGGATGTTCCCAGAGCCGGGCAAGCAAAAGCTCTTCGGTGAGGCGGCGGGTCCAGTGTATAAGCTGACGATTTCGGTTTTGGATGAAGTGCCCGTCCGAGCCAAGTCGCGCGAGGTAGGTTTGCACATGCTCCCATGCTTCGGCGACGCCGTTTTTGTGGAGGGCGCTGCAAAGCTTCACTTCAGTGGTGTAGCCCGGATATTTGGGGCGCAGGAGGTGAAGCGCGTTGCTGTATTCCCGCTTTGCAGCTTCGGCACGGGCTTCAAAACCGGCGTCCGCTTTGTTGACCAGGATGAGGTCGGCCAGCTCCATGATGCCCCGCTTGATGCCCTGCAGGGAATCGCCGGCATTGGGCAGCATGAGCATGAGAAAAAAATCGACCATGGAGGCAACTTCATATTCGCTTTGCCCCACGCCAACTGTTTCGACGATGACCACATCGTAGCCTGCGGCCTCGCACAGGAGGATGCTTTCCCGGGTTTTCCGGCTCACGCCCCCAAGAGTGCCGCCGGTAGGGGAGGGACGAATGAAGACTTCTTCCAGGCGGCTGAGTTCGGTCATCCGGGTTTTGTCGCCAAGGATGCTGCCGCCGGTGTAGGGACTGCTCGGGTCAACAGCGAGCACGGCAACGCGCTTTTGTTGGGCGGCCACGTGCAGGCCGAGCGCTTCAATGAAGGTGCTTTTACCTACGCCCGGCACGCCGGTTATGCCGAGTCGTACGGACTTGCCGGTGTGCGGCATGAGCTGTTGCAGCATACGCTGTGCAAGTTCCATATCGGCAGCGCGGGTGCTTTCCACGAGCGTGATGCCGCGGGCAAGTGCACGCCGGTTGCCGTTTCGGATACCGCTGACCAGCGCTGCTTCGTCGAATATTTTCATCGCTATTACTACAAAAATCAGAGGAATCCCGCCATCAGCAAGAGGTTGCGGCTGATAATGGCAGGCAGTTTAAAGGGCTTTACAGGGGAAGGGATATTTATTTTCAGATCTCACTTTCCGATGCAGAAGCGCGAAAAGATAGAGTCGAGGAGGTCTTCGGTCGTGATTTCGCCGGTGATGGTGCCGAGTTCGTGAAGGGCCGCGCGGAGATCGATGGAAAGGAAGTCGCCGGTGAGGCCGCCTTCGAGGCCGCGCAGCGCCGAGTGCACGTGCCCGCGTGTTTTCTCGAGGGCGTCGCGGTGCCGGCTTGAGGTGACAAGCAGCCCGGACGTATCGATGTCGCGGCTTTCAAGCACGGCTTCTTTCATGAGGCGTTTGAGGGTATCGATGCCGGTGCCTTCGAGGCTCGATACTTCGATATCCGGTTTGGGGTGCTTGTCGGGCAGCTGCTTGAGCAGCTCCTTGCGGTCGGCCTTGGTGCCCACAATCAGCATCGGTTTTTCCGGCCACTGCTGCCGGATTTCGGTGATGACCTGCGCGTCCTGCGGGTCGGGCTGATGCAGGTCGGTAAGGTACAGCACGAGGTCGGCTTCGGAAACGGCTTTGCGGGACCGCCGCACGCCTTCGGCTTCGATTACATCTTCGGTGACGCGCAGCCCGGCGGTGTCGGTGAGGGTGAACAAGAGACCGTCGTAGTTCCAGTCAGCGTCGATCACGTCGCGGGTGGTGCCTGCAATTTCGGAAACGATGGCGCGCTCACGGCCCATGAGCGTGTTCAGGAGCGTGGATTTGCCCGCGTTCGGCGCACCCGCAAACACGGTGCGCACCCCGTGCTTCACGATCCGGCCCGTTTCATAGGTTTCCAATAACTGCTGTATGCTGTCGGTCAGGTCCGTGAAGAGCTTGCGAAGGTCGTCACGGCTGGCAAACTCCACATCTTCTTCGATGAAATCCAACTCCAGCTCGATCATGGCCGTGGCGTCGATAACCTGCTGCCGGAAGGCCTTCACGTACTCGCCCAGTTTTCCGTCAAGGTGCTGCCGCGAGCTTTCTGCGGCTTTTTTGCTGCGCGCATGAATGAGATCGGCAACGGCTTCGGCCTGCGACAGATCGAGCTTTCCGTTGAGGAACGCCCGCTGCGTAAACTCGCCGGGCTCAGCGGCTCTTGCGCCCACATGAAGCACGGCTTCGAGCACAAGCTGCGTGTTGATGACGCCGCCATGACACGAAATCTCGACGGTATCTTCGCCGGTGTAGGAGCGCGGGGAGCGGAACAGACTCACAAGCACATCATCAAGGCGCTTTCCGGCCCGCGTGATGAGGCCGTAGTGGATGGTGTGGCTTGGTTTGTCGGTGAGCGGTGCACCTGAAAAAATGCGTTCCACAAGGGTGATGCTATCGCGGCCCGACACCCGGATTACGGCAATGCCGCCTTCTCCGGTAGGCGTTGCAATCGCGGCAATAGGCTCGCGCTGCGTGATTTCGCCCGGGATGGGAGGCGTTTTTTGTTTAGAAATTTCCATACCCCAAAGTACCCAACAAGGCGGACATGGGCAACGGAAAAGGGACGGATGGCGGGCGAATCTGTCAGCTCTTGCGTTGATACGCATTGTCGCGATGAGAGAGGACGGGGTACCAAAATGAATACCACGGCTTTAGGCGAGTGCAGTTGTGTCGAACGCTAATTTTACATCGTTAGCGACCATTTGGGTAGTTGAAGGCTGGGTGTGAAGTACCACCGACGAAACAAAAAAAGCAACGCCTTCATCTTAGGTTTGGGAGCGCACAGTCTGCCGCCCAAACTCCTGATGTTCACGAAGTTTCCCCAAAAAAAACAAAGCCTGAACCTTCTCAGTAGCCGGGGCTTAAGGGGAAGGAGCGGGGTGTGCGGCTTAGTAGAGCATGCCGTATTATGGGTCAAATTGTTTAATCGGCTAAACAATTTGTTGAAGAAGTTGTTGAGTGGGATAAACAAATTGATAGGATTGTTTGACCAAGGGTTCGGCCGCAAAAGCGTGAATGGGATTTTTACACCAAAACCATCCTGCCCTGCCCGACCACATAGCTGCCATTTTCCACCTAAGTTTTACAAATGAACTGCGGGCTTGTGGCTATACATCAAACAGTCGCGATTTCTGTGAGAAATCAGCTGTTTGTTGTGCGCTAATCATTTACATTGGTTACCGCTTGTGAAAAGGGGCTGAACGATGTGCCACATGCGCTGGTTTTGGGGGAAGCTTCGCAGAAATGTTTTTTGCGGGTGAAAAGCCTACCTTACAGGTTCATGTTCCGGTATAATTTTTTGTATGAGTACTAAAGATAAAGATTTAAGCTTTGAAGAAGCGTTAATACAGCTTGAACAGGTCGTTGCGCAACTCGAAAAACCTGATCAGCCGCTTAAAGAATCTGTCAAACATTTTGAACAGGGGCTAAAGCTGTCGCGCTATTGCAATCAAATACTGGAACAGGCCGAATTACGGGTCGAACACGTAAAACAAAACGACACCTCTTCTCTATGAATCTTCCGGAAATTAAGCCTGGTCCGCTACTCGCGAATATCAACTCGCCTGCCGACCTCAGAAAACTGAGCCGTGAACAGCTCGATGATGTTTGTTTCGAACTCCGCGACTATATAATAGATATTGTTTCCGTGCATGGCGGACATTTCGGGGCGAGTTTGGGGGTTGTTGAACTGACGGTTGCTCTGCATTACGTGCTCGAAACACCACACGACCGCCTTGTTTGGGATGTCGGTCATCAGGCATACGGACACAAAATTCTCACAGGCCGCCGCGATAATTTCTACACCAACCGCAAATACAAAGGTCTCTCCGGCTTTCCGAAGCGCAGCGAAAGCGAATACGATACCTTTGGCGTAGGCCACAGCTCTACTTCCATTTCAGCGGCGCTCGGTATGGATGTAGCCGCCAAAATGAAAGGGGAGAAGCGCACTGTAATGGCCGTTATCGGCGATGGCGCCATGACCGGCGGAATGGCATTCGAAGCCCTCAATCACGCAGGCGACATTCCAAACGACATCACCGTTATCCTCAACGATAACAATATGTCGATTGATCCGAATGTAGGCGCCCTCAAAGAATATCTCGCCGAAATTACGACCTCTAAAACCTTCAACCGCTTCCGCGATGATGTGTACGACATGCTCGGTCACTTCCGCTCCGCGGGCGACAAAATGCGGAAAGTTGCTTCCAAGATGGAAGCCGCGCTGACTTCAGCCCTTACCCCCGGCGGACTGTTCCGGGCTCTCGGGTTCAAGTACTACGGCCCGGTTGATGGTCACAATGTGAAGGGGCTTGTACGCCACCTCGAAGACCTGAAAAATATTCCGGGTCCCAAATTGCTGCACGTCGTTACTGTTAAAGGAAAGGGCTTCGCGCCTGCGGAAAAGGATCAGGTGAAGTGGCATGCGCAGGGAAGTCCGTTTGACAAAATTACCGGTAAATCGCTTGCGGTAAAAAGCACCAAGCCCTCGGTTCCTAAGTATCAGGATATTTTCACTGACGCGGTGATCGAACTTGCCAAACAGGATGAGCGTGTCGTTGCCGTTACGCCAGCCATGCCCAGCGGTACAGGCCTCCTCAAAATGATGAAGGAAATGCCCGACCGTTGTTATGATGTCGGTATTGCAGAACAGCATGCGGTTACGTTTTCGGCAGGCCTCGCAACGGAAGGCAAAATCCCGTTTGCCGGTATTTACTCCACTTTTCTTCAGCGCGGCTATGATCAGGCGCTGCACGATGTAGCCCTGCAAAAACTGCCCGTCGTGTTTGCGATGGACCGCGCCGGACTCGTTGGCGCAGACGGTCCGACCCACCACGGACTCTACGATATCAGCTACTTGCGCTGCGTGCCAAATATGGTGCTTTGTGCTCCGATGAACGAACAGGAGCTGCGCGATATGCTCTACACCGCAACCTGTTACACCGATCGCTCCTTTGGAATCCGGTATCCGCGCGGGCAGTGTACGGGCGCGGGCTACCGGCCGGGCTTTGAGCAAATGCCCCTCGGTAAGGGCGAATGCGTACGCAAGGGCGAGCGCATAGCGGTGCTTTCTTACGGCACCATCGGTAATTACGTGATTGAAGCGGCTGAACAGCTCAGCGCCATGGGCATTGAAATAAGCCACTACAACATGCGCTTTGTGAAGCCGCTTGACACGGAACTCGTAAACGAAATCGCTGCCGGATATGAGCACATCATCACCATTGAAGACGCCGCCAAACAGGGCGGCTTCGGCAGCGCTGTTGCTGAGTACCTGTGCGAACTGCCGCAGCGTCCGCGCATGACGATTATGGGCGTACCCGATCGTCTTATCGAGCACGGTACCCAAAAAGAGCTGCACAAAGAGATCGGCCTCGACGCAGCGGGTATCATTGCAACGATCCAAAAAATTGTGACGGAGAGCGTACCAAGCTTATAGGCTAAGTCAGCCAGACGGTTCACTCCTCCCCATAAATAATAAACCCGGCTCCTCTGATATTCAGAGAGCCGGGTTTTTTATTTATGATCGCATAAGCTAAGCTTTTCGATGGAAGGCTTCATGCCCCCATCCGCTTTGCAGCAAGAATCAGCGACCGGAAGCGGCAGCTTCGTACATTTCAGCGACCTTATCCCAGTCGAGTACTTCCATGAAATTATCAACATACTCGCCGCGGCGGTTCTGATAGCGCAGGTAGTAGGCGTGCTCCCACACATCAACCATAACAAGCGGCTGCGTGACCCAAAGCGTGAGATCACTTTGGCGCTCCGCCTGATGAATCACAAGGTTGCCGCTGTTCGGCTCAAACGCCATAATCCCCCAGCCGCTGCCTTCTACGGCATTTGAAGCTGCCTTGAAATGACGCTTAAATCCGACATAGCTGCCAAATGAGCGGTTGATGGCATTGCGCAGCATGGTATCACGGGGCTCACCGCCGCCGTTCGGGCTCATGATTTCCCAGAACATCGCATGAAGAAAATGACCGCCGCCATGGAAAGCTGTTTCACGGCTCCAGTGCTTCACAATAGAAAAGTCGTCGTTTTCACGGGCTTCAGCAAGGCGGCTCAAGGCTGTATTAAGACCGTTCACATACGCCTGATGATGGCGGCTGTGGTGAAGCTCCATGGTTTGGGCATCGATGTGCGGTTCGAGCGCATCGTAGGCGTAATTCAGCTCGGGAAGCACGTATTCACCGTTGTGCCAGGTATCGGCAGCAACCTTAGCGGCAAAAGAATTCGCGGGAAGGCCAAGGCTCGCGGCACCCAATACGGCAGCGCCGGCGAATGATTTTTTCAGATATTCACGTCTGTTCATGGGAAATAGAATTGGTTAATAAAGGTAGGGGGTTGACAAAAAAGCGGGAGTGGAAAGCCGCATGCAGCTGAACCGTATGTCCCGCAGGGTTTTGATACGAAAGGGAAAAACGGTGCTAAACATTCCGTCCGCACCGGAATACCAGCGCAACGCGGCACGGAATACTGTTCTTGTATCGTTCACTCATAAATGATTACATTAGCCTGAATAAATCAAAAAACCGCTTTTTTTAATGGCTGAAGCTTTATCTAAACCCAGGATCGGACTCGCCTGCGCAGGCGGCGGCATTGAAGGTGCCGTATATGAAATCGGTGCCCTCTGCGCCCTTGAAGAAGCTATCGAAGGCATCGACTTCTCGAAAGCGCATGTTTATGTAGGTGTTAGTGCCGGTGCTATCATCACCGCAAGCCTTGCCAACGGCATTACGCCCCGGCAGATGAGCCGCGCCATTCTTTCGCATCAGCACAACGTGCACCCCATCACGCCTTCTACATTTTACAATCCCGCCTACCGCGAGTACCTGAGCCGGGTCGGGCACATTCCCTTCATGTTTGCCTCTATGATGTGGGACTACCTGCGGCGCCCCGGTGATATCTCCGTGGGCGGATCGCTTTCGCGCATCACTGAGCTGTTGCCGGTAGGCGTGTTTGATAACACGCCCATCCGCGACTACATGCGGAAAAATTTTGAGTACGAAGGCCGCACCGACGACTTCCGTGAGCTTCAAACCCGCCTCCGTATCGTGGCAACCGATCTCGATACAAGCCGCAGTGTCGTCTTTGGCAGTGAAGGCTACGATGACGTGCCCATCAGCCTTGCCGTACAGGCAAGTACGGCCCTGCCTGCCGTGTACACGCCGGTGCGGATTAAAAACCGCGACTACATCGATGGTGTCGCACAGCGTACGGTACATGCGAGCGTAGCCCTCAGCGAAGGGGCTGACCTCACCATCTGTATCAATCCCATTGTGCCTTACGAAGCCGCTGTGCCCGAACCGCTTAACGGAGCGCCGCCCATCGAACAGCTACTTGCAGAACGGGGGCTGCCCGCAGTGTTGTCACAGACCTTCCGAACCATGATTCACTCCCGCATGAACATCGGTATCAACCGCTACAAAAAAGAATACAGCGGTCAGGATCTGATTGTCGTTGAGCCCAAAACTACCGACTACCGCATGTTCTTTACCAACATCTTTAGTTTTTCTTCCCGGAAAGAAGTCTGCAACTACGCCTACCAAAGCACCCGCCTCCATCTGAAACAAAACGCAGACAGCATCTGCGAAATCCTGCGCCGGCACGGACTGCACCTGAATACCAAGGCGCTCGAAGACGACTACAAAACCCTCTACGATCCTGTCTATCATACGGAAAGCGAACGAACCGTCTCCAATCTGCACATTACCCTGCGCAAACTCGACGGTCTGTTACAGCACATGCAGCCTGCCTGAACCTGACCTCTGAAATCCCTGTCTGCCTCCTGCCGCTTTCCGCAAACAAGCGGGGGCTGAGTTGTGTGAAAATCAGTATTTTGCGCCAAACTATTTTTCACCAACCCACCCGGTCAGCTTTTCATGAACGGCAGCTTTACAAACATACCATCAGCCCTTATCGTCCTGATTGTATGCAGTACTATTCATCTCATTTTCCCCCCGGCTGATATTGCGGCACAGCAAAACGCAGCCTACACGTCCGGATTTCTGATCACGACCGAAGCCGATACGCTGCGCGGCGATGTTCGCCTTGCCGACGATTACGATCACTCATGGCGTGTGCAGTTCCGTGCTGAAGGCGCGTCCGGATTTCAGGTCTACCGTCCCGAATCGGTCTTTGCCTATGGCACAGATGGCGGATTTACGTGGTACGCCGTTCAGGGGAATTTCGAAGGTGAAGGGGTTCAGACGGTCTTTATGCGCGAAGACATAACGGCCAGCCTGACGCTCTACTCCACACAGCTGACCCGCGAACGAACCGACTTCTTTGTCCGCAGTGAAGATGGCCGGCTCATCTACCTCGAGCCCGGCTTCTACATCATGCTTCTTGAATCCCTGTTTGGGGATTGCGGCGTATCCCTGCGAAATCACGACCGCGCGGCACGCCGCTACCGCTACACCCGCTCGGGCATGGCGCGGGTGTTTGAAACCTACCTCAGCTGCCGCAACGAAACCGATACGGCAGTATGGCACAAAGAGCGCTACGAGCCGGAAACCCGGAATTTCAGGTGGGGCGTCATGGCGGGTTTCAACATGAGCAACAGCCGCATTACCGCCTACAGCACCAACCTGTACGCTGGCGTCGCCTTCGATTATGTGCCCGGTTTTTCCGCCGGCTTATTTGCGGAAATCCCGCTGCCCCCGCAAGGGCTCAGCTTCAGGCCGGAGCTCTTTTTCACAACCCGCGGCGGTGAAGCCGAAATCCCCTTCCCCCTTCCAAACCCGCCCGAACTGCCGCTAACCGACGACAAGCTCACCACCAGCTTTTCCTATGTCATGCTCAACCTTCCGCTCATGCGGGAAACAGAAATGTTCGGCCTGCGCCCCTTTGTGCAGGGCGGCGTCATGCTCGGCATGCTCGTAGGCCGCGATACCAAAGCCTCCCGATTTGTGCTCACCGATGAAGGCGAGCGGGAGCTCCGCGAAAACGGAATCATACAGTTCTACAAAGAGCTTTCTACCGGCGTAAACCTCGGAACCGGCCTGCGTGTACCGATCTCGGAACAACAGTCGCTCCTCATCGAAGCCCGCTACACCCGCATCTTCTCAAACCTCGATGACGGCGTTGAGGGCTTCCGAAACACCGCCCTCGAACTCATGCTCGGTTTCTCATTCTGATTCAAGGGTGCCCTGAAGCCCGCTTCCCGGCCATTTCTATGCCTTGTTTTTTTTTGGGGAAAACTCAGAGAACATCAGGAGTTTGGGCGGCAGACTGTGCGCTCCCAAACCTAAGATTAAAGCGTTGCTTTTTTGGAAGCGGAAGTGGCTCCTGCACAGAAACACAATCCGCAGCAAGCAAGCATTCCGGCTTACTGCAGGCAAACCGTCAACAGCCGCACGCCCCAAAAGAAAAGATCCTGAGCGGTGCTGTACTCACAGAAAGACTGACTGCCACACAAGCCCGACCAGCATGTTTGTGCTGAAGGTGTTTCACTTCACTCAATCAGATAAAGTGGCGACTTGCAATTAACCGCTTTGTCGTGATTTAGGCGTTTTGAATGCGTGCTTTGCTGTGAACAGGGCACACAGGTCAGAACAAGCCCGTAATTTTACCCTCCCGGTCGATGTCGATGGATTCCGCCGCCGGGCGTGCAGGCAGGCCGGGCATGCGCACAATGGTACCGGTAATCGGAATCAGGAAACCCGCGCCTGCCGCAAGCTCAATTTCACGAATGGTTACCACGAAGTCTTTGGGGCGTCCCAGCAACTCCGGATTGTCGGAAAGGGACTTCTGCGTTTTGGCAATACAGACCGGCAGCTTGTCAAGTCCCAGCTCTGCGATTTTGCGTAAATCTTTGCGCGCCTGCAGGGTATAGTCGATAGCCTTTGCGCCGTAAACGGTGCGGCAAATGGTCTCAATCTTTTGCTCAACGCTCCAGCTGTTATCGTAAAGGGGTTTGAAAGCTGTGTCATTCGCCTCCGTAAGCCGGGCGACGGCATCGGCAAGGCTGTGGGCCCCGGCCCCGCCCTTTGCCCAGACATCGGCAACGTGCACCTCAACATCGGAGCCTTCAAAATGGGCCTGAAGCGCCTCAATTTCGGCATCGGTGTCGGTCGCAAAGCGGTTAATCGCCACAACTGCCGGCACACCAAAATGCCGGATATTTTCCAGATGTTTCTCAAGATTGGGGATACCGGCTTTGAGCCGTGCCACATCAGGTCGTTTCAGCTCATGCAGCGGAGCACCGCCATGGTATTTCAGGGCTCGTATGGTAGCTACAAGCACAACAGCCTGTGGTTTGAGCCCGGCATCCCGGCATTTGATATCGAAGAATTTCTCCGCCCCAAGGTCGAAGCCAAAACCGGCTTCCGTAATGGTATAGTCGGCAAGCGAAAGCCCCATGCGGGTTGCAATAACAGAATTGGTCCCCTGCGCGATGTTGGCAAAAGGTCCGCCATGAATAATGGCTGCATTGCCCTCAATGGTCTGCACAAGGTTGGGCTTGATGGCATCCTTCATGAGCGCTGCCATGGCACCGGTCGCTTTCAGGTCGCGGGCATAAACCGGTTTGCCATCGAAAGTAAAACCAACAAAAATATTTCCGAAGCGCGCTTTCAGGTTTTCAAGGTCATCAGCCAGACACAAAATGGCCATGATCTCGGAAGCGGCCGTAATATCGAAGCCCGTTTCCCGCGGAATGCCTGAGCTCGTGCCGCCCAGGCCCGTAATGATTCGCCGAAGGGAGCGGTCGTTCATATCCATCACCCGCTTCCAGTGCACTGTGCGCGGATCAATCTGCAAATTATTCTGCACCTGATGAAGGTTATTTGCAATGAGCGCTGCGAGAAGGTTGTGCGCTTTTTCGATGGCTGCAAAGTCGCCGGTGAAGTGCAGGTTAATGTCCTCCATGGGCAGCACCTGCGCATAGCCGCCGCCGGTAGCGCCGCCCTTCATCCCAAAAACCGGCCCCAGCGAAGGCTCCCGAAGCACGGGGATGGTGTTGCGCCCGGTTTGGTTCATGGCCTCGGAAAGCCCGATGGTGACCGTCGTTTTCCCTTCTCCTGCAGGCGTGGGCGAAATCGCAGAAACCAGCACAAGCCGTCCCTGCCGCATTTTCTCCTCATTAATAAGGTTAAGCGGCAGCTTGGCCTTATGCTTCCCGTACACCATCAGATCGTCTTCCAAAATCCCCCAGCGCGAAGCAACCTCGCGGATATCCCGCAGTTCAACAGATTGCGCAATTTCAATATCAGTCATAAATCAAACAGTAAAAAAGTGGTCGGATACAAGCATTATGAAGGGTTCAATTTACAAAAACGGTTGTGACCAAGCTTGCACAAAATGGCCCTCACGAGATATACCTCGTAAGCTATGAAAGCAAAGAAAAATCCCTCTGCAGGTGTGCCCGCAGCTGCACACTGTGGGTAGCAATGCAGAAACGCCCAAAAAGAAGCGTGCCGTAGGTACGCCATGTGCATGCGGTAGCTATCAAAAGCTTCATGATTTATACACGATTCGAAGCGGGTGCCTCCGGTGGACGCGTCATGCCTTCGGCATTCCGGTTATGGGGGCGGTGCGCGAATTTCTACCCACATGGTGTCCCTACAGGACGCTTTTCGAAACAGGTATTGCGCGTGATATCAAAAAACCGGGTTTATTCTAAAGGCAGTAATTACGGATGGAATACATCTGTGATAAACCCATTCGTGAAAATAGAAATCTGTCGGAATACTCATCACGAAATTAATCCAGGGAAATCTGTGCCCTGTGGGAAGAATGCTTACTCCAAATCATCGGAGTCCCAGTCGGTATCCGTGTCGGCAGCTGTGTGGGAAGGGATGGGATTTTGGGCGAATTTGTAATCTTCAACCGGCTTCCCGCCAATCAAATGTTCCTGAATGATCCGCTCGAGCACTTCCGGGGTGCAGGAGTGATACCAAATGCCTTCCGGGTACACGACCGCAACGGGGCCGCGGCGGCATACACGCAGACAATCCGCTTTGGTGCGATACACGCCACCGCTGCCACTCAAGCCAAGCTCGTCAAGACGCGATTTCAGAAAGCGCCACGATTCCAGGCCGAATTCCGCCTTACAACAGCGTGGCTTTGACGGATCGGCACACAAAAAAATATGCCGCTTAATGGCATGCAGGCGCAGTTCTTTAGCCCGCGCAAACATCCGGGCTTTCACGAAATCAGGCTTCGGGTCGGTGCTCATGGCTTGTAGCTGAAAAGGTTGTTGGTTGATTTGTGTATGTCTGTACCGATTGAAAATACGCATGACCCGTAATCAGGTGCATTGCAGTCAAACGCAGGTGATGACATTTTAAATAAATTGCGCTTCGGGATAAATCATCGCTTTAAAATAATGCATAAAAGCAGCATTTTGAAAAAATCCCGGGAAGTCAGTATACCTTACACGCCGCCGGAAACGAACTAAAACGGTTGTTTAACCCACCCTTCCATAAAATACAAACCCGGAAAAAAACCGCAAGAAAACACTACCGGCTGTACCGCATTTTTGGTCTAAAGTCCGTATTTGCAGGTCCGGTTCCTACCCGCTTCAACGCAGAACACTATGCCATGGAATACTGCGAAAAACCTGTCGCAGCAAACAAAAAAAGAAAAAGGGGCAATGCCTCATTCAGAAAGACAGCCCCTTAAATCCGCGTGTTATTTTGGGTTTGTTGCAGAAATGCGCTTCCTACAGCCTTACGATCAAACCTTTCCCCGATAAGCACCCATCAGATCATCGCTTGCGCCTGGCTCGTCTGTAACTTCATCGCGTCCCGTAATCAGCCGCACCCCGCGCTTGTAGGTGAAGTAGTGCCACATCCACTCTACGAATACGTGCAGGCGGTTGCGGAAGCCGATCAAAAACAGGATGTGCACGACCGACCACATCGCCCAGGCCAGGAAGCCGCTTAGTTTCAGGCCCCGGATGTCAGCGACCGCGCGGGCACGTCCGATCGTCGCCATGCTGCCTTTGTCGAGATAGCTGAACGGCTCGCGAACCGCAGCCTCATACAGCGCCGGGTTTTTGATCAGGTTTGCCACGTACTTGCCTTGCTGCATGGCAACGGGTGCCACGGCCGGCAGCGGATTACCTTCCTTATCCTTCATGTGCACGGCATCCCCGATCACAAAAATATCCCGGTGATTGGGCAGGCTCATATCCGGTGCCACAAGGGCGCGTCCGGCACGATCGGTTTCCACATCAAGGCTGCCAATGACTTCATTCGCTACCACGCCGGCTGCCCAAACAATGTTGGGCGATTCAATCACGCCCTCCTCGAGAAAAACCCGCTCCGGCTCAATGTGTGTCACAGCCGTACCTTGTAACACCTCAACCCCGAGATCCTGCAGCATCTCAACCGCCTTATCAGAAAGTGAATCATCATAGCCGTTCAGAATGCGCGGTCCGGCTTCCACCAGATAAACATGCGTCTCGTCGGGGCTAAAATTGTTGTAATCCCGCATCATATTACGCTTCGCAATTTCGGCGATGGCACCCGCCATCTCCACGCCGGTTGGTCCGCCGCCGATCACCACAAAGTTCAGGTACTTTTGCCGCTGTTCCGGACTTTCGGTCTGATCCGCCTTTTCCAGCGAAATCAGAATCCGCTCCCTGATATTCAGCGCATCGGAAATCGTTTTGAGTCCCGGCGCATGCTTTTCCCAGGCATGATTGCCGAAATAATTGTACTTCGCCCCGCAGGCCACAACGAGCGTATCGAAGGGGATGAGCCGGTCATCTTTCAGGCGCACGACCTTCTGCGTTTCCAGCACCTCGGTGACCTCACCCAGCAGTACCCGCACATTCTTTTGCTTGCTGAAAATTCCGCGGATGGGCACCGCGATATCCCCCGGCGAAAGCGCTGCCGTAGCTACCTGATACAGCAGCGGCTGAAACAGGTGATGGTTCGTCTTGTCGATCAGGGTGATGTTGACATCCGCCTTCGCGAGCATGCGCGCGGTCTTAATCCCGCCAAATCCGCCACCGATAATGACAATCTCTCTCTTGCGCTTCGTTTC
Source organism: Cyclonatronum proteinivorum (assembly GCF_003353065.1). GTDB lineage: Bacteria > Bacteroidota > Rhodothermia > Balneolales > Cyclonatronaceae > Cyclonatronum > Cyclonatronum proteinivorum. The sequence continues at coordinate 144,749 of NZ_CP027806.1, read as the reverse complement.
CATAGTTCTTTGTCTTAAATGATTGTTTTACCTGCACAACAGCCCGCATCGGTGCGGCATTCATTCAGACCTCAATATTTTCCTTTTCCTGAAAGCGGTTTGCAAGCCCCGCGGCCTGACCCTGCGGCGCAGGCGCTCCGTTGTACCGTTATTTTTTTGGGGAAACTCACAGAGCATCAGGAGCTTGGCGGGTAGCTCGGGGCCTCCCAAGCCAAACCTGAGGGCGTTGCTTTTTGGGTCCGGAGTAAGCCGTCGCTTATGAAGCGAAGCTTCGCGTTTTGTCTGTTTACCCCCTGCCGGAGAAGTGCCGGAGCGATACCGCTTGTTGCGGCCTTTACACTATATATACCCGCCGGAAAAGCCGTCGCAATACTTGCGTCACCAGCCTGCAACCGCCCGTGCTACGAAAAGGTCTGACACGTTCATCGGCATCCTGAGCACCCATAGTTGTTACGCAACAAAAAACCGGTAGCCCAAATTTGAGTGTGGTGTAAAGACTGCGCACCGAGCGTAGCGATTCCCACGAAGTGCACCGAGCGAAGCGAATCCCTCGCAGCGAAATTTCCCCACTGGCGGCGTTGAGGCTGAAAACTCATGCTCAGGGTACTAAGGTATCCTTCCGCTGAGTTTTTAGCTTCGCCTTGCCAGCAAGAAAATTTCTTGTTGAATAATGCGGGTTAGCGCAGCAGCATCATTTTGCCGGTGAGCTGTACCGGGTTGGCCGCACCAACTGTGCGCAGGCGGTACAGGTACAGTCCGGAAGCCAGGCCCTGTGCATTAAACGCTACCGTGTGGCTTCCTGCCTGCCAGGTACCGTTGGCGAGGGTTGCGACCCGCTGACCCGTTACGTTGAAGACTTCCAGCACAATGTCGCTTTGTACCGGCAGCTCAAAGCTGATGTTGGTCGTTGGATTAAACGGGTTCGGGTAGTTCTGATGCAGGGTAAACTGCCGCGGAAGCTGATTACCGGTTTCCGGTACCGAGACAAAAGCTTCGGTGCGTACTAGGATGTTGTCGAGTCGAAGCTCCGCGCGCGGACCGCTGTTGCCACTCACGTGATAATATTTCCAGCGCAGCTGCAGGTAAGGCACGCCCGCGGCTTCGTCGGGCAGGCGTATATCGCTAAAGTGTGTTTCGTGTCCGCTTGTGGTGTTGCGCACATACTCGACCGGGTTACCGCTGCTGTCGGTCACATCGGTGAAGGCACCCTGATTGCCGATGCGCCACTGCAGTCTTATCGCATATTCGCGTGCATTTGGGAGTACGGTACCCGCCGTAAAGTTCACAAAAACTTCTTCCGCTTCACGGGTGTCAAGCGCAAGAACAGCGGCGCCAAGGTCCCGACTGCGCCCGGTGTTGATGAAGGAAATGCCGTTATCGCCCAGTGCATTGATGCGGGTGCGGCGGGTGAGCGCATACGGAAAGCCAATGGAGCCCGCATCGTCTTCATGATAGTCCTCTTCAGTAAGAAAGTAGGGATCCGTCATTTCGTCATTCAGTCCGGGATCGGTCATGCGGGTTTGCTGAAAAACTATATTGGCCGGAAACGTAAGCTCCGGCTGTTCGGGGCTCCAGAAGTCGAAGAGATAATCGCCGGTACTGAGATCATGCGCAACGGGGTTCATCTCGTCACCCTCAAACGGCTCAAACACAAACACTGCGGAGATGGTCTCAAGCTGTGCCGGATCGACGGTGATGACCGGTTCGCTGCTTTCATGCCCTTCCCATCCGTCGAAGCGGTAGCCTGCGTTGGGGATGGCTTCGAGGCGCACCGGCACGCCGGCGAAGTAGGTCGCCTCAAAGGGATACGGATTCGCGCCGATGCCATCAGTCTCCGGGGCAAGCCGGATGGAGTTGAGTTTGATGATGCCGGCATTGGGCTCGCTCACATCGGCGGTAAATGTGGCCAGGCCATCGAGCTCGAAGCGTTCGATGAGTTGTTGGCGGATGTTGTCGGGTCGGGCTGCGAGCCAGTTTTTCAAACCATTCGTTGTATTTATCCAACTGTTAAAACTTGACGGGTACTGCCAGCGACTTACATGCTCAGGCATTTCGGCGCTAATACCATCAACAAACCAATTGATCACACTATCTGTATGTGCAGGACTAAATACGGTGTGGATGTGATCTGCAAAACGGTTGATAAAGTTGTATCTGAAACCGTCATTATCCATCAGTGCCATGATGAGTTCGCCTTCCCAGTTATCATTCAGAATGGCACCGAAGTTATTGTGCGCGGGATTTTGATATAGACCAAAACCGTAGTCGATATCATTCAGGAGCCAGCGCCAGCGTCCGTCCTTACGCCCGGCTTCCGGCCGGTATTCGTTTCGTGTACGCCATACCCGAACATTCGTTCTTGGCCAGTCTGTGTTCGATGCATACACTCCCATTACTACCATGTTGATAAAGTCATCAACATCCATCAGTGTTTCCATATGGGAGTAGTGCTCATCATCAGCCAGGTCATGTTCGGCTGCGAAATCAAGCATATCCATGTAATGGGTTCTTGTTCCGTTTGATACATCCGGCGTGCGGCTAAAATAAAAATCAATATAATCTAAACTATCTCTGTCGACCTCATACATCCGATTAAAGTAATGATGGTCATATCTTTCCCGAATACTAAAAATGCCCCAGTATTCGCCATTTAGAAAGGTAATAACCGGCCTGTAATCCTGTGTTTCAATCCCAACGTTTTTGTAGAGACGGTGAGCGAGCGCGTCCCGGAACATGCTCCTCCTGAAATCCTGCCCCGAAATCCTGAAAATCAGCCGATTGAATCGCTGCACAGGCTGTTCTTCAAAAATTTTGTACTCAAACCGAGACTCCCCATACTCAGACCTTGAGTACATTCTGAAGCTTTTACGCGGGTAGGCTCTTGAAAAATTTCCGTGAATACGCATACCGGCATTTTGTGCGAATCCGTAGGTGCCGTCTTTTTCAAAAAACTCCATGTGGGTCATTCTTTCCCATTCTTCTCCTCGCTGAAAATAATTGCCGCTTCTGTTATTTCCGGGTACATAATGTACGCCCGGCACTTTAATCCCGGTATCAAAACTAAACAGACCCTCGGGATCACCTATGAATGAAACGACTGCAAGACTAAAGCGCGAATAAGCATTTTCATCAACAAAAAAGGTTCTTCGTGCCGTTTCAGAATGCCCGCCTTCTGCATTAAAACAAGTGACTGATATCACATTTGATTTAACTACCTCTTCACTTGGTGGCAGCCATGCCGGAATACCCGGATCCCCATTATTGAGCGGAAAAAGCGAGAAAAAGTTTTCGTCTCCCGCCCGGCTGTCTATCAGGATTGGCCCTGAAAAAAGCTCAGATTCCGGGTTTTCCGGTCCCGGCCAGGAGCCGTCGCGGGTTATCCAGGCCTGCGGAAATTCATCGGGGCAGGCAATATTTAAATCAAAAGCCTCGGTGTAGAAACCTGCCTGATGGGAAAAACCGGGGGATTGGCTATAAGCATAGAATGGACCTGTCAGCATTGTACTTAAACAAAGCAGAAGCATGCACTTCCATATTTTTTTCATATCACGCATCATTCGTTTAGTCGTGTTGTATTTAATGGTTAGACAAGTAAAATAATTGAAAACATAGACATATTAATACCACTATTCGACGAAACCGCCTTTTTCGTCGATGAATACTCAATCATTGAACCCACAAAAAAAACCCGCCGGCAATTCCTTGCCGACGGGTTCGAACTTTAGCTTATAGCTAACCATGAATACCTAATGGGTCATATTTCTGTATTTCTTCAAAATCTTAATCTGTTCCGCTCCGCACTTTTCGGGCAGCATTGCTTTTTATCAGGCTGTCCTAATGGTCAGTCTCCCGGTCTTTATACTGCTGAATGTCCAGCGAGCTGACCTCATCAGACGTTACATTCCATTGCAGATAACCTTTTTGACTTTAAACTGAAGAATTACATTTCGAATGTGTAATACTTATTAATACCAATCTAATAATACGTAGTAATGCGGATATTCTGGCGTAATATTCGATAACTCCCGCTTTCAGCCCGATAAACACCTGGTTTTGCACGATGTCCTGTACGCAGCAGTACGTATTAGTGCTTGTTCCGACAGAATACGGTCCCCGATTATTCCGGCTGCTGCTCCTGAAATGAGTGTATTTATCAGTCGGATTGCAGGCTAAGGCAAAGATTTTATATTGCTTACCGTTCGATCTTGGAGAAGATACAGGAGCGGGTAAATCACAGTCTGTTTTAGAAGCTTCAGGAAGAACCTGTATTATTTACAGCAATTTGTTTATCTCCGGATAACACCATGGGGGAATTAAAATAAAAAAGGCCTCTCCGATTGGGCGTTATACCCTTTCGGAGAGGCCTGCACACACACACATGAAGCAAGTGCTTTAAGTCCCGCTTTTTAGTTCTGAGGTCTGCGGTAAACTTTTTCTTCATTAAGATTACCTTCAACATCCACGTACCAATCCGGGAAGGCGGTTCCACCATTTTCAGCCCAGGCTTTAAAGTTAGTGTAAGCATCCGTGATTGCTGTCTGACTCCTAGGATACACAAACGGTACCGGGATGTGAATGGCCCAGTTCAGACCATCCTTGCTTTGGTAGTATAAGCCGTTTTCCGGGTCAGACGCATCACTTGCATCGCCAAAAATATTTTCATCGGCCAGAGAAGTAGGGGGCATGCCTTTCAGGTGTACTTCATGTCCGCGTCCGCCAAAAGGTTCGCCGTTACGGATACCATGAACGAAGATAAAAGGATTATACGGAGCGTTTCCAACTTCCGATTTTGGAACAGGGTTATTGAAGGTAATTGTACTCTCAATCACATCATATTCAGTAAAGCGCCCGGGAACCACATTTGAAAAAGTTGGCATGTTTTCGGTTGAGTTATCCCAGAGAATGACTACGGCGCTATCCTGACCCGCTTCGGTTCCGTTTGCATCATTACTTACAAGCGATGTGTTAAGGCGCTGACCGTTCACAGAGGCTACCGCAGACGCCTCAAACGGGAACTGATACCCAAAGCCGGTGCGCAGTACACCACCGATTGCGCGGATTTGGTGCGTCATTTCAATGCGGATCACTTCATCGTTGGCATTGGTTATTTCACGGATGTTGTAGCCCAGAACAAGGTCGTTCATGTCATAGTCACCAAAACCGGGCCAGTTGTCTTCGAATGCAAGGGTACCGAATACATTGGCTGCAGGATAGTGGTTCACAAACTCCGTTTGATTGGCAGAGCCACCGGTGGGAGCGCATGCTGGAGCTCCAGTAGTAGCGAGTGTACCCGAAATCACTATGTCATCCAGTGAACCACGGTTGTTTCCTCCTACTTCCAAAAAGTTCCAAACCAGACGGCGCACACCAGTAAGATGAGCTGGTATATCTACCGTTGCATTCATAACTACACCACTTTGATTTGCGCTATATGCCTGTATATATAGCGGGTTAGCTGTATCTGCATTCCCGTGGACGTCGCTGTAATACAGACCTAATATTGCACGGCGGCTAGTTGGATTACCGCTTTGCGTCCAATTGAATGTGATTGTACCCGTACCATTAAATTCAATCCAGGGTGTTGTAACCGAATTCGGAAAGCTGTTTTCGGTAGGATTTTGCGTTTGAAAAGCTCTCTGTCCAGTAATCGGGCTGGGACCGTTTACCTGACCCCCAGCAAATACCCAGCAGAGATTCTCATAGAAATTAGTATTACCTAATTCAAAATCATTTGTTATCGTGTAACCAGTGCCATGCAAGCCTGCCCATGCGGTCTCGCCTGTTGTTACAAAGCCGTGATTTCCAGGGTCATCGAATGTGCCGCGGAGCATACCACTGTCAGACTCGCTTTCATCGCGCTTGGTTACTACATTTACCTGAGCCGTACTTCCTGATAGCTCAACTTTGTGAGCACTCATCAGACCGCTTGGCAGTGTGGATAGCACCCAAAGGTTTTCCTGTGCGTGTGCGCCAACGCTAAGGTTAAGGGTGCGGCTCTGACCTGCAGTTAGCGGTGTTTCGCGAATTATGTTTCCGCCCATGAACGGATGGCCGTCATATACCCGGATTACCGTGCTTCCCGCCGCAATGTCTGATGCACGTAGGTTAAGGGTTACATTGGTAGTTGTCTGAAAATTAAACCCTTTAGGCACCGTGAATGCGCCGGTGGGATCGTCGTTAGAGGTCGAAACGGTATCGCAGGAACTCAGTAAGAGCATGCCTGCAAACAATACCGCCAAACCGGCTGTTTTGGAGGTGATGTTGTTTTTCATTGTATTGAGCACATGGTTGTGAGTGTTGCTTTGTGTATTTATATACTTGGAACTACGTCTGATCAGATGGTGCGGATCTGATGCTTTGTTCTCCGTACTTTTTCTAAATTAAAGGTATGGGGCAAGTAACTGATTTTCGACCGCTTTTCGACGATCAGGCTTTATTCATCGATGAATGCTCACATTGTAATGTTCTTTAGCTCCGGCATATCCGGAATTCCCCTTAAACCCCTGTAATTCAACCCCATAAACCCCAAACGGCGGGCCTGAGATAAGCCGCTGTTTTCACTGTAAATCTTTTCTGCCAGCATCGTTGATTCCCGCTCGGTTCACTTCCATTTAAGTAGAGTTACTCATGCAAAAACTGCACATCTTCCCGACCGCAGGCATGGTGAGCTAAGGGTGCTTTGCTTAATTCCCAAAGATGTCCGGACACCGATCCTCTTTTTACATCGGGCTTTATTCCCTTATTTTAAGATAGGCACAAAGCCCCTGTTAGCGTAAACTGAACAAATTCAGAATTTTAATTATATGCACACCATGTCTATTGTCCGCAGCGGTTTTCTTGCAGCTGTAGCGGCGCTTTTTTTTGCTGCGTGTACAGCAGAACCAACCCACGAAGAAGAAGTCAATGCCTGGCATGCCGACCGTATCGAAAGGCTCAGCGCAGAACGCGGCTGGCTCAAACTTGCCGGCCTGTTCTGGCTCAATGACGGCACCCACACCTTTGGCACCGATACCGGAAACGACATCGTGCTGCCCGAAAACAGCATCCTTCCCTTCGCGGGTTCGGTTACGGTTGAGGGTAACATGATCACCCTCAGTCCTGCTGAAGACGGCCTTTTTATGGTTAGCGGAGAAGCGCTCCACGGATCCCTCACATTTCCCTCAGAAAACCCGGTCGAGGCCGAACACGGCCGGCTCGCTTTTACTTTTATCGAACGGGGCGGCACTATTGGCCTGCGGCTTTACGATCAGGAGAGCTACGTGTACACCGGCTTTACAGGCATTGAGCGTTTTGATGTTCAGCCGCAGTATAAAGTAGAAGCCCGCCTCATCCCGCACGAAGCGCCGGCTTCCCTGCCCATTCTGAATGTGCTGGGGCAGGTCACCGATACCAACTCACCCGGCGTACTGCATTTCGAACTCAAGGGAGAATCCCACACGCTTTGGGCCCTTGGCGAAGAAAACGACGAACAGCTCTTCCTCACCGTTGCTGACGAGACCAACCGCGACGACACCTTTGGCGGCGGACGCTTCCTCTATGTGCCCAACCCCGGCCCGAACGGCACCGTGATGGTCGATTTCAACAAGCTTTACAACCCGCCCTGTGCACTTTCGGAATACACAACCTGCCCGCTTCCGCCCCCGGAAAACAGATTGCCCCTGCGTATCGAAGCCGGTGAAAAACGCTATCACGCCAGCTTTTAAAAAGCGCTTTTTTAGCTGTTTGGTATCGGTTTTACAACTTACAATACCTGCATTTCCTATCTTCATTATAACAACCTGAGACGCTGCCTACTGCGCTCTGCAGCGGTTTACATCGGGCAACGCAGGCTTATCACATCGTCTCGGGCACTGACCATAAACCAACTTTGGAGGTCAACCATGAAGAAGCGAATGCAGGACAAAGTAGCCCTTATTACGGGTGGTGCCGGCGGCATTGGTCTCGAGACGGCCGTACTTTTTATCGAAGAAGGCGCACAGGGTATCCACCTGGTAGATCTGGACGAAGCAACCCTCAAAGAAGCCGTAGCAAGCCTGCCGCAGGGAAGCAAGGTCACCTGGTCCGCCGCCGATGTAAGCCTGAATGCCGATGTCGAACGCTACACCCGCGAAGCCATCGCCGCGCACGGCAAAATCGACGTGCTTTTCCTTAATGCCGGTATCGAAGGTAAGGTGATGCCCATCACAGAATACCCCGAAGAGCTGTTTGACAAGGTGATGGCCGTGAATGTGAAAAGCATTTTCCTGGGCCTGAAACACGCGATTCCGCACCTGCGCGAAAACGGTGGCGGCAGCGTGATGATCACCTCTTCCGTGGCCGGCTGGCGGGGTACGCCGAATGTGAGCGCCTACGTGACGAGCAAGCACGCAACCCTCGGCATCATGAAATCAGCCGCACTCGAACTGGCCGCCGACGGCATCCGCGTGAACAGCATCCATCCTTCGCCGGTCGATAACCGCATGATGCGCTCCCTCGAAGACGGCTTCGCACCCGGCAAAGGCGACGAAGTAAAAGCCGGATTCGAACAGATGATTCCGCTGGGCCGCTACGCCACCAACCGCGAAATCGCCGAAGCCGCACTCTTCCTCGCATCCGACGAAAGCCGCTTCCTCACCGGCACCTCCATCACCGTTGATGGCGGCCTCAACGCGAAGTAAGCTTTCAAAAACAAAACATCAACCCGGGCAGGCTGACAGCCGAAGCAATCCGCGATTCATCCCAAATCCCGCTTCCCTGTCATCCCTGCCTTTCTTTTTTTTGGGAGATGCTTGCTTCCGGCGGCTGGACCAACTTCCCGGTGTTACATATATAATGTGAAGAACACGGTATTTATCTGCATAAAGCAAAGGCTGAAGGCTGTGGATTTTTTAAAAAAAGCACCTCACCCAAACAAATCGCCGGGCGCATCCCGCTTCACCCCGAGATACTCGAATGCTTTCTGCGTCGCGACGCGTCCCTTGGGCGTGCGCTGCAGGAAACCCTCCTGAATCAGAAACGGCTCATATACTTCCTCAATCGTGCCCTTTTCTTCATTCACCGCAACCGCGAGCGTGCCGAGGCCTACGGGCTTGCCCTTATACAGCTCCGTCAGTACGTTCAGAATACGGATGTCCATATCATCAAGTCCGTTTGAGTCCACGTCGAGCGCATTCAGGGCGCGGTCGGCAAGAATGTCGGTGATTTCCCCCGTGCCTTCTACCTCAGCGAAATCGCGGGTTCGGCGCACGAGCCGGTTCACGATACGCGGCGTGCCCCGGCTGCGGCGGGCAATCTCGAAGGAGCCTTTGTCGCTCAGGCCGATGTTCAGAATCGAAGCCGTCCGCCGGGCGATGAGCTGCAGCAGCTCGGTATCGTAGTAGTCGAGGCGCAGGTCAATCCCGAAGCGTGCGCGAAGCGGAGCTGTCAGCAGCCCTTTCCGGGTCGTCGCCCCCACAAGGGTGAAGCGCTTCAGCTCGATCTGCACACTGCGGGCATTCGGGCCGCTGTCGATCACGATGTCAATCTTGAAATCCTCCATGGCCGAGTACAGGTACTCCTCCACAATGGGATTGAGCCGGTGTATCTCATCAATAAAAAGCACATCGCCCTCTTCGAGGTTGGTTAGCAGCCCTGCAAGATCGCCGGGTTTTTCGAGCACCGGCCCGATGGTCGGCCGCATGCTGACACCCATCTCGTTGGCGATGACCGTGGCAAGGGTCGTTTTGCCGAGACCCGGCGGGCCAGAAAGCAGCACATGATCGAGCGATTCGCTCCGCATTCGCGCGGCCTTGATAAACACGCTTAGATTATCAATGATTTTTTGCTGACCAATAAACTCGTTCAGCCGCAGCGGTCGCAGGCTTTGTTCAAAGGAATGTTCGCGGAGTTCTGCGTTCAGGTTGGGATTTGCCACGGTGTTCTTTTTTTAGGATGATGGGTGCCGAAACCTAATTCAGCTTTTGTACAGATTTAAAATAAGCGGAACTGCGCCGTTTCGCCAATTCAGGCATCAGGACCGGTAACAGGCTGCTTGGTCCGGGTCACGTTTCTTCGGCCCGCTCGGCCAGTTCCAGCCATTCGATTTCGAGCGATTCGAGCGCTTCCCCGATTTCGGCATACTGCGCGGCAAGCCGGGTTATCTCTTCGGGCGAAAGTCCGGTCTGATTCATTGCTGCTTCCACCTCTTCCCGCGAAGCCGTCACTTTTTCGATTTCGGCTTCCAGCTTCTCGTAGCGTTTCCGCTCTTTGAAGCTCAGCCCTTTTCGGCCCGAAGCAGCCCTTGCGGCACCGGACTTCTCCGCCCCTTGCTGCAGTTTATCCCGCTCCGCATTCTTCCGCTCACGCGCCTCCGCTTCGAGGGCTTCCTGCTCCTGCCGGTACTCGTACCAGGTCCCGTTGAAATCGCGCACGACGCCATCCCCCTCAAACACAAAATAGTGCTGCACCAGCTTATCCATGAAAAAGCGGTCGTGCGATACAATGATGAGGCATCCCTTAAAATCCAGCAGAAACTCTTCGAGACGGTTCAGGGTGATGAGATCGAGGTCGTTGGTCGGCTCATCGAGGATTAGAAAATTCGGGTTTTTGATCAGCACCATCATCAGCGCGAGCCGCCGCCTTTCACCGCCGCTGAGCTTGCCGACGGGCGTGTACTGCATCTTGCCGGGAAACATGAAATGCTCCAAAAACTGCGAAGCCGAAATCCGGTTGCCGTCGGCCAGCTCAATGTACTCGGCCACATCTTTGATGATATCAATCACCCGGCGCTCTTCATCAAAATCAACGACGCGCTGCTTGTAATGCCCGTACACCAGCGTCGTGCCGCTGTCGAGCCAGCCGGAATCGACCGGCTCCTCGCCCGTGAGCATGTTCAGGAAAGTGCTTTTGCCAACGCCATTGCGCCCGATAATGCCGATGCGCTCCCCCCGCTGAAATTCGTAGCTGAAGTCCTTCAGAATCACCGTATCGCCGAAACATTTGTTCACGCCTTCAAGCTCGAGAACTTTGCCGCCTATGCGGGTCATGCTTACTTCGAGACGCAGCTGACTGTCATCCGTTTTTTGTTTGGCCTTTTTCTCGGTCTCGTAAAAAGCGGAAATGCGCGATTTGGATTTGGTCGTGCGGGCCTTGGGCGAGCGCCGCATCCATTCCAGCTCTTTTTTCAGGAGCTGACCCGCCTTGCCGATTTCTACCTGTTCGATTTCCTGCCGCTCGGCTTTTTTCTCGAGGTAGTAGGAATAATTGCCCTTGTGGTGGTACAGTCGTCCGGCGTCTATTTCGATGATGTGCGTGCAGATGCGGTCCAGAAAATAGCGGTCGTGCGTGACCATCAGCAGGGTGACCGTGCTTTTGATGAGCCAGGTTTCGAGCCACTCGATCATTTCCACATCGAGGTGATTGGTCGGCTCATCGAGCAGGAGCAGGTCCGGGTTTTCGAGCAGCGCAAAAGCCAGGGCAACCCGTTTGCGCTCGCCGCCCGATAGCGTGCTGATGGACTGATCAAGCTGCGTGATGCCGAGCTTGCTCAGGATGCTCTCCATGCGCTGCTCGTAATCCCAGGCACCGGCAGCCTCCATAGCGGCAAGCGCGGCGTCGAACGCCTGCTGTGTTTGCTCGGAATAGTTTTCCGTCTGCGCCTGCACCGCGGCTTCGTAGCGCTGGATAATCGCGGCGGTTTCTGAACCCGCCCGTCCGATGTACTCCCGAATCGTGAGGGCATTATCCAGCGCGGGTTCCTGCTCCAGCCAGGCCAGCCGGATGCCGTTGCGCACCATCACTTCGCCGGAATCTGCGGTTTCTTTTCCGGCCAGCACCTTCAGCAGGGTCGATTTGCCGGTGCCGTTGGGTGCAACCAGCGCGGTCTTGTCCCCCCGCGAAAGCCCGAAGGTTATGCCGCTGAACAATGGCTTGATGCCAAAACTTTTGGAAAGGTTTTCAACCGAAAGGTAGGTCATAGTGCAGAAAGGTGGGGCGTGTATTCATAAAAAAGTTCGGCAAAAGATACCCTGTTTGGAGGAGAAGCGGGCAATGGATTTGATAGCTGTCAGACGATATAAGATATTAGGTCACATCACCGCTCTGATACCGCTCGTTTCACCCTGTATTTCTGTGCTGTGTCAGCGAAATTTCCCAAATCACAAAAAAATCAGGATAGCTGCACAGCCGAAATGTTCGACAAATTTGAACGGGAAATAAGCAGCTGTACCACTACCCCGCATTATTCACAATTAAACAGAATTTATTTACTAACTCTAAGTTTTAATTTGGCTTAGTGAAAAACACCGGTAGCCCAAATTTGAGTGTGATGTAAAGACTGCACACCGAGCGAAGCGATTCCCACGAAGTGAAATTTTCCGGCGGACTACGTTGAAGCTGAAAACTCATGTTCAGGGTAATAAGTTATCAGAGCGCGTACCATCCTGTGCCGGATTTGCACTAGCTTATAGGCCGTCGTTTCGTGCATTTTTCCGCCCGAAGAGGAATCGGCGGCCTTCGGACCGCGTGTATTCCGGAGGATCAGTATTACTATGGCGCGGATAACTCTGCGCCCGTAAAGGTGAAACCCAAAATCATACTCACCGCAATCAAGCGGAACGCGGCATGAATACTGAATAATGGACGGCCAGAACCCATTACATCCTCATAAAATCAATACAGTGGCATTGCCATGATCAGAAGTATGGCTTCCGGTTTATAAACTATGCCGGAATTACAAGCGGGAAGCTCAGGCTGATCACGCACATGTTGAAAGGATGTTTACTGTTTTTGTCTCATTTTGTGCTGCTTCGTACCGCTCCGTACCGCAATCTGTCTTTAGCAGCTCAGATTTTACCGCGGACAAATATGAAGTAGTAGCTCAACCCAATAAGCACGCCGCCTCCGAAGATGTTGCCAAAGGCTACGACAACCAGGCTCAGGCTTGCCTGTAAAAGCGTGATTTCGGTTGGCAGCTCGACATAGCTGTAGTCGTTGAGCAGCAAAAATGAAAGGAAGAAGTGGAACATGTTTCCGGTAGCATGCTGAAAACCCATCGCCGGCACTGCGGATAGCGGCAGAAAAAGGGCGAGGTATTTGTCAGTAACGGTTCTTCCTGCCATCGAAAGCCATACCCCGGCAACAATCAGCAGGTTACCCAAAACCCCGAGCAGAAACATTTGAAGGATGGTGTAATCCATTTTGGCTGATGTAACGAGCAGCATGTTTTCGGCAAGCAGGCCGTCGAACATGCCCGCGCTTCCGGAGTAAAAAAACATCGTCACAATCACGATAGAACCCAGGAAATTCCCGGCGAGCACGATGAGCCAGTTCCGCACAATCTCATAAAGTTTTACGAGACCGGAGGCGTAGCTCATTACGGTAAGGTTGTTGGATGTGAAAATTTCCGCTCCCGAAATAAAGCCGATGGTGTAGCCCATGGCGTAAAAAAGCGGACTTATGACGGCCCCGGCGGTTGAGCTGATGTCCGGGTTCGCCATCACAACAACCTGATATAAGGCACCGAGGGAAATGTAGCACCCACCGAGCAGCCCAAGCGCAAATGTTTTGGAATACGGCAGGCGCACTTTTTTAACCCCCACTTTCATCACCCGCTCTACTACCTGCTCCGGGGAGTACGCGTCAAGGCCAAATACCGGATATTGTCTTTCTTTTGCTTCTTTCATGATCGTGAAAATATGTGGGATGAAGCTTGTGAGCTGTATATCTGCGCTGTGAGAAGTTGCCTGTAGGGTAAGATAGCCCGATTTACTCAGAAAACGAGTTCAGCTTGCTCAGTTTGCTCAGATTCAGCAGCCCTGCCGAAGGTTGTCGTCTTAATGCCATCCCGTGGCTGAGCCTGATAATGCCTTACACATGTATATACCCGTTATGTTGTGTATTTAAATGTTCGGCATGAGCTTGCTTCCGATTGGAGTACGGGGTTGTGTATGTAATTGATTTTATGATGATTAAGACTTGTATATTAAAGAAGCCTAATCTTTTTGGTTGCTATGCTTTATCCCTGGTAAAAGCTAAGATCCGCTAAGGGCCATGTCCTGGTTTAAATCATGCATTTGGGTGTACAACTGTAATATTAATAATAATTAAGTGAAAAATGGCTGATTCAATACGGGTTATTGGTGCAAAACTCATTTCCGGGCATGTTTAAAGAAGCTTTAGTCTTTGCTTGTAAAAAATAAACTTTTATTCAGGATTCCGGCAGAATGGGGGCCTTTGGTTGCAACTTAAGTTAGATTTTCCGGAAGTAGCGATCACTGCCATGCTGGCCTGTGGTTATCCTGAAGGCGGTTTTACCGTGCCGTGAGCGCCTGTTTTTCTATTAGATTACATAAATAACCAAAAAGTGCCAGAAGCTGGGGAATATTATTTTGTAGTATTTAAAAATAATGTATTTTGAAAACAGGATTTAAATTTAAGTTTACGAGAAAGCTTTTTGCCTGAACAGATCCAAAGCCTTTGAGCCAATGCCTGCACTCGGGTCTGCCTAAATTTATGTTGCCTTTTGAATTGTTAAGACGTTCAACTATAAATCCCTTTTTGTATCCATGGCAAGAATAATCAAGGGGATAGCCATACCAATCGTTAATTTATTATTGTCTTGTGCAAACTACTGTACTGAATGAGCGCAGGCCGTCAAGTATGCTGCTGATGGTACTGTTTGGAATGCTGTTGTTTACATCTGCCGCTGAAGCCCGTCAGGGGGGTACCCTTGGCGATTCGGATATCAGGCTTTATACTTTTGGCGGCACGGTGAGTCTTCAGTCGCACGGATACAGCTCTACCCGAGTCGGTAACCTGAGAGAGCCGCTCGGTGGGCTGGCAACGGCCAACCTAAATTTTTCTGTACTGGGGTTTAGTTCAGGTCTCAATATCCGCTACTCAACAGATAACTCGCGGCTAAGGCAGGATATGAATGAGGTCAGTTTTAACGGGGGATGGCGATGGGTTCAGCTTGCAGCTGGTGATGTATCTCCGGGGCTTAACCGCTACAGCCTGCGTGGTACACGTATCAGGGGAGCCCATCTGGAGCTCACGCCGGGTGCCTTAAGACTTGAGGCCGCCGGAGGCCGGGTTAACAGACGTGTTACCGGGCTTGATGACTCAGAAAGTGCATTTGGCCGCTCAGCGCTCAGGCAATCCTACGAACGCTGGCTTTATGCCGGCCGGCTTGGGCTGGGCCGGAAAAACGGCAATCACTTTTATCTCGGGGTGGTTTATGCATGGGATGAAGATGAGGAATTACCCGAGATTGAAGGCGGGCGCCCCCGGCCGCGGCCTGAAGAAAACCTGCTCGTGAGTCCTGACTTCCAGCTTAGTTTTTTTGACCGGAGGTTTCAGATTGAGGCTCAAAATGCGGTTTCGGTTTTCAGCCGCGATACAAGGGCTGAAGCCCTTGACCTCAGTGAAGCGGGTTTGCCCTCATTTTTGGAAGGTATTTTTACGCCACGTACATCAACCCGCGTCAATTTTGCCACGCAGGTGCAGAGCCGCATCGATCTCAGTCCGCTCAATCTCAATCTTGGGTTTGAGCGCATTCAGCCGGGTTTCCGGTCTATGGGGCTTCGTAATGTGAATGACGACATGCAGAACATTACGGTGCAGCCGCAGCTTAGGCTGTTACAGGGCAGGCTCAACTTATCCACCAATATGCGGTTTGGCCGCGACAACATTCTTAATCAGCGGACAGCCACACAGCGCAGAACCGATTTTGGTCTGAATGCGCAGACACAAATCACCAACAACTTTTCATTGAGTGCCGGATACAACAGGCTGGTGAACCGGACAGAAATATCCGCACCAGCCGGGGACGACCCAACCTTTGATTACCCGGAACAGTCTGTCATATCCCAAAATTTCAGCATTCAGCCCGCCTATGCATGGTCGGAAGGGAGCCAAACCCATGCCATTGCCATGAGCGCCAACTATCAGGTGCTGGACGTGCAGATTGACAACAGCGACCGCGATTTGGGGAATACATTTTTTTCAGCCAACGGAACGTACAGCCTTTCCTTTACGAGCGGTCTGAATTTCAATACCAACCTGATGATGGCGCGCGGAGATGCGCCTGCAAGTGATTTTCGGAACTGGGGTCTTAATGTCGGGGTAGGGCATTCTTTCTTTGACCGCAAGCTTTCGGTTAACCTCAACGGCGGATTTGCACAAAACAGAACCGAAACCGAGGCCGGTGGCGAACTTAGGGTACAGGCACAGCAGCAGCTGACCGGTAATTTTACAATGATGTACCGCCCGATCCGCTCGAATACAATTCGTTTGACCGCCCGAACCATAAACAATCAGATTACAGAAGGAGCGGGCCGGGCTTTTCAGGAGCTCGAAGTCCGTCTTAGCATAAGTCAGCGTTTCTGAATTTTTTAAGCACAAACTCACCTCTTATGAAATCCATCCGATACGAAGCTAAAAATAACGGGATGTACAGGCCATTAAGCGTTGTCGCGCTCTTAGTAAGCCTGGGCCTTAGTTTTTGGTTTTCAGCACCCCTGGCGCAGGCACAGGAAACGGCACAGGTTGTGATTACCGGCATTCCAGGTGTACTGAGTGCACCTTTCATCACAGATTTGGAAGACAACTATAACAGCGATATCTATCAGGTGCAGTTTATATATAACGCACCGGGTTCTATGGAACCACGCGCATTTGAGTTTGTTGTAACGGTAACCAAAAACGGGAATACCCTTATAGAAGAAAGGTCTGATCCTGTTTTTTTTGAACCCGGCACCCATTTTCTGGTGCCGTTCTTTGATGAGGTTCCCTTTAATATTGATCTGGAAGATGTTATAGACGGTTTTGACAGTAGTCTGCGAAATCAGTTGCTGCAGTCGGGTGCGCTTCCCGAGGGCAATTACAGCATTCGCATAAGCCCTGAAGCGGTTAACATGCAGCCCATAGTTTCCGGTATTCCGGGCATCAGTAACTTCGTGGTTCGATTTCCACAGCCCCCCATACTCGTTACGCCGCCGGATGAATCAGTAGTAAGCCTTGCTATGCCTTTTTTTACCTGGACACCTGTTACGGTACCGGGTAGTGTTATGGTCGAGTATGATTTTCTACTTGTTGAAATGATGCGCGGTCAGAATCCCGGTGATGCCTTGCTCAGTAACCGTCCTCATCATCAACAGACCCTTACAGGTACAAGTCTGCCCTACACGCCTGATTTATTACCCCTCGAAGAAGGTGCTAAATATGCGTGGCAGGTTACGGCACGGGATGCGAATGACGAGCTTCCTTTTGCGCGGGAAGGCGAAAGTGAAATTTACAGTTTTGTTTTTGGCAGGGATGAGGGAGAGGAAGTGCCGCCTGAGCGGCTTACAACCATTAATTTGGTTCCCGGTATGGCCGATCTTACCAATCTTGACGGATTGGAAATAAGCCGAAGCGGCGGAGAACTCATTCTCTTCGGAGAGGCGGTCGCAGAACTACAGTTTGCGGACGGGCGTCAGGGTGAAGTGCGGGCAATGGTAAACGATCTTCGCATTTTGGAAGGCAGTCTGCCGCAAGCGGTAATTACCGGCGGCAGCGTAGAACTATCAGTAAGTCAGACCGAAAGTCTCACAAGAGACTGGCTGCCCGATTTTATCGCGCTCGAAGAAGTAATCTGGCAGCAGGGGCTGGGCCTTACCGCCCGCGTGAGCACAAGACTGCCGCTGGGAGACCGGGCCGTATCCGACAGCCATCTCACATTCACACCAGGTGGCTTAAGCGGGATGGCCAATATTTCAGGCAGTCCGCTTGCAGCATATCAAAGTGAATGGGTTGATATGACGCTTATCGGTATGTCGGTCAGTTTTCCGGATTTGAATGTAACGGCCGAAGGCGATATCACCGTTATGGATCAGGATACCGGCTGTGATCTGACCGGACTTAACGCTGCAGGAGGTGAGCTTTCAGCTTCTTTCAGCTGCAATCAGACTTTTACCCTTCCACTGGTTGAAGGCTCCGCCCTCCTGTCTTTTGAAACCGATCAGATTTTAGGAAATGTAGGTATTGACCTGGATGACGGCAGCCTGAGCTATGATCTCAGTCTGCGCGCCACCCTCGGCTTGCTTACAACGCAGGGAAATTATTGTGGCACAAACATGAATATCGGTATAAACAGCGATGAACCGCTGAGTCTGGTTCCCGGTGCTGCAAGTTGTACAGAACCAATGCCCCGGCTTAATCTTGGTTTTGCTGAGCTGGCCTTCAGAAACCTGGCGTTTGATGAGCTGAATTATGATCCGGCTTCATCCGAATGGGATTTCGAAATCAGTCTTGATGCAAGCCTTGCCATTCCCGCTTTCGACGGCTGGCTTTCTCCGGAGATAGAAAGCCTGACCTTAAACAAAGACGGTATCCGGTTTGAAAGCATTGATTTTGGAGCCGGCGCACAGCCATTGCCGAATTTTAATATACAGCAGCTCAATGTGACGCTTGACGCTTTTCAGCTCAGCGAATTTGATTTTCCGGTTTTTGACTGGGATGGCTTCGGACCCGGACCCTGGGAAATTGCCTTTGGCGGCTCGGCAACCGTGCTGTCCGCTTCATCCATGCCCTACTGCCTGATCGGAACTGCCCTTTCCGTCGAAAACGGCAGCATACGGCAGAACCGTGTCGCGGCAGATCTTAGCCTCGCAGATTTTGAAGGCTGTGCTGTTGAACTCAGCCCTTTTGTGACCCTTGAACTTACCGGACTTTCCGGAACTGCCGGGGCAGAATATATGGACGACGGTTCCGTCGAGCCGTTTGGTTCGCTGCAGGCGGGGGGCGGCATTTCTTTCGACAGCCCGTTCAGCTGCGAGGCTGGTGAAACAACGCCATTCAGCGCCGGAACCCTGACTTTTGCAGATGGCGTGCAGGGTGCAGTTACCAATGTTGTTCCGGACTGCCCGGTCGAAATCGGGCCTTTCACGGCTGAGGTCACTGAATCAGCAGTCTCATTCAGCCGGGAACCGGGGCAGCCGCAACAGGCCGTTATGTCCGCTGAAGCTTCCATTGCACTTGCAGACGGTCAGACCGCATCCGGCACCTTCTCCCTGAATCTGATGGACGGTACTTTTGATGATGTGGCCTTCGAAATTCAGGGACCGTTTGAATGGAACCTGCCATCCGACGAGAATCCGCTCCTCACTTTCAGCCTGAGCAGTGCAGCCATTACGCAGGATGGGCTGTTTATTGATGGCCGTCAGGATTTCCTGCTCGGCGACGAGGTGCGACGGGTGACCTTCGACAACCTCCTGCTGAGCCTCGAAAACCGCAACATCAAATCCGGCAGAATTCTTTTTGATGAGTCCTTTGCAGTCGAGGTCGGTATCGGGGAAAGCCTTGACGCGCTGAGTTTTGCAGCTACCCTCCCGGAAACGCCTCTCATTGCCGATCCTGGCCTGAAGATGGCGCTAAGCGGGTCCGTTCAGGTTGACTCCGCCGGCGTACGTGCCTCGGGTTCCGCTGAAGCAAGCCTGGCGTTTAACGACCGCAGGTTCGACAGCTTTCTGTCTGTGACGTACAGTGATGACTTCGCGGTAGGATTCAACCCTGTAGGTGTAAACAGCGGAGAAGCTACGTTTTACCTTGAAGGTGCGCCGGTTGCCACCCTTGATCAGGGCGGCTTTCATCCCGTCTGGGCCTATTTTGCAGAACACCTGCTCCCTGAACGCCTGCCCATGCCCACCGAAAGTATCGCCTACATTCAGCTGCGCGAAGACGAAGAACTTCTGGTCAGCCTCACCGATGACGGGGAAGGAAACCTGATCATCAGCTCCCTGCCGGATCAGCCGCTAAGCATGGTCGTACCCTGGCTCGACCCTGCAAATCCGCCAGAAATAGCGGATATCAGCTTCGACGCCTTCACAGTAACAGCAAACCCGCTCAATCCGGAAGTTGTCTCGGGGCGCATCATTGCTGATGTGCCGGAAGGCAGTCCTTTTTTCGACCTGAGCGACAAAAATATTCCGCTCGATCTTCGCCGCATAGAATACGGCAAAGCACATGCTGATGCCGCTTCTGCCTTATTTCTAACAGGGCACCTGAACCTGTTTGACCAATCGCTTGAAGGCGATCAGGAGGTTGCTTTCTTCCTTCAGGGCAACGGGCTGGTTCAGGCCGATCTCAACCTTACTGACCTTGGCGCCTCCCTTGCACTCCTGCCCGGTGAACAAGTAAAGCTGGGACTTGATGCGGTAGCCGGAACATTCAGCATGCCCGCTACGGGCGGCAACCCGACTTACGATTTTAGTTTAGACGGCAGCATGGAAATACTCACGGAGCAAGGCTACCGTGCCGGTGCGGATCTCACCCTGCGTGCCATGCAGGACGGCTACCTCAGCATCACCGCCTTTGACAGCTATGCTTTTGATGAGGGGCCGCGTCTGAATATCGGCGATTTTGGCCTGGAACTCGAGGCCATTGCCGAAATGCCGCTTTTCAGCTGGTCACCTGTATCCGGATTTGAGTTTGCTGTCGAACTTGATCTCGCCATCGATATCCCGCTGCCGGAAGATGAGGTACTGCACTTCCCCCTCACAGGTGTTGAAATCAGAAACGATGGGATTCAGATTCCATCCCAAAACATCAGCGAAGCACTGATACCGGGGCTAAGTCTGCCGGAGATTTCGCTGGCAGGGTTCACCCTCGAACCCCTCGCCCTTCGAACCCCTGAAAGCGTGCTGTTTTCCTGGGATGACGGCTTTAGTGTCGACCCCGGCTTTATGTTTGATTTCAGCTTACGGCTGCCAGAATTCGAAGGAACCGCAATCGACCTGCCCGACGGCCTGCTTTTTGAAAATGTGGGATTTGATGACGGGTTTCTCGTAGGCGATTTCGATTTTCCGCTCGATGGCGCCGTGCCCATCGGCTCAGGTGAAACTCCGCCTACGTTACTGGTTGATCAGATTTCCGGGGCACTCGCCAAGGTACCGTCCAACAGCTTCCGGCAGGCACTTGACCTGACCATAACCGGTGAAGTTGGAAACCTGCCGGTTTTTGAAAATGCCGAAGATGGCTGTACCCACGCCGCCGCATTCAGCCTTGCCATCATAGAGGGACGTGCCTTCGAAGGAAGTATCAGCGGCCTTCAGCCCTGCGGCTCGCTCGCTCTGGGTCCGGTTGAACTGGAAGTCCTCAGTGCAGATCTAAACCTGTACCTTGATGAAGGTCAGCAGCAGGCCGAGCTGGATGGTGCCGTGAGCCTTAGCCTGCCGGTACGGGAGGGCGCTGAACCCGGCACGGTGACAGGTTCGCTCGTGCTCGATGTACTGTCAGGCACCATCCGCGACGGAGCTGTAGCCATTACCGAGCCCTTCGACTTGGGCATGCCTTGGAACGACGACGATCCGCTCGTTAGCTTTGCCGTGAATGAGGCCGAACTCTCTGCAGAAGGACTGACACTCACGGGCGGAGGAGAATTATTGCGTGATGAGCTCGATGTTGCAGTAAGCTTTGACAACTTGTTAATTGGCCTCGATACATTCAGTATTAAAAGCGGCTCGGCTACCTTATCTGCCGGGTTTTCGGTCCTGGTACCGCTTAATCCGCTCTCTTTTGCGCTCATCCCAACCGAAGAGAGCACGCCGGAGGGCAACGCACTACGATTTAACGCAACCTCCGATGTTATCCTTGATGCCGGCGGACTCGGATTTACCGGGGCTGCCGAGGCGGTCATCAACTATCAGGGGGAATCTTACAGTAACCTGCGCGTGGAGCTGGAAGATGATTTTGCCGTAAGCCTGAGCGGGCTTCAGGTCAATAACGGCCGCGCCCTTTTCTTCTGGGATCAGGACGGTGAACCGGCAACCGAGCCCGTCGCCATTCTTGACAGCGGTGGCTTTACCCTTGGTGGCGGCCTGATCGCCTTGCTGCCGGACCGGATTCCGCTTCCATCTGAAAGCATCGCCTACATTGAAATTAAGGATGAGGAAGGCAACCCCCTTATCGAGGTAGATACCGATGGCAGCGGCTACATACTGTCAACCGGTGACAGCTTTCTCCCCCTCGTGATTCCTGCATTGCCTGACAGTCAGGGGGAAGATTTTGAAATAAATGTGTCATTCTCCCTTCAAACCGACGACGCCTACAATGTGACGGGAGGCAGCATAGGGGTGCAGTCAAGCCAAACACTGGAAGACCGGCTTAATCTGCCGGTGCGCCTGCGTGAACTTGCACTAAGCAATGATGAAGGCCTGCAGCTCGAACTCGGACTTGCCTTTGACCTGCCGGAAATTTTTAATGAACACGAAGCCACCGTTTTTGCAAACCTGACCCAGGAAGGAATAGCGTCAGCGTCATTTACGGCAGGCAGCTACAGTACGACCTATGATCCTGTTGCTGAGCCGCTGTACACGTTCAGCCGGGAGGGGTCCGTGGATGAGGGTGACTCAGAAGACACCTTCCGCGCTTCCCTGATGGGTATCGAAGCCGCCTTTGGCCCTAACGCACTCAGTATTGCAGCAACCTTTCACAGCAGCCTGATCCTGGAGCAGGATGATGACCCCGTTTTTGCCGCGGCCACATGGAGTGCAGAAGGCTGGGCATTTTCGGTTGATCCGGGCAGTGCACTGCAGGACCTCAGCCTGGGACAGGCCGTCATAAGTCTCGACGGGGATAACCCTTTAGAGATTGTGAGCACCGAAGAAGCGTTCTACCTCTCCCTGAATGGCGTTGTTAATCTGGATGAGGTTTTGGGCGAACCGCTTGAGCTAACCATACAGGCCATGGAAGTTGGCGTAAGCGGACTCAACGCTTCGCCCTCTCTGCACTTTGCACTGGGCGGAGCCGCCGCCGCCATTGGCGATCAGTACCTGAGCCTGTTTAACAACAACCTCGAACTGGCGCTTTTGTCCCCCACGCTAAGCCTCTCAGGTCGCAGTCTTGCGGTAAGTGCAGACGGAAACATCACATTTTTGGATCAGGAGCTGGCATTTCAGGGACTGATGTTCTCAACGGACGGAAGCTTTGAGATAGGTGAAGCAGGGCTGGAAAATATGGCGGTTGAGCTGGCCGGGGAGTACATCACGCTCGAGCGCATAGCCCTGGCCTATGAAGAGGGGCTGCGCTTCGAAGCAGGGTTTGGTATTCAGCTGCCGGAACCGTTTGATGAATACACCGGCGACAGTGGTCTGGAGCTGGTGATCTACCGTAATGAAAGCGGAGACGTAATAGTTGAGGGAGGGGGGCTGGAGTTCACCCCTGATCCTGACGCAGCCACGGTAAACCTTGGAGAGGTGGCGGAAGCCCGCCTGACACGTCTCAGGGCGGACATTGATCCTGCCGGAGAAGGTGAGGTCGGTCTGTTTGCAAACGCGGTACTCGCTGTTCAAACGACAGAGGGGCTCACAGATGTCATCATGTTCGGTGAGGACAACAACTTTTCTGAAAGGCCGGGGATAGGGATCAGTCACTCGCAAAGCACCGGCCTGGTTATTGCCTACGATGTAACCGGAAATGCAGCTTTTGATATCGAATTCAGCTTTTTTGAGCTCAGCCTCCTGGCTGATATCGGGGCGTCTGAAACAGAAAGCTTCTTTATCAACTTATCAGGCACCGCTAACTTCACCCTGCCGGAGGTTGAGGCAAGCATCACCTATGAAAATTTCCGGATTGGTCCGCAAGGCGTGGCAGACTGGGGAAACATAGCCGGATCAGAACATTCGGTAACCATAGCCGGTTTTGCTACGCTGGAGGTCGGCAGCTTTATCCGCGAGCTGGACGCTGATGGGTTTGACCTGACCTTTACCGATACCAGCGGCGGAGACAATCCGGATCCTGCCGCATTGCGCAACAGCAGCGAGGATGAGCTGGAAACAACAACCATCAGCGGCGTTACCGAGCTGATTTGCTTTGGCCCCTGTCCGGCCGATATCGGAAACGGCAGCGCTGGCGGGAATGGCGGCAACGGCGGAGAAGAAGGCCTGCCAGCCGTGAATCTGACCATAGGGGCGGGCGGTGATTCTGAAGGCGGCTTCACCGGTCAGGTCAACACCGTATTTTTCTACCGCACCCTCTCTGGTGATATGAGCCTGATTGTGGAAGGCTTTGGTGTCTCTGTTTCCAGTTATTTTTCCATGACCGCCGATTTGGAGTATGTCCGTCAGGGTTCGGATATCCTGATCAGAGCTGCTGCAACCGGCGCGATGCAGATGGGCGATGTACAGGCAGCCGCTGTGGTTGCAGGTAAGTTTGCAAATACAACAGAAGGGGTGAGCTACGGACTTTTTGTAGGCGTTAGCGCATCACCCGGAATACCAATTGTCCCCGGCGTTGTTGATATAACCGGAGCAGCCGGCGGCTTTTTCTACCGTCCCGAAGCAGAAGATTTTGAGCTGGTGCAAACCGCTCTCCAGGGTTTTGATTACACCCTTTACGACGAGGATGCCGCTACACTGCAGAACGGTGCTTTATTCGCAGCAATGCTGTACGCCTCGGTAGGTATTGGTGGCGGCAGTGGTGCCCCTTACGTTGTGGAAGGCGCAACATTCATGCAGCTCACCAATCAGTCTTTTTATATAGACGTACAAGGAACCGTTGCCCAAATGGATGGCGGCGAAAATGCTGTGGCCAATACAAGGGTGCAGGCCGGTATGTTTGCTTCTGCCGAATGGGGAGATGACGGGATTTCATCCCTGATTTTTGGTGCTATGGTAAATTTAGAAGTGCCCTTAGTGATAGATGGTACCGGTAAGGTTGATTTCTTCTATGTTCGTGAGGAAAGTGGAAGCAGTGCTACCACCGCATGGGGGCTGATCGGAGATGTCGATTTTGAAATTTACGGCGGTATCATCCGGGGAGAAAGCACGGTATTAGCGGGGCCGCCCGGCTTCCTCATCGAACTTGGTCTGGGTATCTATGCTGATGTATTCGTATTCAGCATCGAATCCAACCTGATGGGATCAGCATGGGTTCTTACCGATGAAAGCTACAGCATGCCGTTCGGCGCCTATGCGATTTTTGATGTGGAGATTTGTGCATTTGGAGGATGCGCTTCCGCAGAAGCCCGGGGTGCATTTGTGGTGCATCAGTCCGAGGGGTACGAGCTCTTTGCATCGGCTAAAGGCTGTCTGGGTGAAGACCGTTTCTGTATATCAGGATGGGCTTCATTCACAGGTCAGGGCGCAACCGGTGGTTTGGGTTCCGGGGAACACAACGATGTGATCGCCCAGGCACAGGCCCAGCGCGATCAGTTTGAGGATGATATTCTAAGTCTGATTGCTGGTCTCGAAGCCATCGTAAACCCTGAGGCTGAGCCAATACCACTTGATGTTTTGTTCCCCGACGATGAGATGTTTGCGCAGGCAGCCACAAGATTTTATTCCGTAAGAGAAGACAACCGAAAAGCATGGGCCGCAAATCTTCTTGCTAACGAGCAGGGAGATGGTCTGGAGCCGCTTCCTCAATCCCTTCAGAATGTTCTGAACAACATCATGGGAGCTGACCGTCCGAGCTACAATTGGTTATCTACCCCAGCTAACGCGGAAGGCCTTTTAAATCAGTGGTTTGAGAGTCTTACTGACAATATTGATGAACTTAAAGATTCACTGGGGCAGGACCTTGGTACAGCTATAGTTCTGATGGAAGACAGCGAACAATATTTTGATAACCTCTCTGAAGCATTTTTTACCTCACCGGTCTCAGGTGTTGTGCGTCCGGAAGTTGTGGAAGGGCAGAACCAGTCAGTTTCTTTTGAAGTTGATGACAGCAGGGCTGAAAATCAGGCGCAGGCCACTTCCGAGCTGCGCGAAAACCTGCAGCAGCTGGACATGCAGTTCAGGGAAAGTATTGCTTCTGTAGAAGAAAATGTGTCCGTAATGCGCACGCTTGTAATCGGTAGCTTTGCTCCACCACCCTATGGCAACCTCAGGACTCTGATGACCGATCATATTTACCTGATTGAGTATTTCGAGCGTAAGTTTGCCAGCTATGCCAATTACCGCTGGACCAATTACAGTTGGGCGAACAACCTCTTAGAGCAGCTTAGTCAGAACCAGACACAGATTGCTCAGGGCGTATCTACGGTAAATCAGTTTTACAGTTCAGCGCTCCAGAATGCAGTCACCAATCCCACCGCACAAAGGATACAGAGGCTAAACGATGAAGCCGCACGGCTTGCTAAGCGTGTGCAGTTTGTTTATCACACATATAACAGCAACCCTGCACCCGGCATGGATCCGGATTTATTTCCATTTATACTACCTGAACCTTCTCAGTCAGCATTTAGCGAGGTGCAGGAGCTTTATGATCGTCTCAGTTGGCCGATTAGTGGTAATGATATTCCGGCTGTAATTATGAATCAGGTGGCGAATGCTAACACCAGCTACTGGTACCAAATGCATGTTGACGGGTTGCAGTCCTATGCTGACGCACAGAAGGTCGCAATGGATAACCCTGCACTGTTAATGCAGATGAACCAGGAACGGGAGGATTATTTTGCACATCACAAGAACCTAACCCAAATCATGGATAGCTTCTTTAGCGTTAAGGCCGGAACCATCGCCATTCTCTGGAATCTCTATGATAATTATGTGGACTGGAGACAACAAAACGAGGGTTCCGGGTTTATTGCGGATGCCCCGCCGGTCAGCGAATTTGTAAATAAGCGGCAACAGCTAAGCGAAGAACTCATGCCACCGCAGTTAACCGCATTAACTGTTACCCCCGGCAGGACAGAAGGTACATTCGTGAACCGGGCAGAGGTGTCATGGACAGCACAGCATCCGCAGGGCATTATCGAAAATGCCGTTGAGTACCGTATACAGCTGGGCGGCGGAGCGGATTCGGATATCACCATCAGAACAGATGATTACCTGAGTATTGGAAACAGTAATTCGGTTACCCTGCCCGCTTTCAAACTGTTTTCAATTTTTGATACAGCATATATAAATATGGGTGTCCGTGTGCGGGGTACAGCCGGTAATACTGCGATTCGCAGGGCTTCTTTTCCGGTAGATGTAGGTCCCGGAGGTACCACAACCCCACCCGGCAGCAATGTTTTCCCGGAAGAAACAGATCCGCCTCAGGCACCTGTCGTACTTCTTTCCGAGAACTATAATGCTTCAGTTGAGGCTGGCGTAGTACGCTACTGGACAAACGCAGAAGGCCCGATGCATCTGGTAATTCAGGGTCATGATCCACAGGTAGGCATTCGCCACTTTGAATATGCTGTTGGTACTACCCCGGGAGCGACTGATGTGATTGACTGGAATGAACTGCAGGGGAACCGTGAACTTATTACAGCAATTCCGGCAGAGGAAATCAGGGGTCCGGCAAGATTTTTCCCTATGGATGAAGGTCAGGAATACTATGTCTCAGCTCGGGTAGAAAACAACATGGGGCAAATGAGCCCCGTGGCTAACGCCGACGGGCCAATAATCCTCGATCTTTCTGAGCCCGGTGCGCCGCTTGCCGGTATTCAGACCCCGGATCCTGTACAGCCGCCCATTGACTGGCCAAGTGTTTATCCCGCCGTAACCAGCGTGCCCCCGCTAAGCCATACCCTTGCAGAGGGATTTGGGTGGATTACGACCTATGGCGACCCGGAACTCTTTTTCAGCAATATCTCGGCGGAAGATCCCGTATCCGGCATCTCGCATTTCGAGTATGTACTCAGCCGCTCCGAAACACCACCGCATGCCCGTTTTGCAGCCGGTGATTATGAATTGCACGAAAGCGGAGAGCTGCACATAACCGGCGGCTCCGACCACCCGGTACTTGATACCTTCCGCCGTGAAGTCTACCTGCATCTGCGGGCTGTTGATAATGCCGGAAACCGGAGCGATATCACAACCAGCGGTCCTCACCTGTCATTCGACAGCACGGTTCCGGAAGCCGGTGAGATGCGCGCCAAACTCGACCCGGATGATGTGAAAGTCTATCTCACAAGCGTCCCCTACGACCCCGAATCAGATGTTCTGGGCTTGCAGTACCGTGTCGTGTATTATGATGGCGGCTGGGATACCACTGTAAGGCCATTTCCGACCGGTACGGATGTAGATCTGGAATGGAATCACGCGAAGTCCGTGAAGGTCGTGCAGGGCCTGAACCCGCAGCCGCGGCATATCTCCATACCACGAAGTGAGTTGCCTGTAGGACCCAACCTGTATGTGCAGTTCCGGTCGGTGAACACCAAAGGCAGTTTTTCAGCCCTCGGGGAAACCGGTCCGATAAACCTGGATACAACTCCGCCCGTCACCCCCGACCTGAGCGTAAGCGCAAATACCGATACCCGTAGGATTACCATCGGAATTGATAATATCCATGATCCTGAATCCGGTGTAGTAAAAGTGGAATATGAGGTTCGGAGAAGTCCATTCTGGATGCCTGCAATAAACCCTGTCGACCAGCAGGTGATTTACCATCAGCCCTATCCCGATACTACTCCTTTTGAGCTCGAAACGGAAAGCATGGTTATACCGGATGATTTGGACCTTGCTGGCCTGAGGGTTACCGTCCGGATTCACAATCATGCAGGACTTGTGCGGACACGTCACCACACCATTCAGGATTCGGATCTGTTTACACCTATCGTCTATCCTCCTCCTGTATTTGTTGTTCCGCCCGGTTTGGGCTTTTAACCCGTACCATTAACCTGAAAATTTCGAAGCTTTTTATTCAGCGACTTAAAGGCTGAGACCGGATACAACTGCGCAGTCCGAAGTGTAAGTTAAACCAATTGAAAGAAACTTTATGTCGTACTTTAAATTCGTTTTCATCCGCATGCCCCGGCAGGGGATACTGGCATTTACGCTGTTGGTTGTGCTGGCCGCTGGTGCAGCAGAACTGCATGCCCAAGGCGTGCGGGGTAACCTGATTACCGATGTGATGTTTCGGGATGGCAATGCGTTCATCATGCATAATCAGCCCATTCCGCTCTCTCACGGATACCATGTGTTTCGCAGCATAAATGGCGGTGAGTGGGAGCAGATTACCGACAGTCCGGTAATGCCGGTGCAAAACGGTTTCCAGCTGCAGCAGCAGCTGGGCGCCAACTTCGTGCGTTTTGTGGGAGAAGAGGACGCGGAAGATCCGCAGTCGGTGTTTCTGAGGCTTAGAAATGCCGGTGATCGCGCCATGATTGGCATGTACACCAGGCCGCAGATCGCCCGTTTAATGGGCCATTTGTTTGAAGACGAAGACGCGCCCGCAGGGCAGCTTGTGGCCTACCGCTTTCAGTTTGTAGATGATCTTGAGCGTGAAATAAGCCTTTCCTTCGAAACAGAACCTGTACAGCTTGAGCCATACCGGAGCCCGGCGCCGCAGAATCTCAGGGTGACCCACGAGAACAGAACCGTAACGCTGAGCTGGTCTTATCCTGAGGCCGGCGCGCATGCTGCCCGGCATGCGGTACTGTTCAGACCTGATTACAGGCGTACGGACGGAACTGCAGTACCCGGCTATGACGGGAACCTGCGGCTTATTCAGCATAGTGTGACAGAGTACAGCATCCGTTTTGAAGTTCCGGAAATCGACCAGCGGTATGAGTTTTGGGTGAAAGCCGAAGATTTTTCCGGGCAGCCTTCCCCTGAAAGCAACCGTGTACAGCTTACCGTTGGTGAAAACGTACAGCCGGCTGCCCTGCCCCGTCCGCAGGTACGCGTAACAGATAGCTTCGAAGCCCTGCTCACCTGGCAGGTGAGTACTGCCCTGAATGTTGCCGGATATCATGTCTATCGCGGTCTTACAAGTGAGGAAGAAGAAGACATGGTGCGGATTACCGATACGCTTCTTCCCCCGCTGCAAACCTCCTTCACCGACACAACTACTGCTCCCGGAACCCACTACCGCTATGCGGTAACGGTAGTTGACCAAAGCGGCAATGAGAGTGAATTCAGCCTGAGCGCACGGCTGCTGATTATCGACTATACATTTCCGGAGCCGGTAGCGGCCGTGTCTGCTGCATTCAACACCGACAGCAGGCAGGTGGAGCTGAACTGGGAGCCTGGCGATGACTATCAGAGTTTGAGAAGCTATCGTATTGTCAGGCGGCAAATGTACCCTGATATCGGCCGGGCTTTTTCACAGCTCAACACGGGTAATTTCACCGAACTCAGGCTCACGGACAGCGGGGTGCGCGGAGACGGTTTTACCGAAGGAATGACCTTCGAATACGGGGTTGCCGTTGTTAACCGAAGCGGCAATGTGAGCGATACCGTATTTACCAGTATTCAGATTCCGGTGCTAACGCCGCCGGAGCCTCCGCAGTCGGTACAGGCGGGTATGCGGGAAAACCGGCGTGTTGCTGTGAGATGGACTTCCTCCCCCTCCCTGGATGTGACGGCCTATCAGGTACTCCGAACCGATATCGAAACCGGTGAAACCGCAGCTATGCAAACAGTGCCCCGCGGCAACCGCTTCTTTAGGGATGAAGATGTGGCCTTTGGAAAAACGTATGTTTATAAAGTAGCGGCTGTTGACTCTGCCGGCAATGTCTCAAGACCTGCTCCGGCTGACACCCTTATCACCGGAAGCATTCAGCCCCCGCTGCCTGCCTTTAATGTGATGGCCTCTGTAACTGATGAAGGCGTTCAGCTGCGCTGGCAGCAGCGTCAGAATGAGGCGCAGCAAACCGACTACTTCTCGATTCGGAGAGCTGAAATTGCCACCGGGCGCTACGAAGAAATAGGCCGGCTTGAAGGCAACGCAACCGACCTGCGATTTACAGACAGCAGCGGTCAGCCAGGATTCTGGTATCGGGTTTATCCTGTGGACATAAACGGAAGAAGTGCGAGAGAAGCCCGGAATACGCAGGCTGTAAGGCGTTGAACATAGTAAATGTAAATGAACCCAAATATCTTGCACAAGTTCTGTCGAGAGACGAAACATCATCTGAAAACGCTCTTTTGCCTGACTTTTCTGGGATTGCTGACCGGGCTGCCTTCGGATTTGAAAGCTCAGACTGCGGCTTTCTATTTTAGTGAGGGCATGGAGCAGCTCAGGCTTGGAGATGCAGAAGGAGCCAGCGAGGCTTTCCGTCTCTCGCTCGAACAAAATGAAGCGCAACCCGAGGCCTGGCGCCATTTAGGCATCTCTTTGCTGCAGCTTGAAGCGTTTTGGGAAGCTGCCAAAGCCGCAGAGCAGGGGCTGGTACATCAGCCCGGCAGTTTGCCGCTTCTCGCACTGCGGGCACAGTCACTTTATCATATCGATCCAAAGCTTGCACTTCCCGCTTATGAAGAAGCCGCTGAGGCGGCACGCCGGCACCCTGATCCAGCGGCTGCAGGCATTACTCCGGCACAAATGGAGGCTTTACTGGGAATGCTCTACGAAGAAATTGCGGGTATTCGGTACGAAAGCGGGGATCGCGAGGGTGCTTCTGAAGCCCTGCGTAAGGCCCGGACCCTTAATGCTGACCGCTTTAACGTGCACAACAATCTTGCTTATATCCTGATGGAAGCCGGTCAGTATGCACAGGCCTTTGAAGCCCTTGAAGAGGGGTTGGCACGGTTTCCGGATCATCCGGATCTGCTGCTGATGCAGGCCAATATACTTGGGGAACAGGGGGAGGCAGAAGCGTCGGTTCAGGTACTGGAGCGTCTGCACCGGGCAGAACCGCAAAACGTGAATATTTCTATTGCCTACGGCAGGGCGCTGCTGTTTAATAATGAGGCCGTTAAAGCGAACGAGCATTTCCAGCAGATGCTTGCGCTTCATCCTGAAGAGCGGCGGTACTACCGCACCCTGATCGACATCAACCGGATGAGATCTAACTTTCGCGGCCTTCATGCTGTACTCGAAAGGAAGGTTGCGCAGTTTCCGGATGATGAAGCGCTGGCCCGTGAACTTGCAGAATCCTTTCTGACGATCAGCGAGTTTGAAACCGCCCACCAGCAGTTTGATTCCCTGTCGGTTTTGCTGTCAGATGCTGAGCTCGCCCGTCGTGCGGCACATGCCCTTCTTTTTGGAGACCACAATGAAGAAGCTGTATCATATTATCAGGAGATAAGCACGCGTTTCCCGCAGGCTGCAGTACTGAAGCGCGAGCACACGCGGGTACTGCTCGAGCTGGATCGTCCTGAGCAGGCAAGGGCTGTTTTTACGCAGCTTCCGGAATCAGAGCAGACCGGGCTGTTGCTGGCACTAATAAGCCGGACTGAGCCGGACGAGGACTCACGCAATGTATGGCGCAGCAGGGCGGCACAAACAGCATGGGCACCGCTAAGCGACTGGTACGCCATGCAGGAAAGGGCTGCGGAAGGGCAAATCTACTCCGAGCCTGAGCTTAGTTCGCTAACCAATCGATTGCTTAGGTATTATCGTGATCAGCAGAGGATGGTTTCAGGACAGGTGGAAGTCATGCTGGAACAGCAGGCGCAGGAACATCCCATGCCGCCTCCCCTGCGCGAGGCCGATCAGCTGCGTTTCCTTACGGAGGCTTTAACCGGCATAACGGCATTTGTGCGTAAGCAAACTTCCGCTGAAACTGCTCAAGCTTATTTTGATGCCCTACTGAGTCAGTGGCCCGACAGTCCGCTTTTGTATGAGGCCTATGCCAATTGGCTCGAGCGTCGTAACAGTCCTGATGCCGCTATCACAGCCCTCAGACAGGCGGTTCAGCTTGGTGCACGTGGGCCGGAAGTGCATCACCGCATGGGGATACTTTTTGAGCAATCAGGTGAATACATGGAGGCTGCACTTGCTTATGAACGCGCCCTGAGCGAAGATTCCCGGTACAGTGCTGCATACCGAAGCTTAATCCGCTTAAGCGAGCGTGAAACGGACCCGGCACTCAGCCTTGAACAGCTCGCTGACCGCTGGTACGCCCGTTTTCAAAATAATGCGGGCAATGATATGCTGCGCGAGTACCTGATTGAGACCCTCCATAAATCCGGGCAAACAGCCCGTGCCCGGGAAGTTACCCGGAGATAAGTCAGCAGGCTTACAGCGTAGCGCTGTGATTTCGACATAAAAAAAGCCGCACCCGATTCCTCAGATGCGGCTGGAATTACAAACTATGTGTGTCTTGTAATTTAGGGTGTGCGCTCGGGAGGATTCGAACCCCCAACCTTCTGATCCGTAGTCAGATGCTCTATCCAGTTGAGCTACGAGCGCTGTTGTTTTGCAGATTCCAAATATACGGCAGTATTCATGCCGGTGCAAGCATTAGTCTAAAAAAAGAACAGCAAAATTTGCTTGATAAGATCCGTTTCCCGGCGCTACCCCAGCCATCCCTCACGGTCGAGGCTGCGGTACTGAACAGCTTCCGCAATGTGATGCCCTCTGATGTGTTCGCTCCGCTCAAGGTCGGCAATGGTTCTTGATACTTTGAGGATGCGGTCATACGCCCGAGCCGAAAGTCCAAGGGTTGTCATAGCCCGCTTCAGGATGGCGGAACCGGCGTCATCGAGGCGGCAAATCTTGCGCACCTGTCGCGAGCTCATCTGCGCGTTGCAGTGCACTTCCATGCCCATGAATCGCTGTTGCTGAATCTGCCGGCAGGCAACAACCCGCTCCCGGATAGGCAGAGAGCCTTCGCCCTGCGATTTTTGAGAAAGTTCCTCGAAAGTCACTTTGTTGACCTCCACGTGCAGGTCAATGCGATCCAGCAGTGGCCCGCTGATTTTGCTGAGGTATCGCTGCATTTGCCCGTGTGAGGTGCCGTCCTGATTGGCAGGGTCGTACCAGTCGCCGGAGGGGGATGGATTCATGGAGGCGATCAGCATGATTTTACTCGGGTAGCTCACGGTCATGCGGGCGCGTGAGATGGTTACGAAGCCGTCTTCGAGCGGCTGCCGCATGACCTCAAGTGCCTTGCGCTGAAACTCCGGCAGCTCATCCAGGAAGAGGACGCCGTTGTGGGCCAGTGAGATCTCGCCCGGCATGGGGATGCTGCCTCCTCCCACAAGCGCTACGTCCGAGATCGTGTGATGGGGCGCGCGAAATGGCCTTGTCGTTACAATGGAGCTGCCGCTGCGCATAAGACCGGTAACGGAGTGGATTTTCGTCGTTTCCAGCGCCTCGTTCAGTGTAAGGGGAGGTAGTATGGTAGGCAGGCGACGTGCGAGCATGGTTTTGCCTGAACCGGGCGGACCAACCATGATCATGTTGTGCCCGCCGGCAGCGGCTACCTCCATCGCGCGCTTCACATTTTCCTGACCTTTTACATCGCTGAAATCTGCAGCATGGTCAGTATTGTCGTGGCTGAATAGGGCCGCGACATCTGTCGTGTGAGGGGTGAGGTTATTTTGCCCGTTAAACCAGTCAATGACCTCCCGTAGGTTTTTACAGCCAAGAACCTTTAGCCCGGATACCACAGCTGCCTCACCGGCATTTGCTTCGGGAAGCACAAGATACTCAAAGCCTCTTTTATGCGCTTCCACAGCAATGGGCAGTACGCCTTTTACGGGGCGCAGGCTGCCGTCGAGGGCAAGCTCGCCGATCAGGACCGTTTTATCAGCAAAGTCATTGCGGATTTGCCGGGTACCCAAAAGGTTACCGATGGCAATGGGCAGGTCGAATGCGCTGCCCTCTTTCGGAAGGTCCGCCGGTGCGAGATTGATGATGATGACGCCCCGCGGCTCTTCCAGCCGGGAAGCCCGGATAGCTGCGTCAATCCGGTATTTGCCCTCTGTTACAGCCCGGTCAGGCAGGCCAACAAGGGAGTAAAAGGGCGTTCCGCCCCGAAAATGGACTTCAACATCGATAATGTGTGCGTCAACGCCGTAGGTAGAGGCGCCAAATGTATGTGCAAGCATGAAATTAAGTTAGAATCCTTCTTTTGTTTATTTGCGTATAAAGAGCGGATTCGACGCTAAACCTTACACATCCATTCAAAAAAAAATGCCATGAACGCAGATGCCTTTGAAGATATCAGACTTAATGGCGAACATCTCATAGCTGATGTGCGGAGATTGATTGCGGAAGGGAACGCCCGCCGCCTGATTATCAGAAGTGCAAAAGGAAAGACACTTTTTGATACGCCCCTTACCCTTGGCACCCTTGGAATCGGCGGCTTGTTTATGCTTCATCCGGTAATTAGTACGGTGAGTGCATTTGTGATGCTGAGCAACGATGTACAAATTATTATTAAGCGTGAAGTCTCCTCCGGGGACGAATCTGAGCCCCCAAAGAGCAGTTTCGATGATACATGGGAAGTCGAAGCCGATTTTACCGCAGAGCAGGAAAATCCGTCAGCTGACAGCTAAGTCCAGGCCGAATTTTGCAGCCTCCTGAACCCAACCCCGCGCCCGCATTGACGGTGACGCGGGGTTTCTTTTTTTAGGGCGTCAGGATCAGGGTCACAAGCGCTTCATCCAAAAAAAACCTGCGCACATTGCCAAAAATGATCTCAACTGTGTATGATGGGATGGGTTTGCTTAACCCGCATTATTCACAATTCAACAGGATTTATTCGCTCAATCTGTGTTTAAGTATGGCTTAGTGAAAAACACCGGTAGCCCAAGTTTGAGTGTGGTGTAAAGACGGCGCACCTAGCGAAGCGATTCCCACGAAGTGCACCGAGCGTAGCGATTCCCGCGCAGCGAAATTTCCCCGCTGGCGGCGTTGAATCTGAAAACTCATGCTCAGGGTACTTAGGTACCCTTCCGCTGAGTTTTCAGCTTCGCCTTGCCAGCAAGAAAATTTCTTGGTGAATAATGCGGGTTAAAGGATGGGTTAATTTTATTGTTAAAATTTGAGTAGCCCGGCTGCCGCACAGCTGCAGGATTTCGTTTTAGGCCCGCGGTGTAGCAATTGTGTATAAAAATCAACTATTTTGACAACTAACAACCATGATGCGCCGGCAGGTTTGGGAATCCTATCTTTTCGTCAGATGGGGTGTGCCTGATCGGCTGTTTTGTTCGCTTTTAATAATTTGTAATGAAGACGGCTCATATTTTTCAGAAAACTACTATCGCATTCATTTGCGTGTTCCTGTTTTCGTGCGGAAACAGCGGGCAGACGGAAGTCCCGAAAGATGGCGCAAGCGGACCCATTCCGGTGGGGGTGCTGCATTCGCTCACCGGAACCATGGCGATAAGTGAACAGGGCGTAGTGAACGCAACGCTGCTGGCGATTGAGGAGATAAATGCGGCAGGCGGTGTAAACGGCCGTAAAATTGAAGCAACGATACGGGACGGCGCCTCGAGCGGGCAGGTTTTTGCCCGTGAGGCAGAGCGGCTGATTACAGAAGATCAGGTTGACGTTGTGTTTGGGTGCTGGACGTCCGATTCCCGTAAAACCGTGCGTCCGGTGTTCGAGCAGTACGATCATTTGCTGTTCTACCCCGTGCAGTACGAAGGGATGGAGCTTTCCCCCAACATTGTTTACACCGGAGCAGCCCCCAATCAGCAGATTATGCCGGCCGTAAAGTGGGCGATGGATAACCTTGGAGACCGTTTCTACCTCGTTGGTTCTGACTATGTGTTTCCGCATGCTGCCAATGCGATTATCAAAGATCAGGTGCAGTCGCTTGGGGGGCAGATTTTGGGGGAAGCATACGTTTTGCTGGGCAGCACCGCGGTTGATCTCATAGCGGATGAAATTGCGCGCCTTGAACCCGATGTCATTCTCAACACGCTCAACGGGGACAGCAACATTGCTTTTTTCGAGGCCCTGCGTTTGCGCGAAATCACGCCGGACCTCATTCCTACCATTTCTTTTAGTATTGCCGAAACAGAGCTGTTGCTGATGGGAAGCGCTCCTTTTGAAGGTGATTATGCAGCATGGAATTATTTTCAAAGTGTGCCCGGCAGCAGGAATGAGACGTTTGTTGCGGCTTACCGGGCGATGTTTGGCTCCGATGCGGTCATCAACGATCCTATGGAGGCGGCTTACACCGGGGTGTACTTATGGGCACTGGCGGCTGAAGAGGCCGGAAGCACCTCCCCCGAAGCCGTCAGAAATGCGCTTGGTGGTCTCTCGCTTGATGCCCCGCACGGGCCGGTGAGCATCGACGGCGATACACAGCACCTGTGGAAAACTGTGCGGATCGGGCAAATCAGGGCCGACGGGCAGTTCGATATTGTGTGGAGCACAACCAAGCCTGTGCGTCCCTTGCCGTATCCGTCTTACCGTAGCCCGCAGGACTGGCAGCAGTTTTTGGATGAGCTGTACCGCAAATGGGGCGGAAACTGGGCCAGACAAGCGGAAATTTCGGAGGTACAACTGCCATGAGGAAACTACACTCCAACAGTACCGAATTGGCACTGCTCATTTTGCTGGTCGCACTTGTCCCCCTGCTGCTGACCTTTTTTATGGGGAACAATATTTTTCGGGCATCCATCGAAGATAAAAACCGGCTGGATCTCGCCGCCCTGGCCAACTCAACCCGTGATCAGATTGAAGAGATTGTGAACGGGCGCATTCGCGATGCCAACACCCTTGCCCGTCTCCCCCACTGGCAGCAATTGCTTTCTGCCGATGATTTTTCTGACTTGTCGGAAGGTGCGCTTAACACCTTTCTTGTAAGCTATCTTCTGGAAAAAGGATATGATGATCTGATGCTTACCGATGCAGAGGGTATTATTCGGTTTTCAATCAGGAATCCTGAGCTTACCGGCTATTCGATACATGAACACGAGAAACTTGGCCGGGAAATCTCAGAAAGTATTGATGCTGCCAATACCCTGCTGCAGACCGAAATTTCCAACTTTTCGTGGTTTCCTCCGGCTCAGGCCTCGGTGGCTTTTATCACA
The DNA here is from genome assembly GCF_003353065.1 of Cyclonatronum proteinivorum. GTDB lineage: Bacteria > Bacteroidota > Rhodothermia > Balneolales > Cyclonatronaceae > Cyclonatronum > Cyclonatronum proteinivorum. The sequence goes on along the minus strand of NZ_CP027806.1, from coordinate 107,160 downwards.
TCTCCTGTGTTTATTGAAGGGCTTATTGCCGGAAATGTAGTGCTTAAGGTGCCGGGCTCTTTGCTTGAAGGCATTCTCGCAAACCTGAGTTTTTTGGGTGATACAGGTGAAATTCTGATGATTGCGAGTCAGGGCGGCGAGCTGCTGTTCACGCAGTCGGCCCGTTTTTCTCCGGAGCTTCGTGCAGGCGACCCGGACCATCAGCAGCTTACGGATGCCGCACTGCGGGCCCTTTCCGGCAACCAGGGCGGGGGTATTTTGCAGGATGCCCTTGGCAATCCGGTGAAAGCCGAATGGCGCTACATCCCGGCCATGAACTGGGCGCTGCTCATAAAAATAGACCGGAAAGAGATTTACCGCCCGGTGCAGGCCTTTTTTCGGGCGTTCGTGCTTATCCTGGGTCTGGCGCTGCTTTTGGGTGTTGTCCTGGCATGGGCAGCCCATCATTTGGTTACCCGCCCGCTGGAGCTGCTTACGGCAGAAGTAAAGCTGCCCGAAGATGAGCCCCTGCCTGCCGGACTCCAAATCAGAGGCAGACACGAAGTTCGCGAGCTGAGTGAAGCATTCAACAGTCTGTTAGGTAAGCTTAACGCTCACCAAAAAAATCTGGAGCTAAAAATAGAGGAGCGCACCGTCAAGCTGAAGGATGCGCTTCATGCAGCAGAGGCCGCAAGCATCGCCAAAGGGTCCTTCCTGGCCAATATGAGTCACGAAATTCGGACCCCGCTCAATGGCGTAATTGGCTTTACGGAATTACTGCTGAACACCGAGCTCGATGATGTTCAGTTGCAGTACGCCGAAAATGCGAATGTTTCAGGTAAAGCGCTGCTTGGGGTGATTAACGATATTCTGGATTTTTCCAAGATTGAAGCCGGGGGACTTGAGCTTGAATTGGTAGAGGCTGAGATGGCTGAAATCGTGGAACAGGCTGTGGATGTTGTGAAGTATCAGGCCGGTATTAAGAAGCTTGAGCTGTTGCTGTTCATGCCGCCTGATCTGCCGGCTGTGGCTGTGGTAGACCCGGTCCGGCTTAAACAAATCTTATTAAACCTGCTCAACAACGCAGTAAAATTCACAGAAAAAGGTGAAGTGGAAATGCGGGTAAGCTTCACCAGGAAAACAGAAACAAGGGGCTGCTACACCTTTGAGGTACGCGATACCGGAATCGGAATCAGTGAGTCGCAGCAGGCACAGCTTTTTAAACCGTTTAGTCAGGCGGATAGCTCAACGACGCGCCGCTATGGCGGGACGGGGCTCGGTCTCGCCATCAGTGGACTGCTCGCAAAGAAGATGGGGGCTTCGATTGCCGTAAATAGTAAACCCGGCGAGGGTTCTGTTTTTGCTTTCACCATTGAGACTGATATCGTAGATGCGCCGCTCCTGCCAAAAGCAGGCACTGTTAATCCCGGCAAAATTCTGATTGTGGATGACAACGATGCGAACCGCCTGATTTTGGAACATAACTTCAGCTACTGGCACTTTGATTTTCGCAGCTGCGCCTCCGGTGCTGAAGCCCTTGAAGCTTTGAAGGAAGAAACGTTTGGTCTGCTCATTCTCGACTATCATATGCCCGAAACGGACGGACTCGACACCCTGCAGCGCATCCGTAAAGAGCTGAATGTAAGCCCTGATCAACTCCCTGTACTCATGCTCCACAGTGCGGTCGATACGCCCGATTTGCGGGCTCAGTTCCGGAAGCTGGGTGTAGCGGTGAGCCTTACCAAACCAGTTAAGGCTACAGAGCTATGGTACTACATCCGGAAAATCAGTCGGGGTATCCCCGACTATCCGCAGGATAAGGAAGTGCAGCAGAACGCACGAAACAGTAACTCGCATACGCTTAACAAGGACAAAGAATCAGCGGAAGCGGAAGGGGCGGCCCTGAAATCCCAAAGTTCGTCTGCGCCCTGCACAATTTTGATTGCCGAGGACATTCAGCTCAATATGGTGCTCATCAAAACAGTGCTGAAAAAAATACTACCGGATGTAAGGCTGCTGCAGGCTGCTGACGGGGAAGCGGCAGTTGCGCTTTGGGAGGCGCACCGCCCCGATCTGATTCTGATGGATGTACAAATGCCGCGCCTTGACGGTACGGCGGCTACGGAAAAAATACGGGCGCTCGAACGAATGAGCGGCGTGCCGCATGCCAAAAGGGTTCCTGTGGTAGCCCTTACCGCAGGCGCACTGAAAGAGGAGCGCGAAAAAGCACTGCAATCCGGGATGAATGATTTTCTGACCAAACCCCTTAATTCAGGGCGCCTATCCGAAGTGCTGGAGCAGCTTCTCCCGGTCGGTTAGCCAAAACCGATGCGCTGTTTTAAAGCGGTAACCCGGCGCCGGGCAACCGTGAGCTTTTCGCCGTTGGTGAGCGTTGCCTGCCAGTTGCCGTTAAACCAGGGTTCCAGGCTGCTTATGGCGTTGGCATTGACCAGCGAGGAGCGGTGTATGCGTAAAAAGTCCTGACCAGGCAGACGCTCTTCCAGCTCGTCAAGGGTGAAATCAACCCGTAAACGCCCGTGCCCACTTACGGCGACGACGATTTTCTCTTCGGTCTCAAAATACAGGATTTCGGTGAAGCCCAACACCTTTACCCCGCGGGCTGTGTGAGCGCTGATGCGCTTGAGCGGCATGGCCTTACGGGATTCGCGCAGCGACTGCAAACCGGATGCGGGATTTTCGCTATCAGACAGCTTTTGTGCCCGCTGCAGGGCTTTAACCAGTCGTTCCAGCCGGACCGGCTTAGTAAGGTAGTCGAGGGCATGTACTTCGAATGCCTTGATAGCAAACTGGTCGTAGGCGGTCACGAAGATCACCTGCGGGCAGGCATCCCCAAGCAGATCAATGACATCGAAGCCGTCGAGCTGCGGCATTTGGATGTCGAGAAAAAGCAGATCGGGGCGGCTGTCGCGGATGAGGCTCACGGCTTCAGCCGGGTTGCCGGATTCCCCCGCAATCTCTACGGGCAGGTCTGATGCTTCCAAAAGGGTTCGCAGCCGGGAACGGGCGAGGTCTTCATCATCCACCAAAAAAACACGCATATCGACAGATTGAAATAAGGGTTCATATCTGTGCCAATATACTTATCCCGCATTATTCACCAAGAAATTTTCTTGTCGGAAAGGCGAATCTGAAATCTAAGCGATGGGTGCAGAAGTACCCTGAGCATGTGTTTTTAGCTTCAACCTCGTCCGCAGGGAAATTTAGTTTCGCGGGAATTGCTCCGCTCGGTGCGCAGTCTTTGGCTATACCCAAACCTGGGTTGCTGGTCATTTTTGCTAAGCTAAATTTAAACTTGTATTTAGCCAATAAATCTGGTTTGATTATGAATAATGCAGGCGATGTTTCAGGGGCTTCATTTGGTAAAGTGTTCATGCCGGTTCAGGAAACGGGCAGAATGAGGCAGATGCCATTGTGCATCACCTTTATTTTACTTTTGTTGCCAAACTGAAGCCGGAGCCGGTTTTGCACATTGCTCAGGCCGGTGCCTTTGCGCAGGTAGGCAGCTTCCTCAGCAGGATCCATGCCCGGGCCACTGTCCGTTACGGAAATCAGAATGCCCTCGGGGGCATTTTTGACTTCAATGAGCAGGGTGAAGTCGCCCGGCGTTTGCTGAAGCCCGTGCTTCACGGCGTTTTCCACCAGCGGTTGCAGAATGAGCGCCGGTACCGATGTAGTAAGAATTTCTTCTTCGATTTCGTGTCGAACCTGCAACCGCTCTCCGAACCGGGCCCGCTCAATCGCAAGATAAAGTTCACAGGCCGCAAGCTCTTCACGCAAAGAGACGGTTTCCCGGCCCGATGCACGCAGACTGTAGCGGAACAGGTCAGCGAGGTCTTCGGTCACCTGCTCCGATTTTGCGGCATCAATCCGGCTAAGCGCGGCAATGGAATTTAGTGAGTTGAACAAAAAATGCGGGTTGATTTGGGCTTTGAGAGCCGCAAGCTCCGCTTTTACCATTTGCTGCCGGGCTTCTTTTTCCCGCTGCAGGAAAAGCTGCACGTAAAAAACGCCGAGTACGGCTACGGTAATCATCATGGTTAACAAAAAAGAGATAATCTGATCAGAGCCTGCGCCGTGCATTTCTTCCCCATAAATGGTGGTGATCAGCCAGGAGGCAAGCCCGTAGCACAGCAGCGAAAGCGGGCTCAGGATAACGAGATGTGTAGCAATATTGCGGGCATTTACGGGTGGCCGCCGTGCATCAAGCTGACGGAAAGCTGTCACCATCACCGCAGAGAATACAGTTGTGTAAACAAAAGAACCCACAAGAATCCGCAAGTACGGCATAGTGCCAAAAAGCAGCCCGAAAACCAGTGACATAATTCCTGCACTGATAAGGGTTACCAGCGGGATGATTCTGAGCAGCTGTTTGCCAATTTCCCGGATTTCCTGCAGATCCATAGTTTAGGTTTTGGTTGTTTTCGGGGATGGGGACTCGCCCGGGCCGGCGATGCTTTGCATCAGAACTCAAAGCTCACCCCGCCAACGGGCAGGATACTGAACTGATTGATGCGTGTTTCCTGATTTGTGATGCTACTCCATGCGTAGCTGTCCGGATTGCTGCGGTTGTAGGCGTTCCAGATTTCAATGAAGGTAACCAGGTTTGTGGAACGGAAAAAATAGCGCCGGTCGGCCCGCACGTAAAGAGCGTGGAAAGCGGGTCTGCGTAGTTCATTGAAACGCGACATATCGAGTACACCGCTGCCCAGCGTTGCAGATGCTGTTTCATCAAAAGGAGTACGGGGGCCGCCGCCCTGCAGGCTCCATCTGACACTTAGTTCGTAATTGTTGTTGGGACGCCACCCGCCGTTTACGGAAAACAGATAGCGGATATCAAAGTCCCGGTCCTGCCAATTGCCGCGATAATCCTGATAGCGTGTGCGGAAAAAGGATGCAGAAACGGCGCCGTAGAAGCCGTCGGCCATTTTTTTCTGAAGCAGCAGCTCGACGCCGCGTGCATAGCCTTTTCCTTCTGAAACCAGTTCAGGCAGCCAGCTGCCGGCGCGGTCGAATACAAAGCCAGGATCGCTGTTTTGGGTTGTTCCGGGCAGTTGTGGCATGCGGCTGTACCCTTTGTAATAGCCTTCCAGGGTAATCAGGGTTTCGGGCGTGATCTGATACGCAAGACCTGCAACCCAGTGCATGGCGCGGGGATTGGCAAGTGTGCGGTTTGTGCCGCTTTGAGATAGCAGGAAACGCGGATTAGCCTGATGGTAAAGCCCCCAGCCAGCGCTTGCGCTCCATCGGCTGCTGAGTGCATAGCGCAGAGAGGCCCGCGGTGACCAGTCCGTGCGGCTGTTGTAGCTGGTATAGTCGGCCCTAAGACCGGCATTGACGCTGAGTCGGGACAGGGGACGCAGCTGCAGGGTCGCGAAACCCGCAGCTAACGTACCATTAACCGCTGTATCGCGCCTAAAGGCCGGAACCACATTGCCTGCACGGTCGAAACCCTGTGCGAGTGTGTAGTCGAATTGGGTTCTTTCGTGGCGTACATCGGTGCCGAACTCAATCCCTGCACGGCGTCCAAGCTGCCTGTAGCTCACTGAACGCAGGGCAAAAAGCTGTGCTTCCGCATTCAGCGCGAACTCAGGGTCTTCCAGAAAAAGATCACCTGCTTCAGCTTCCCGAAGCCGGAATGTCCGTGTTTCATCCCCGGTGACGGACCATGAAAGGGATGTATTGGTGAAGAATCCCGTGCCCCAAAGGGTTCGGAGATTTGCCCCAAGCGTATTTTGCCAGTTGCGTACGCTGGCAATCTCATCCAAACCGGCATCAATCGCATCGCCGGCCCGCGACCTGAACTGACTGCTTCCGTAAATATTAATCAGACTCAGGCGGTTGGCGTCGTTCAGATCATACACGGCTTTGAGCTGCGCATCGCTGTAACGTGGGGCACCGCCTGCGTTGATGGCATCTGCAATCAGATCAAGATAGCTGCGCCGTGCTGAAAGCAGCAGGCTGCCACGGCCTTCAGCGAGTCCATGCTCAAGGGTGCCGCCTGCCCCTGCCATGTTAAAGTTGACATCCCCTTCAAGCCCGTTACGGCTGCCTTCCCGGTAAGTAATGTTCGTAACCGAGCTCAGCGCTTCACCATACGACGCGCCAAAGGCTCCTCCCTGAAATGAGAGATCTGCAACAAGATCCGTATTGATGATTCCGATCGGGCCGTTGCTTTGACCGCCCTGTTGCCGGAAGTGCTGAATGCCCGGCATGGGGATGTTATCCACGATGTAGGTATTCTCCAGTACACTGCCGCCGCGCACGAGAATGTCCTGCCTTGTATCCCCTACAGAAGCTACCGAAGGCAGCAGGGCGACAATCCGCAGCACTTCCTGCCCGCCGCCGGGCGCCCGCCGGATTTCTTCGGGATTAAAGCTCACTGAGCTCACCGGCTGATCATTCCGCCGCTGAAAATAACCCGCCTGTACGGTAATGGCCTCGGCATCAAAAGCCGATTCCTGTAAGCTTATATCGAGCTGCGTTGCCCGGCCAGGCCGCACTATGACATCCGTACGGACAAATGTCTCATAGCCCACATACGAAAACCGCAGGGCGTAAATCCCGGGCGGCAAGGCTTCGAGCCGGTAGCTGCCATCCGCCGCTGAGCTTGTTCCCGTTGTGGTACCTTCCAGCAGAATATTTACCCCAATCAGGGTTTCGCCGGTTTGCTGATCGGTTATGACGCCCCGAATCAGGCCCGGCTGCCGGTCATCATCTGAAAAGGGCGCTGTAGCATAGGGCAGTTTAGCCGAATTAATTCCCTGTGCGGGATAAGGCAAGGACATCATCATCCCCAAAAAACAGAGCAATAGCCAGAGACAGTTTAGCCGTTTGTTTATGAGCAGGTGACGCAGAAAGAAAGTGTAGGTATCAAAAGTGAAATGCATAGCCGGATAAATTTTGGGTACTTCAGGTTCGTCAGAAGACGGACCGGGGTGTTGAACGTCCCAAAATTACGGCTGCGAAAAGCGATAGCCGACGGAGCCCCGACAAACGGTCGTATTTAAGCACTGAACGGCGGGTCCGGAAGATTCCCGGCACAGGAAAAGAAAGATTTGTGCACAGGGGAAGCCATCCCCTACACTCCGTATCATAATTAACCACGGCTTCCTGGTATTTTAGAAGCTGTATCGTCTGCCAAAGGCTGCAACGACAAGCCGGTGGATTTGGTTGTGATTCTCTAACTGAGGTTGTAGCTGTACTTATTTTCCTGTTTACTTCTAAAATTTTGTTTTATGAATGACTGGTTTGTCAATTTCTTCATGTTTTTCGGTGCAATGTGCTTTCTTCACTTTGTTTTAGATTTAACCTGGAGCAGTTTCTTTGGGGGCGATTTCGTGCTTTCCGTGAGCAATCTCATTACCTATACGGTTATTTCGGTCATCGCTGGTTCGCTGAGGTGGCGTCAGTTGCGGAAACAAGCGCAGGGGTAACATATCCGCAAATCAGGGGTGCTGCGTGATTTCGCGCAGGGTTTGATTTTTGGGAGGTGGATGTAACGGAACATATTGAAAATGAGCAGCTTGCAGGTGAAGGCAGCATTTCGCAAATTCTAACCTTTCATTCGGGTGGTATTTTGCCGGTATTCTTCTTCTTCAACCAATCAGACGAACCATGCTTTTTCCTGTATCCGACCTGCGCACCGGGCTTGCGCTGTTTTTCTCTGCGTGCCTGATCTTTATTCTTTCAGCTGAAATAAAAGCACAAACGCTGACTTGTGAAACCATTGACTTCTCTCAAAATGCGGCGGTGCCGTTTACGCCGGTTGTAATCAGCGGTATACCGGAGGGCTTAGGGGAGGAGCTTATTCTTCAGATTATGCTGGAAGGCGAGGAGGCCGGACGGGTGCTGGCCAACGTACAGGCCGACGGCAGCTATCTGATGTATACGCCGGTCAATCCTGAATTTTCGCTGGAGCCGCTTGCGGTACATCTCCGGTTTCTGGATGATGAACCCGAGGGTGACCTGCACAGCTGCGGCGATTTTTCGTTTCACATTGAGGCGCTGCCCGCTGCACCGGGCTTTTTTGAGGACTACCTCCAAAACTTCCGTCAGGTGATGGATACTTTTGGGGAGGTCACCCAACCGCTGTCCCCGGTTCTGGCAGAAGCCGATTTCGGGGATGTGCCCTTTGCAGAGCGACCGGCTATTTGGGCTTCGCGTCTCGTCTATGGGTATGAAGACTGGCCGGGGCTCGAAGTCCTCTTCTCAGGGGCGTACCATGAGGAAACGCTTACCCCTGAAGAGTGGGAGGTGATCGAGGCCATTTATGCGAACAGGCCTGCGCTTTCGGGCGAGTCGTTCTCACGTTTTGAATTCCGGGGGGATGACATTCCGTACCGGGAAAATCCGGACGGGTCGGATGGCTTTGAAACCGGCAGTCTTTTTCAGCAGGATTCGTCCGACGGGCTGTATGCTTTCGCCGGTGCAGGGACCGCCTTTCGCGTTACACCGCCGCGTATGGAAATGGCTTATGCCGCCCCGGCTATGGTTGAAGAATGTGAAGGGCCGTTTTATCAGCCTTCAGCTGCGCGCCTGCAACTATATTTTCAGGATCAGAAGTGGGCACAAAACCGAATCAGCGATATTGAGCAGGCCGGTAATCATGTTGCGGATTTGCAAGCCGGGTTATTTGCAATCGGTGCTATGGCAGGCCCTAAGGGCGCGGCTGCATCGCGTGTGGGTGCTGTTGCTGCTGCAAACATGATGGGCACCGGAGTCGCGCTTGCAAATCTGGCTACCGAAATCTCGCAGTCGATCCTTCCGACGGAGCTCGGAAGTTTCACCCTTACCCACGAAGGTCCTTATCAGTTTAAGGAAGATGACGAGGAGTTTGATGTCCGCTGGAATAAGGCGGAAGTGCTGGCCTACAGTAAAGCCTTTGATATTGCGCAGGCTTTCACTGAAGTCGCGTGGTCAGCCGGAGGCGGAAGAGTGCTGCAACGTGCTTATCGCGGGGTAAGCAGCCGGGCGCCCTGGCTCACCAGTCTCGAGCAGGAAGGGCTGGGCATCGGAATCGGGGATATTTTGAGTGAGCTGAACCTGGAGGGTATGAACTTCCCGGCCTGTATTTTTGGGCCGGTTGATATTACGGAAGAGCCCTGGACGGTCTCCCGCACGGGGGTATCAGGGCGGGAGCATTATCTCGAAAAAATTGACCATCAGCATTTTGAAGTCCGTGAAACAGGGCAGGCGTCGCCCTACGTGTGCGTTGCCGCCGAACTCATGACGCCCGGCGCTTCCGGCTGCCAGCGGGGTTTGCCGTTACAGTATATCCCGGTCAATACCGAACCGATTGAAGTACGGATTACCACAGCAAGCGGCGCAATTGCACGAAACACGCAGGAAGAACCCGGCACGGCCTTAGCATATCATGCCCGGGTACGGCATGCCAACAATGAGCAGGTCACATGGTCTGTGAGCAATCCGGCGCATAGCATTCAGACGGGCGGTACCAACAACCATGATGTTACCATTCAGCTTTCTTCTGATCCGGATGACTTCCCCGTAACCCTCACCGCTGAAAGCACCTCTATTACCGGCCTACGGTCCCGACCTGACGCACAGCCACGGCGGCACAGTATCAGTATCAGCGCGCTGGTGATTGATGAGCGCTTCTCATGCCTGAATGAGTTTGAGATCGCCATGACGGAACTCGATCGCTGTAGCTTTGTAGCCTATGTGGAAGGGACACTGCCGGCAAGTGATGGCATGCCGCAGGCGCCCATCTCGGAATGCGTTACCGGTGAAATCCGCAGCTGGCGGGTGAATACGCACGGGATCCATCATCTTGAAATGCGCGGGCAGTTTGAAGACGGTAACGCTCAGCTGACCCTGCGTGCGCGATATGATGGCGAAGGGCGCCTGGTAACCTCTGATTTTGAAGTCTATGGCAGCCTGATGAAAGCCATTGCCCAACCTACCCGAACGCCAACCGGTGAGCCCGGCAGAATGCGCAAACAGCCGCGCATGTCCGAAGCACTTCAAATGCGGTCCGGTGAGCTCACGATCTACCCGCTCGCAGGTATGCCTTACTATGGCAGTCAGTTCGAAATGGAACTGCGAACGCTCTCTAACGCCCGCCGGCTGCGTGGTACCGGCTACACCATTGAAGGCATGCTTATGGGCGGAGAGAGCTGCCCGTAGCCGGTGTCAGTTGTCCGCTGTCCGCTGTCAGGGTGAATGGTCATCCCGCATGAGAAACAGCAGCGGCTCGTGAAGCCGGGCGGCCCAGTCCGTTTCATTATGCCCGGCGCCTTCAAACCGCCGGCTCACGTGACGCAGGCCTTCCGGAGCTTTGGCACCAAGCAGGGAATCTACGGCGGCCTGATGGGGGATGTAAAGCGCATCCAGGCCTACCGTGCCGAAATCGAAGTACAGGGCGTGGTTGGTAAGCAGGTGCAGGCGGCCTGAAATGTAGCTGCGGAAGGCTTCTGGGAAGGCCTCGTTTTGTTCTGAAAGCCCGATCCAATGGGTGGAGAGCGCGGCGGCTCCGCCAAAAATATCAGGATACTGCATCAGCGCGTACATCGAAATCAGGCCGCCCATGCTTGATCCGGCAATAAACGTCGCTTCCCGCTCAGGCTTAACCGTGAATCGCTGATCGATAAACGGCTTGAGTTCATTCGTCAGAAAGCGCAGATAGCCATCCGCGCGGGGCACGCCCTGATGACGCGCTTCCAGTTCTGCCTTTGCGGATTCCGGCAGGTACGCAACTGCACCCTCGGGAAAATATTCGGCATGGCGGTAGTCGCCATTGTTCCAAATGCCCACCACAATGAAAGGTGCAACTTGCCCTTCCGCGATTAAGCTCCCGCTGACCTCATCCACCTGCCACTCCTGATTGTTCCAGGTGTGGGTGGCATCGAACAGCATCTGCCCGTCGTGCATGTACAGCACCCGGTGCGGGTTCTGACCGTCGTACGAATCGGGCAGCCAGACATCCATAAGACGGGCATCGACAAATTCGGAAGTTAGGCTGAAGCGAACGATCTGACCGGTGAAAGGCACGGGGATTGTCGGATCATCCTGCGCCGCAATTTCTGTGGCTGAGAACCCGGATATATCCGGATCTTGTTCGTTTTGATCACCGGAAGGAACGCATGCTGTCAAAACCAGCAGCAGGCTGAAAGAAACGAAAAGGGCGGGCGATGTAATCATCATGAAGTTATTGCTGTAAAAGGGGTGATCTGAGTTTATGTTCAGGCTGTTTTAATTTTGGGCTTTGGTTTTGTCCGTGCCAGCACAATGCCTGCGATAATGAAAGCTGCCCCCACATACTGCCACAGCAGCAGGGGCTCCTTGAGAAGTACCACGCCGAAAACCAGCCCAAGCACAGGTACAAGGTTTTGGAAAGTCGCAGTGCGCACCGGACCTACCTGACTGACGCCGTAATTCCAGATAATGTAGGCCATGCCAATGGAGAGCAGGCCGCTGTAGAGCGTGCCGCCCCAGGCCGCGGCGCTCACGGAGGCGAAATCCAGACGCACGATCCACGGGAGTCCGGCAAGGATGAGAGCGACGCCGCCGGTGAGCATCATCAGCATGGTGAACTGAATGGGCGTGTAGCGGCCCAGCATGCGTTTGGTAAACAGGGTGTAGAGGCCAAACACAAAAGCAGCAGCCAGAATAATGAGATCCCCGACAATATTTTCGGAGCTCAGCGTGATACCCGTTTCGCTCCCTTCCATGATCAGGAAAATCCCGAAAAATGCCGCACCAACGCCTGCAATCGTGAACCAGTTTAGCTCCTGCCCGAAAAAGACCCGGCCCACCACCGCAATCCATACCGGTATGGTGCCCAGCATCACGGCAGCATTGGCAGCAAAGGTGAAGTTAATGCCCACAATAAACAGCGACTGATATACCAGGTTGCCCAGCAAGCCAAGGCCGATTATTTTGAGCCAGTCACCCTTGTGAATCACCAGCTTCTGACCGCTCCGCAGCAGCACAAAGTACATAAACAGGGTAGCCAGCAAAAACCGAAAAGCATTGAAGCTCATCGGGTCAATTTCCACCAGCGAAAACTTCACAACGGAAAAATTCAGCGCCCAGATAAGGGCAACCGCCAGCAGGGAAAGCTCAGTAAGCAGGGTTCGGTTCAAAACAATCGGTTTGTCAGGGAAATACTGAAAGCGGGAATGATAGCTGATTTTTACAACAAATCCCCGCCTCTGAAGCTCAAATCTGTTGGGAAGACTTTTATTACAATTGCATTCTCTTATATTGCCCCAACTTGTTTTTATTCACACAGTCTTATCCGCATGATTTCCACCCGCTACACATCCGGAGCAGCTGTTTCCGGCCAGGCCTCCGCTCTTTTTGCTCGCTGTTTTTTATTTCTGATTATGGCCGCTTGCTTAGGCCTGAACCCCGTGCTTGCCCAGACATTTGATGAAACCTCCCTCCCTAAAGCACTGACGGAAGAAGAACTTACCCGCCTCCACGAAATCGGCCTCCATTTTACGCCAACGGAACCTCCGACCGGCACCGTACGCAACATCGCCGAGTTCGAGCGCAACGAAGGCGCCCTCGTCCGCTGGCCGCTCTGGATCCCGGTTGATCTTGTTGTTGCCATGAGCGAGCATGTAACCGTTACGACTCTCGTGAGCAGCACCTTTCAGCGGAATCAGGCAACCACGGCCTATCAGAATGCCGGTGCAAATATGGAAAACATCACCTTCCTCACCGCCCCGACCAACTCGGTCTGGACACGCGACTACGGACCTTTCTACATTGCCGACGAAAACCATCAGGTCAGCATTGTGGATTTCATCTACAACCGTCCGCGCCCGCTTGATGATCAGATTCCCCTGGCGCTGGCCAATCAGCTTGAGATCCCGCACTATGGCATGCCCGTCGTACACACCGGCGGCAACTACATGACCGACGGCTGGAACACCTCGGCATCCACCGATCTGATTTGGGAAGAAAACAGCTTCAATGAAGAGCTGGTGCTGCAAAACATGTTCGAGTATCTGAACACCGAAACCTATCACGTCACCATTGATCCGCAGCAGTCTGCCATCGCGCACATTGATACCTGGGCCAAGTTCCTGGACGTCGATAAAATCCTGATTGCGCGGGTTCCGGAAGGTACACCTTATTACGACGATCACGAGCTGGTAGCCGATTACTTCGCCAACGCGGTCAGCAGCTGGGGCACGCCCTATCAGGTGTATCGGATTGACACGCCCGACCTCAGCCCGAATGCCCCCTGGAATTATCAGCCGCATCCCTACACGAATTCGCTTATTCTGAACGAGCGCGTGTATGTGCCGCTAATGGGCACCGTGCACGATCAGGCCGCCATTGAGGCCTATCAGGCGGCGCTGCCCGGCTACGAGATTCTGGGTTTCCTGAATCCGGGCAATACCGGCTGGAACTCCTCCGACGCCCTGCACTGCCGGGTGAAGGAAATCCCCGACCGCGGCATGCTCTACATGCGGCACCTGCCCGTGACCGGCACGCAGGCCTGGCAGCCGGTTTTTGAGCTGGAAGTTGACCTCATCCCTTACAGCGGCGCGGCCCTGATTGAAGAATCGCTCTTGCTGCACTACCGCCTCGATGAAGGCCCGTGGCAGCAAAGCGCGCTCACGCTGGTGTCCGGACACACCTGGGTTGGGCAGTTTTCCCCCGGTTCTGCCCAAACCGTGCACTACTATTTTGCGGCTGCCGACGAAAGCGGTCGCGCTGAAACCTGGCCGCTCATCGGCGAGCCCGGCGCCCGCAGCTTTCAGGTCGATACCGATTTGCTCAGTTTTGGATTTAGCGAAGGATGGCACCTTGCCGGTTTACCCGCTGACCTGAGCGTGCCCGGTTTTGGCTTCAGCGATATTTTCGGGGACGCCGCCCCACATCCACCGCTTGTTTTTTCGGGTGAAACGGAAGGCTACCTGCCGACTGAAACCCCTGCTCCGGGTCTGGGCTTCTGGATGGAACTAACGCAGCCGGTTGATGCCCTGCTCGGCGGAAGCTTCCTGAACGAGGTCACGCTCGAGCTTTCCGAAGGCTGGAACCTGATTTCGGGTCCGCTGGGCGTGGTCGGCTTTGATGGTGCGCAGCAGTCTGCACCTCAGCTGGTCACCGGCACGCTCTACCGGCACGGCGCTGCACTGCAGCGCGATACCGAGATCGCCCCGGGTCGCGGGTACTGGCTCTACGCGGCAGAAGCCGGTCCGGTAACCCTGAACCCCGGCGACGATGGGGGTCGGGACAGTGCGCCGGCGTCTGAGATGCTGGAGCAGTTCACCCGGCTTCAGTTTACGGCCGGGGACGATCTTGCCGCACTGCCGCTGTTCTTCGAAGGTGCTTTGGGGGATGAAGATGCCGCCCTGCACCCGGCAACCTGGCTGTTTCCACCCGCTGCTCCTGTGGGGGCGCCCGTACTCGATGCACGCCTCGCCGGTGACCGCTGGCTTGCTGAGGCTGATACGGTGCACATCAGCCTGCGTCAGCCGCTTGATGCGGAGGGCGCTGCGATACCGGTCACGCTCAGCCTCAGCGCATCCGAACAAACAGAAGATGCCTTCTATGAAATTTTGCTGTTTAGCGATGGAGAGCTGTTTTCAGGAGATGCGGGATTCAACCCTTTCAGTGTTGAGCTCCCGGCTGCCGCTGACTCGGTCATTGTTTTCCGTTCCGGTCCGCTGAGTGCCCCCGCACAGCAGGAGCGCCCGGCGGGAATCAGCCTTGCCCAGAACTATCCGAACCCGTTCAACCCTGCAACGGTCATCGGTTTTGAGCTGCCGGAGGCCGCGGGAGTCCGGCTCGAAGTGTACAGCCTTACGGGGCAGCGGGTAGCGACCCTCGCCGAGGGGATGCACGCAGCCGGAAAGCACACCGTGAGCTTCAATGCCGGTGCCCTGGCAAGCGGCATTTACCTGTACCGCCTCACAAGCGGCACCCAAACCCTCACACGCCGCATGACGCTGGTGAAATAGCGGAAGTTATCCTCTCCCCGATTTATCTGACCTTAAATTCTACGTCTTATGGAAATCCTATCGATTGCAGCAAAAATTATCGTGGCCGCCGGCATCTACAATGTGTGGCTGCTGCGCTTTGGCAAGCCGACGCCCTACCGGGGCGGCGATGCTAAAAATATGGAAGAGGAGTTCGCCGCTTACGGCTTGCCCGCCTGGATGATGAAGGCGGTTGGCTTTCTGAAGATTGCGCTGGCAACCCTGCTGCTGATCGGCTTCATGGAGCCGGGGCTGGTGCTGCCCTCCGCAGCGGGTATTGCCCTGCTTATGGTCGGCGCGCTGATGATGCACGTAAAAATCGGCGATCCGCCCATGCGCTCCCTTCCCGCGCTCATCATGCTGGGGCTTAGCCTATTGATTGTGTTTATGAACTGAAGGATAAATGGAACGCGGATTTTTGGGATAAGACCCGATTTGCGCGGTTTATTATAGGTAATGCCGATGGTGAGAGCATTCTCTTAAGGATACGGTCAGGTCTCATACTTTTCAAAGACCCTGACCTGAGGCTGAGGTTGTTCGATTGTTGATCTGATGCCGGAGGCAAACGCACTTCCTTTCAGTGAAATAAATCAACTATTAAGGAGTATCATTTTCACCGGTGTTTTTCTCTCCGGAGGAAGATGATGGTTTGCTGTTCTTGTCCTGGAGGTTGTGCAGTTTTGCACGTGACTTTTTTTCCTCTTCCTGAAAAAAAGCAACAATTTTCTCCAGGTCATTATCAAAGCGGGCGGAGATTTGCTCACGCGCCCTGCGTACTTCGGTGATTACTTCATCTTCAGTCATAGGTCAAAATCTTAATTCTTCAGGTGTACAAATTGTAGGGAGGGATAATTTTTTGCTTTGGGCAAGGACTTCAAGTTTTGAGCGGATTGAAGCATTAGCGATATGCCTGAAGTTCCAAGTTATAATAAAGTCAACTTTATGAACGCTTGCAACTGCAATGTGCAATGCATCGACTGTTGCTTGCGGGGGGAATGGAGTTTCTTTAACAAGAAATTCAGCGAATATGCGAGCTTCATCAGAAATAACTAAAGTTGGAATTCTGTTTAAAAGATGGAGGCGCCTTTTTGCAGCTATCGAGTCACCACTACCCGCTTCAGCAAGAACTGCCTGCGAAATATACAGGCTATAATTTTTTCGATACTTTTCCCACCATTCCTGTGTAAGTTGTTGTCGTGCAGCTGTTACCAAATCTCTTGAAGCTCTGCTCGTCAGGTAACTTATAAATGACGTTTCAATGTAAATGGTACTTTTCATCAAAACTTAGATTAGGATTTATTTCATTCAGAAGCCAAATCTTCTGACTTACAACCAAATTAGTTGGACTTACTCTGCTGCGCAACAGAAAGTTGGTGATTGAGCTAACAGATAGCGTAAACTTGTCCAATTTATCTTGGAAATAACTAGCCAATTTAAAAAAGCCCGCCGGAAACAAATCCCGGCGGGCTTTTAATTTTTGGCGGATTGGATTCAGGCGCTGAGGCCTTTCCTTCCCGCTCATCGAAAATAAGATTGCGTTACGCAGGCTTACTTCATGATGCGCTCGAGGTCTTCAAGTGCGGTGCGGACCGAAGCTACGGAGTCGTCGAACAGCTTCTGCTCGTCGGCGTCGAGATCAATTTGTACGATTTCGCTGATACCCTGACGGTTCAGTTTAACCGGAACGCCGATGTAGAGGTCTTTGTGGCCAAACTCGCCGGTCAGCCATGCGGAGCACGGGAAGATGCGGTTTTCATCGAGGGCAATGGCTTCGGCCATTTGTGCGGCAGCGGCACCCGGTGCGTACCAGGCGGAGGTGCCCATAAGGCCTACGAGTTCACCGCCGCCCACTTTGGCGCGCTCGATGATGGCGTTGAGTTTTTCGTCAGAAATGAGCTGACGAATCGGGATACCGGAAACGGTTGTGTAGCGGGGCAGCGGAACCATGGTATCGCCGTGACCGCCCAGAATCTGGCACTGAATGTCTTTCGGGGAAACGTTGAGCTCTTCAGCGAGGAATGCGCAGTAGCGGGCGGTATCAAGGATACCGGCCATGCCCATCACTTTGGAAGATGGCAGTCCGGAAGCTTTCCAGGCTACGTAGGTCATCACATCAAGCGGGTTGGAAACCACAATGATGATGGTATCAGGCGAGTGTGCAACGAGCTGCTCGGTTACGCTTTTCACGATATTGGCATTGATGCTCAGAAGGTCGTCGCGGCTCATACCCGGGCGGCGCGGTACACCGGCGGTGATGATACAGATGTCAGAGCCTTTGGTGTCTTCGTAGTTGCTGCTGCCGAAAAGATGGGTGCTGAAGCCGTGAATCGGGGCGGTCTGCCACTGATCAAGGGCACGGCCTTTAGCCGGATAGAAAGTTTTTTCGCCGTCTTTTTTCTCGAGGTCGATAGCTACGACCTGCTTGGCAAAGTTACGCTGGGCTACGGTAAGGGCTGCGGTTGAGCCTACGTTTCCGCCGGCTCCTACTACTGTGATTTTCATAATATTTTTCGGTTTTAAGGTAATACTATTGGTTGAAGGGTAGTGTTCAGATTGGTTTTATAAGGCCACTGCTGCAGGTTTAGTCGCGGAGGTCCATGCCCCACATGAGTTTTTCCCGCAGGGTCTCGAAATAATTGCGGCCGGGAAGTTTAACAAGCCGGACATCAAATTCACTGCGTTCTATTTGAATATCAAGCGGCTGATTTTCGGTAAGGTTACAAATTTTACCGTCATTCGAAAATAAAATTTGCTGCTCGGGCGGCACTGCGCGAATCCGGATGCTGCGGTTTGCGGGCATCACCAGGGAGCGCGTAGTGAGCGCGTGCGGACAAACCGGCGTGATGACCATAACCGGCACCTCAGGCAGCAAAATGGGGCCGCCTGCTGAGAGGTTGTAGGCCGTTGAACCGGTCGGCGTTGCAACGATGAGGCCGTCGGCCCAGTATTTGTTCACTTTCTGATCGCCGAAAAAGACTTCCAGCGTGATCATGGAAACAGCGGACTGCCGCGTGAACAGAAATTCATTCAGGGCAAAAAAGTCCTCGGTGCTGCCGGCGGCCCGTGCTTTCAGGGTGAAACGGCTTTCGGTTTCCCACTGTCCGCCGATGAGCTGCCGGATGGCTTCTTCAGCCTGCGGAAGCTGCGTATCGGCCAGGAAACCCAGCTTGCCGACGTTAATTCCCAGAATGGGCTTGCCGGTCTCAGCAGTAAGCCGGGCGGTGTGCAGCATGGTGCCGTCGCCGCCAACGGAGATGACCACATCGCTTTGTGCTACGGCTTCCTGCTCGGTAGCAAAGCTTTGAACATAGGGGGAGGCGGACACTTCAAGCCGGTTAATGAGCGCCTCATGCAGCAATACCTGCTGCCGCTGACCTGTCAGAATATCCTGAATCTGACGCGTAGCTACGCACCGTTCGGGGATATCTGCATTCACGATCAGGCTGATGTTCATTTCAAAGCTTTATATTGTAATATGAATTGTGGGAATATACGGAAAAATAAAGCCCTGCGAAAAAAAATGCGCGCGGCTGTGTTTCGCCATGTGTTATGCTCTAAATCACCCTTCATCTAATTCCCCAAATAGCACAGCGTATACCTGTTCAACTGTGGTTTTATCCAAAAAACAGTTTGGGTATATTTGGAAGTTAATGAAGCTGATTGAACAAATGCATGATTCCTGCATAAACGGGAACCTCGCAGGTCTGAACAGGTAGAATCCGTACGTTTTCAGGCCGGTAAATCAGCGATCAAACTTCAGCCTATCCGAAACCGCCATCTTTTTCTTGACCCTGTCTATTTTGATGCCTCCTTTTTCTGCTAATATCCTTAATGCCCGTGTATTAGCCTTCTGTACTGCCCTGCTTATCCTGCTGCTTGCTATTGCTGAACCTGCAATGTCGCGTCAGAGTCAGGACCTGATGCAACGCCGGGCACAACAGGTAAACCCGATTCAGACTTCTCCTATGGATATGAGCGGCGTGTCGGGCAGCTTTTATTTTTTGGATCAGTTTGGGATTAACCTTGGGATGACCCGCCTGTCCGGGGATGCGATTGATCCTGCTACCTACCGCGTAGGTCCCGGGGATCTCGTTACAGTTGTGCTGACCGGCAACCAAAGCGGCACTTTCCGCGGGCTGCATGTGAATCCGCAGGGGATGCTGACCCTGCCCAATATTGGCTCCGTTAATGTGAGCAATATGCTGATTGGTGAAGCGCAGGATGCCGTCAATGCGCTGGTTCGAAGCACGTTTCGCGATACCGAAGCAACCTTCACTGTAGAGCGGCCGCGTCAGATAACCGTGCACGTTACAGGTGATGTGCCGAATCCCGGCTCTTACTTTATGCCTGCGCACACCCGGCTTGATCAGGCTGTGCTGCCCGCTTTTTTTGAAAAGGATGCCGATGACCTCCGCCGTGGTGCTGTCCGTCCGGACATGAGCCGGATGAACGTTCGCAGCCCGGCCGAGCTGCCGAATCTGAGCCGGGATTTCATCCTCAACGGGC
This sequence comes from Cyclonatronum proteinivorum, assembly GCF_003353065.1. GTDB lineage: Bacteria > Bacteroidota > Rhodothermia > Balneolales > Cyclonatronaceae > Cyclonatronum > Cyclonatronum proteinivorum. The sequence continues at coordinate 87,694 of NZ_CP027806.1, read as the reverse complement.
GCTTTGCGTTCAGGGGCGTCGAAATTCGGAGAAGCGGCGGAGAAACGGTGCAGGGTGATCTCGTCTCTTACAGCATTGGCGGCCTGCTGGAAGGCAACCCGGAACTCAAGCACGGCGACGTAGTTGTAGTGCGCAAGCGGCAGGAATTTGCGCCGCAGGTCTCGGTTTCGGGCTCGGTGATGAGTCCGTTTACGGCAGACTATAAGCCCGATGACACGGTTGAAAACCTCCTTCGCATTGCAGGCGGGCTTACCTTTGACGCAGACAGCGACAGAATTGAAGTTCAGCGCTTTACCATGAACGGTATGCAGCGGATTACCGTGACGGATCCCTCCGATTTCCCCCTGCTGCCCAACGACCGCATTGTTGTAGGCTTTGATGCTGAGCGGCGTAACAACTTTGCCGCCCGCGTGGAAGGGGAAGCCAACTTTCCGGGCGTATTCCCCATTGAGCGCGGTGTTACAACAGCTGCCGAACTCCTCGAATTTGCAGGCGGAGTGACTCCGCAGGCCAATGCGCCTGCAGCCCGACTGACCCGTAACCGGGCAAGCTGGGAGCCTGTGCCGGACTTTCTCAATCCCTTTGCATACGAAGCTGACCGCATACGCCGCGGCTCAGATCAGCTGCTGGAAGGGTTTCAGTATTTGCAGCTGGAAGACAGTCTCGGGCAGAACATTGTGCATATAGACCTGTCTGACCCCGAACAGCTTGCGCAGGTCCGCATTTATGAAAACGATGTGCTCCACATCCCCCGCGATCAGCAAAGCGTGTTTGTGTTCGGGCAGGTGATGAATGCCGGTTTTTACACCTTCACGGAAGGGGTGAGCGCGCAGGAGTATATCCGCCGTGCCGGTGGTTTTGCCCTGGCCTCCGATCCGGACCGCGTGTTTGTCATCAAGGCCGGCAGCTATGCCTGGCTGCCTCCCGGAGAAACAACCCTGCAATCCGGTGATCTGATCTTTGTGGACCGTCAGCCCTTTGAGTCGCTTGATATGGTTCGTGAAAATGAGTTTCGCCGGAGGGAAATGCGAAACCGAAATATTCAGCTTGTCATGACTGGTATCGCGACGATCACAAGTGTTATTACCGCATATGTAGCCATCACCCGTTAAATAAAAAAAGGGTGCGATACTTTTTGCAGCTGCGATGTTGTTAACAGCCCGTGACTGTTTTTGTGATGTGCTTTGTGTACCTTAGGTGAAATTCACGACGACAGCACACTTCCCCAAAATCAACCTAAACTCTTCTGTTATGAAAAAAATAATTACGATTCTGCTTCTGTTCGGTGCTTTTGGCTATTCACAGGCTCAGGCACAATACATTTTGGGCGCGTCCTACGAAGTCCGCAGTGATGAGCCTACAACCGGCTTCGGACTTCATTTTCAGAACAACTTCACCGTCATCCCCATGCTGCTTGATGTGGGCTTCCGTTTCCAGACCAGCTTCTATAACGAAAGCTACAGTTTTGAGGCGGAAAGTATCACCTTCGAACGTGATGATACCTCCTACGATTTCGGGCTAAGCGTAATTGCGACTGCCGGCATTGGCCTGATTGCCCCTTATGCCGGTGTTGGGATCGGATATGAAGTTTTCGATCGTGAAAGTACGCTGATTACAGCTGGCGCGGAAGTTATTGATCCTGATGGCAGCGATTCCGGACTGTATTACTACGGAGCGGTCGGAGCCGGTATTTCTGCCATTCCGTTTTTCCGCCCTTTCGTAGAGTACCGTTATCGTGGCATTAGCGGCAGTGATTTTATGCCGAGTAGCTACGGCACCTGGGCTTTCGGCCTTCAGCTGCGCTTCTAAGGCGCTTATGCCATTGCGCTGAACTTATTTCAGGCAAAGATCATTTTCTGAGCCGCGCTTCCGTGTTTTTGGGGCGCGGCTTTTTTATGTTTGGGATGATGAAATTCGGGTTCAGAATCCATCATCCGAAAAAAACAACCACACTGCATGTCCGGTAAACCGCATTCAACACCAACAAATGAGGCCGCTGATGGCTTTCGTCATTTTGCTGATATCGCTCTGCCGATTGCCGTACGGGAGGTTTTTACCTATGCCCTGAGCGGCACCCATGCGGCAGTTGTTCAGCCGGGTATGCGGGTCTGGGTGCCCCTCAAAGGACGGATGAACATTGGCATGGTTGTGAAGGTGCATCAGAACAAACCCGCTTTTAAAACGCGACCCGTAGCCCGTGTACTGGATCGCGAGCCGGTTCTTGATCCCGAGCTGCTGCGCCTAACAGAGTGGATGTATCGTTTTTATGTGTGCGGATGGGGAGAGGTGATTCAGGCCGCGCTTCCGGCGGGGCTCAATTTTTCAGCCAAAACCTTTGTACGTGCTGTGCCGCAGAAGGAAGACGCAGTCGTTGCCCTGAACCGGCAGGAAAAGCTCATTTATGCGGAAATCAGCGGGGAAAAGCGGCTGAGCTGGCGGGAGGCGCGTCAGCGGTGGGCCAACGAAGAACGGGCTTTGAGCTCCGTAAAACAAAAAGGGCTGCTGCAGCTGTGGGATGAACCGGCCCTGGACTTGCAGCCGCGTACCGAGCTGTGCTGGGTGTGGCAAAACCCGCAGCGGGAAACGCTGACCGAACGGCTCGTTTCCGGCAAAACCAAAAAATGGGAACAAGCCTGGCAGTTACTGCTGGAAACGGATCCGCTGCCCGCTACGACCGCTGCGCTCACCGTGGCCATGCCGGAGACCATCACGCCCTATACCCTCAAACGGCTGGAACAGGAGGGTGTCCTTACCCGTGAAGAACGGGAAGCCCGCCTGCCTGAGCCCGCCTTTGCCTACCGGCCTGAACACATCTCAGCCCTGAATCCTGAGCAGCACGAAGTTACAGCTACCCTCCTCAAACCTCTGCATGCCCGCACCTATGCAAAATTTCTGCTGTTTGGGGTTACCGGCAGCGGGAAAACGGAGGTTTACATCCACCTCATCAAAGAAGCGCTGGAACAGGGACGCGGGGCCCTGGTGCTGGTCCCCGAGATTGCCCTTACGCCCCAAACCGTGCGCCGCTTCTACCTCATTTTTGGCCGTAAAATTGCGATTCTGCACAGCCGGCTCAGCGACCGCGAGCGTTACGAAGCCTGGCAGGCCCTGCGGCGGGGCGAAAAAAACATTGTGATTGGCGCCCGTTCGGCAGTGTTTGCACCCATTGAAAAACTGGGTGTTATTATCATTGATGAAGAGCACGACACCTCCTACTATCAGACCGATCCCGCGCCCCGCTATCACGCGCGGGAAGTCGCGGCCATGCGGGCACACAAAGCCGGTGCTGTTCTGGTGATGGGTTCCGCAACGCCAAGTTTGGTGAGCCTGGTAGAAAGCGGTCGGGGCAAAAGTCAGCTATTGAAGCTAAGTGCGCGGCATACCGGAGCCCAAATGCCGGAAGTGAAGGTGCTCAACCTCACCGAATACCGTTACGCCATGAATGGTCCGCTGGCGGTGCCCCTGTTTCGGGCGGTGGAAGAAGCCGTAGGCCGGGGCGAGCAGGTCATTCTCCTTTACAACCGCCGGGGGTTTGCAAGCTTCATGCAGTGTGAGGCCTGCGGGGATGTGCCCGAGTGTCCGCATTGCTCGGTGAGCCTCACTTATCACAAGGCGCAGCAGCACCTGCGCTGTCACTACTGTGGTTTTGCGAGATCAGTACCGGGAAGTTGTCACGCCTGTGGAGAAACCGGCGGCCTCAAAATGCAGGGCAGCGGCACGCAGCAGGTGGAGGAAGAGCTGGAAAAACTCTTTCCGAAATTCCGCGTCATGCGCATGGATCAGGATACCACAAGCCGAAAGAACGCACACGATCAGCTGCTCACCGCTTTCGGGCGGGGAGAAGCGGATATCCTGATTGGCACGCAGCTCGTCGCCAAAGGGCTGGATTTCCCGAATGTTACGGTCGTAGGCGTGGTGAATGCCGATACCGAGCTCGCTTTTCCTTCCTACCGCAGCAACGAGCGCATGTATCAGCTGCTGAGTCAGGTCGCCGGTCGTAGTGGTCGCGCCGCAAAAAAAGGCGTGGTGTATCTGCAGACGCGTCAGCCGGATCACGTGTCGGTGCGATTTGCCAAAAACCATGATTACGAAGGCTTTGCCCGGGCCGAGCTTGCCGGTCGGAAGCCGCTGCTCTATCCGCCGTATGCGCGGCTCCTTCAGGCTGCCTTCCGGGGGCAGGACGCCACCTACACCCGCCGCGCTGCCGAGCAATTTACCGCCATCATGAAGCAGGCCCAAACCGGCTGGCCGGTGCTCGGGCCCGCACCCGACGCCATTGAGCGTATGAAAGATGAATTCCGCTGGATCACGCTCATGAAGCTCCCGGCGGGCATCACCACGGCACAGCTGGAGAAGATCTGCGACTATTTTTGGAAATGGTATGAAAAGACCAAACCGGAAGGTGCGAGCACGGTACGCATCACCCTGAATCATGAAATGCTGTGATTGCATTCAGCTTCAGGCTAAGATCATATTCCCCAAAAATGGCTTCTTCTGACCGATAGATCGGCACCTGAATAATGCGGGTTAAAGGGCTGTTGTTTTCTGTTTGAAAGTAGCCCGTAAACCTTATATTTAGGCCAAATTAAAAATCAGGAACCTATTTTCACCCGAGATGAACCCGAGATTTATTTCGCTTTTGCTGGTTGGGCTGCTTTTTGTGAGCAGCTTTTTCTTTTTAGGCTGCCGCAATGCAGAAGTTGACCGCCTCACGCAGCAGGTGAGTCAGCTGGGGCGTCAGAATGCGGAAATGCGCCGCAGTTATGAGCGGCAGCTGGCCGATATGCAGGCACAGCTGGATCAGGCGCAAAGTGAGCTTGCTGTGCTCGATGAGCTGGGCGAGTTCCTGCATGGCGTACGTGCGCGCCTGCACACCAATCAGGGGCCGATTGAAGTCGAGTTCTTCCCGCACGTTGCCCCAATTCATGTTTTCAATTTTGTGGCCCGCGCTGAAAGTGGCTTCTACGACGGTACCCGCTTCCATCGGGTTATCCCCGGATTTATGATTCAGGGCGGCGACCCCCTCAGCCGTGAAGGCGATAAGCTCGAAATGGGCTCCGGAGGGCCGATCAGCGCCATACCGCACGAATTCAACGAAATCAGCCACACCCGCGGTGTGCTCTCCATGGCCCGCGTAAGCGATAAGCGCATGGGGGCCGGTTCGCAGTTCTTCATCATGCACGCCGATACGCCCCGCCTCGACCGCGAATATACCGTGTTCGGAAACGTCCTCAGCGGTATGGATGTGGTTGACGCCATTGCCACAACCCCCACACACCGCGACGACCCGCGCCTCGCCAACCATCCGCTCGAGCCGATGATTATTGAGCGGGTTGAAATATTCCGGCGATAGCCGCCTATGGATACAGAAATTGAGCTAAAACAAGTTGTTGAAGCCCTGATTTTTTCAAGTCCGGAGCCGGTTTCTCCCGAGAGTATCCGCACCATTATTGCGGCCAAAGCCGACGGATTTGAAGTGAGCGAAACCGAGCTCCGTGCGCTCATTGCCGAACTTAATGCGGCATACGAGCAGGGCAGGCATGCCTTTCGCATCAAGGAAATCGGCGGCGGATTTTCCTTTGCCACCCAAAGTGCGTATCACCCCTGGCTCGAACACATTCAGCACGAAAACACGCTTCGGAAAATCTCTCAGACCGCCCTCGAAACCCTGGCCATTATCGCCTACAAACAACCCATCACGAAGCCGGAAGTCGATCACATCCGCGGGGTGGATTCCGGATATGTCGTAAAACAGCTGTTGGAAAAAGGCCTCATTGCTATTGCAGGCCGAAACGACGGCCCCGGGCGTGCGCTGTTGTACAAAACGAGCAACGGTTTCCTCAAACACTTTGGCCTCAAAGCCATCACCGAACTGCCCAAACCACGTGAAATTGAAGAAATACTTCAGGATGACGATATGGCCAAGCACAGACAGCTCATTCTGGAACTAAAGGCCGGCATGGAAGACGACGAAGAAAATCAGAAGTAAGCCATTCCGGCATCCGGGCCTGCGTCCGGCGGTACAGGCAGGTTTGGTCCTATTTTATTTTTGGGGAAAACGCCGTGAACATCACGGTCTTTCGTGCCGGCTCTGAGACCCCAAATCAAAGACAGGTCCCTTGCTTTTTGGTTTTTAATTTTTAGGAGCTGCGTGCGCTATTCTCCGCGTACAAAAACTAAGATACTCGTGTTGCGAATATTGGGTCTAAACACAAAATAATCTTTACTTTGCTGAACAAGCTTAAGTTCGTTTTTTATGAGCGGACCAGGCGCAATTTTTAAATGACTGATGTAGTATGAATGAAAAAAAATCCGGTGCATCCGGAAAGAAAAACCGAAAAACGGGCTCACGACTGAATCCAAAAAAGAAACATGCGGGTGCTAACCGCCGGAGTACAGGCTCAGGTAGTGATGAAGTACCTATGCGCAGGCGGGGTGATTCCAAAGCGGGTAAAGCCCGTGGCCGCCGGCACGAACCGCAGCCCGTGTACGACCATGAAGTGCGGTTCGGTAAAAACGAACCGGTTCGCCTCAACAAGTACATTGCAGCCGCAGGTGTTTGCTCCAGACGCGAAGCCGACAGCCTCATCGAACAGGGCAAAGTGGAAGTCAACGGAGAAGTCATTCGGGAGATGGGGCACAAAGTAGTGGTGCGCGATCGCGTAGTCGTTGACGGCCATGAAGTTAAGCCCGAAGAGTATGTGTACATCCTTCTTAACAAGCCCAAAAACACCATCAGCACCACAAACGATGAGCGCGACCGCCGTACCGTGCTGGATGTGATAGAAAAAGCCACAGGCAAGCGGGTGTACCCCGTTGGCCGGCTCGACCGCAACACTACGGGGCTCATGCTCCTCACCAACGATGGCGAACTCGCGCACCGGCTCATGCACCCCAGCTACAAAATCCGGAAAGTGTATCAGGTCGAAACCAACATGATCTTATCGGATGAGCAGATCACGGCGCTTCGTAACGGTGTACAGCTGGAAGACGGCCCTGCGCGGGCCTACAAAGTGGACCGGCATCCGGTACTTGCAAATGTCATCCGAATGTCTATTATTGAGGGACGCAACCATCAGGTAAAGCGCATGATATCGGCTGTTAATGCGGAAGTGATTTCTCTGAAAAGGGTTGTATATGCCGGCCTTGAAATTGATGATCTCAGATCCGGAAAATGGCGCAGTTTAAGCCGTAAAGAGATTTTCCAGCTGCGCCAACTCGTTAAATTATTGGATAAAAAAACACTGAACTTATGAAATATGGCTCAATAAAAAAGGAATCAGGGGCGATAACCGCGGAAGACGGCCTTAAGATTGCTTATGATATGTATCTCCCTTCAAATGCGGTCAACTCCCTGCCCGTCGTGCTGTTCCTGCACGGGTTTAAGGGCTTTAAAAGCTGGGGTGCCTTTCCCGACGCCTGTTTTGAAATGGCGCGCAGTGGTTGCGCAGTCATTGCCCTGAATTTTTCCCACAACGGCACCGAAGGCCATAGCGAAGATTTTACGCGCCTCGATCTGTTTGCCAGGGAAACATTTTCCCGTGATCTGGAAGATGTACGTGCGGTCATCGACGCCCTGCAGACCCAGAAAATCAAGACCGGTTCTGCAACCCTGGAAACTGACGAAGTCGCCATTATCGGACATTCCCGCGGCGGACATACGGCCATTGCTGCCGCTGCTGAATTCACCGAAGTCACTACGGTAATAACCTGGGCCGCCGTTGCAGATTACACCAAGCACTTCACGGATGATATGAAAGCCGACTGGGAAAAACAGGGCTACACCGAAATTCAGAATGCCCGCACAGGTCAGCTTATGCGCATTGACAAAGTGGTTTATGATGATTTGCTTGAAAATGCCTCCCGTCTTGTCGCTTCAACCCGTGTGCAGAGCCTGATGATCCCCTGCTGCTTTATTCACGGCACACAGGACCCGGCCGTGCCCATGCGAAACAGCGAGCTGTTGTATCAGGTATGCCGCAGTCCCGAAAAGGAGCGTATCATGATCAACGGTGCCGATCACACCTTTGGCTGCTCACATCCCTGGAATGAAGACGATGTGCCGCCGCATTTTCTCACCGTTATAGACAAAACGGTAGAATGGCTGGAAACCTACTTTATCAGCCACAACCTTTAAACATCAAAACAGCTTCGCAGGCCTTACAGAACCTGTGAAGCTGTTCTCTGTTTCAGCGAAAAGCCTGTACTATGCGCCTCTCTATTGCCCTGCTGTCAGCGCTTCTGTGGTTTAGCTTCCTTACAGAAATCACCGCAAGTGCGGCGAAAACCGAGGCCCTGCCCCTTGGTTTCTCTGCAGCTGAACTCCCGCAACAGGAAGAGCCGGAGAGCCCGCAGTTTTTACTGTTGCAGCCGGATTTCATAGCGGATGTACAAGAGGCGACGCGCCTGCTGTATAACCAGGAATTTGACGCTTCAGCCGAGCTGCTTGCGTCCTGGTTTGCGCAGGAGCGGGCCCGTCCGGTGGCAGCACTTTGGGATGCTCTGCCGCTATGGTGGCTCATCCTGTCCGATCTGGAGGCTGAAGCCCATGATGCAGCTTTTATCGAAAAAATGGAGCTGAGCATCAGATCCGCTGATTTAACGCTGCGGCGCGAACGTCAAAACCTTGATGCGCTTGTCGTCAAAACCATTGCACACGGTTTCCTGGCGCGGCTGTATGCCAACCGTGGTGCCTGGTACCGTTCCCTGGTACATGGCAGGCAGGCCATCAACCTGCTCAACGGTGTAGGGCAGCTGCAGCCCGATTTGCCTGATCTGCAGTTTGGGGAGGGCTTATACAGCTATTTCACGGCATTTTTCCATGAACAATACCGCCTGGTGCGCGTCATTTCGTGGATGGTCCCGGCCGGTGATATGGAGGAAGGCCTTGCTCTGCTCCGTAATGCAGCTGAAGAAAGTGCATTTATGGTGCCTGAAGCCGTGTATTTCCTGGCACATATCTGGCTCCATTATGAAAATGATCCGGAAACCGCTGAAGTGTACCTGAACCGCCTGATGGCGGAATATCCCCAAAATCTTTTTTTTAACCGTCTGATGCTCCGCAGTTATTACCAGCAAAGCCGGTTTCAGGAAGCCCTTCAGTTTAGCGGACAGGCCCTTGAGCGCGCAGTCGCACAGTCTGACACCGCAGCCAAAGAAGAAATTTATACCCTGCGCGGGCTCATTTATTACAGGATGGGTCAGCTGGGGCAGGCTGAGCAATACCTGCGCAAAACCCTTGAACTTGCCCCAGCGCTTGAAAAGGGAGAGGTCCGTGTACAGCAGCTTCGTGCCCGGTATCAGCTTGGCCGGCTGTATGAGCGGCTTGGCCGGACAAGAGAAGCGGAGGAGCAGTTCCGGTTTATTGTTAACCTCCGCACGGATTCTCCGGTACGCCAGCAGGCAAGGCGGCACCTTCGCTGAGCAGCAAACTTTTCAGATACGCAGCCAGGTGCGCAGCACCGTCTCCAGCTCAGCGGTGTTAATCGGCTTGCTGAGAAAGTACGTCATACCACTGTTCATGGTGTCGTCCTGCTCATCTTTGAGCACACGTGCTGTAAGGGCAACAATTGGTACCTGTGTGTCAAATGCCCGTATTCTTCTTGTGACTTCCATACCATCCATTTCGGGCATCTGCACGTCCATAAAAATAATATCAGGTTTATGCAGGCCGGCGAGCTCCACGCCTTCCCGCCCGTTTGTTGCTTCAAGTATCTGAGCTTCCGGATAAATGCCCTCCACAAGCGATTTGAACAGCAGGATATTCATCGGCACATCATCAACAACTAAAATGGTGGCTTGTGGAACCATTGGAGCCGGGGGAAGTTCCTGAGCTGTGTCTAAAGCCATGCTTTTATTTTTCTCACCGGCAGCTTTGGTTCCGGCTTCCGATGAGGCCGCCTGAGGCTGAAGCATAGCATTGATTGCCGTAAGGGTTTTTAGAATATCCCCTTTTTTGAGCGGATAGCTCAGGTGATAGCGAATGCCAAGTTCCTGCAGTTGCTGCTCGTTTTCCTGTGTGTGAATGCCGTTGTAGAGCATTACCGTGATAAGTGTGGCCTGATCAGGCAGGTGTTTCAGCTTGGTGCGAATCATGCGCACGGTATCCATACCGTCGAGGTAGGGCATATCACGATCCACAAAAAGAAGGCTGTAAGATTCTGCTTCCAGTTTGGACATGGCTTCAAAGCCGTTGGGAGCGGCATCGGATGCTATGCCGAATCTGCCAAGAGAGCGTTGGAGCAGTTTTCGGTTAATAGCATTGCGGCAAACGACAAGTGCTTTTCGCGCGGCAACGGCGGGTAAATCCGGCTCTTGCGTTTCATTGTGTCGGCAATTGCTCTCAAAGGTGAAAGAAAACCTGCTGCCCGCTCCCGCCTCACTGTCTACCACGAGCGTGCCGCCCAGTTTTTCCGCAAGCAGCGCGCTTATTTTAAGACCAAGGCCCGTGCCCCCATACTTTCTTGTTGTGGAGGTATCTGCCTGTGAGAATGCCTGAAACAGTTTCTTTTGCTGTTCCGCTGAGATGCCGATTCCGGTGTCTCGGACCGCAATCTCAAAACGTGCACGGGACTGCTCCTCGTTGAGAAAGGTAAACCCGGCCGTGAGCTCAATTTCACCCTTCTCGGTGAATTTGACGGCATTGTTCAGCAGGTTGATGCAAATTTGTTTAAAACGAACCGGATCTGTTTCTATCAGCTCCGGCAAATCAATCGGAATATTCAGGATCAGGTCAAGACCTTTGGTGGCAGCCTGATAGCTTACAATGTCGCAGCTTTCTTCCAGAGAGGAACGCAGGTTGGTTTCGATAATTTCGAGATCAAGTTTCCCGGCTTCAATTTTAGAGAAATCCAGGATGTCGTTGATCACTTCCATCAGGGCTTTTCCTGAAAGCTGCACGTTTTGGGCATATTGCTGCTGAACGGCATTGAGGGTGGTGCCCTGCAGCAGCTCCGTGAAACCGATAATGCCGTTAAGAGGGGTCCGGATTTCATGGCTCATATTAGCCAGGAACTCAGACTTGGCTTTGTTGGCGACTTCGGCGAGCTGACGGGATTCGCGAAGACTTTCAAGCAGCTGGCTTCGCTGCAAAGCACTTGCAATACTGCCTGCATAGCTTAGTAGCAGCGCCTGCTCATTCTCATTCCATAGGTTCGGGCTGTGAAGGCGGTCAAACCCGATAATCAGTTCGGTTTTGCCATTCAGCTGAACAGGGGCAAGAATTAACGCCCGGATGCCCTGTTCATCCATAATTTGGGTAATGGCTGTAGCCTCCTTAAAGTCTTCCCGGACCGCCTGAAAGGTCTGACCGTTCTCAAGCAGTGGCGCAACATCACCAAAGAGATCTATGGGCAGATTTTGCAGCTCCGGAAAGCCTTTAACAGGCATGCGATCGTCTGTGTAACACTCATAAATGTGGCTGAAAAGTGTTCCGTGCGCACTTTTTTCCAGATCTAAAATATAAGCCTGCTGCGCGTCAAGGGCTTTCGCTACGGGTAGCAGGGACTCCTGAATGGCAGCAGCAGTGTCCGTTTCAGCAAGCAGACCAGCGGTCGCCTGCGCAATAGCCTGCAGCATTTTCTGATTCCGTATGAGGTTCATCTCATCTTCTCGCTGCCGGGTGATATCCGTCAGAATGAGCATAATGTCTCCGTTGTCGAGGGCTACAGCGGAAACGGATAGAAGTTTATTCTGACCGGTCCGGGTACGAATGCTGACCTCAAGTTCGGTTGTCTTGACAGCATAAACCTGACTGATGGATGCTGTGATTTTATCTTTCTCTTCCTCATCCAAAAAGCTAAAAACCGAAAGGCCAGTCATATTGGATGCCGGGTATTCGCTTAAGCCTGAGACCGCTGGGTTAGCTTCAAGGATTTCGCCGGCATTGTTAATTACCATAATGCCGTAGGCGGCTGACTGAATGTAGGATTTCCACTTTTTCTCTTTGGCCTCAAGGGCGCGCTCGTATTCTTTTTGAGCGGTGATGTCCCGGATGTTGGAAAAAGTGAACAGGATATGACCATCCTGATCAGTCAGTTTACTGCAGGAAACCAAGACCGGGAAACGTGTTCCGTCCTTGCGGCAGAAGGTGAGTTCATGCGCAGCTGCCGGTACTGAATGAGTTAAAGTCTGACCAAGTACGGCCTGGATTTCCTTAGCTTTTTCCTCCGGCCAGTAGGGGTAAGGCGGTCTTAGCCCGATAAGCTCATCCTGACTGAATCCCGTCATTTCACAAAAGGCCTGGTTTACTTGCTGCTGCACGCCTGCGGCATCTGCCAGCGCAAAACCGTCTGACATGTTTTGCAGCACCTGTCCGGAAAACTGCTGCTCCTGCCGGATGCGCTCTTTATCGGCTTCAATATCTGTGATATCATGGAAAGCACCGATAAGATGTGTCACTTTGCCATCTTTTTCAATCGGGTAGCCGGAAGCCCTGACCCAGCGGTGATTGCCCTTTGCCGTGATGAAGCGGCAGACTTTATCATAGGGCTCGTGCGCTTCGATGGCCTTACGCACCGCTTCACGAATAACAGGCTGATCATCCGGGTGATAAAAACTGATGCCATCAAGCAGCATGATATCCGTACCTTTTTCCACCTCATGAATGCGGTACACCTCGTCGGTCCAGGATATACGCTCTGATTCAAGATCCAGCTCCCAGGCGCCAATTCCTGTGAGCCGCTGCGCATCATTTAGAAGAATGGATGTTCGCTCAAGCTCCCGGATGGCAGCTTTTTTTTCGGTGTAATCGAGCCCGTTCCCCTGAATCTCGGTCAGGTTTCCCGCTTCATCCGGAATCGCAGAAAACTCCCAGAGAATGACCGCCCCTTCCGCTGATGCCCACTTTTTTACGAGCTCAAGCTGCACCGGCTGTTCCGGGTTTTGGGTAAGCTGCGCCAAAGCCTCGCTAAATTTGGGAAGGTCTTCCGGCGTAATAACCTCTGCGAAATCAACCCCCGAACAAGAAGTCTTGCCTGCTGAATCCTGGCCGCCCATACTTTCCGCAAATTTCCGGTTGGCATAGGTGATTTTTCCGGAAGCATCCAGCCGGATGATAAAGCTGTTTTGCGTTTCCAGCAGTGCGGCAAGCTGCCTTTCGCTTTTAAAAATTTTGTACTCGGCCTCTTTGAGTGCTGTGATGTCAGAAATGATGCCATCAAGGCGCTGGGGCTGCCCGTTTTCATCCACGATGATTCGGCCCTGATTCCGGACCCATTTGATCGCGCCGGTTTTGGTTCGTACCCGATAGTTTTGGTCATAGATGCCCTGTTTATTCAGGTCCATCATGATTTCGTCGTAGATTGCGGCATCTTCTTCAATAATCATTTCCGACCAAAGACCCGGGTTTTCGAACCACTCCTGAACGGTGTATCCAAACAGTTTTTCTACAGAAGGGCTCGCTAACCTCAGGCGGTAATCAGGCAGGGTTACTGACCAAACGGCGTCCGTAAGTTCATTGAAAACGCTGTGCAGCTTTTCGCGGGAGTCTTCGAGTTCGAGTAGTAGTCGTTTACTTTGGTCAATATCCTGCACAATACCGAAATAGCGCACAATTTTGCCCTTTTCAACAACCGGCGTACTGGTAGCGCGCACCCACTTCCGCTGCTTTGTTTTTTGTGTGATGATCTGCAGCTCAAGGTCATACGGCTGATGATCGGTAGCGGCAACACCGGCAGCTTGTAGCAGTTTTTCCCGGCTTTCCTCCGTAAACAGGCCGAGCATAAAAGGCTGATCAACCGGCGTACCTGTGTCGATCTCAAAGATTTCGTACAGGGTGTCATTCCAGAGGATCTCGTCGGTATCAGGCAGGAATTCCCATCCGCCAACACGCGCAACGCGGTTGGTTTCGATCAGCAGACTCCGTGTTCGCAGTAATTCCTCTTCATCCTGCTTTCTTCGGGTGATCTCTTCTGTTGTGCCAACTACACGGGTAAAAATACCATCCTGAGCTATTTTGACAGCTTTACTCCGGTGATACACCAGTGAGCCGTCGGGGAGAATGACCCTGTATTCCACATCATAGGGAAGATCCTGTTCCAAAAAATCTTTGAACGACTGCTCTACATGGTCGCGGTCGTCGGGATGGATGAGGGAAGCCCAGAAGGCATAGTCAAAGGATTCCACATCTTCACACTGCAGCATGCGGAGCAGGTACGGGCTCCATTCGAGGCTGCCGTCGGCTATGTTCAAAACCCATATCCCGATACCGGTTCCCTGAAGCACGGCGTCGAGTTCCTGATTGACCTGCCGCACTTCATCCCGGCTTTTTTTTAGCGCTTTCTCGGTATTTACCCGGTCGCTGATATCTTCAATAAACGACCAGATTTGTTTTTCGCCGTTTTCCCCAACAGTTGTAAAGCCCCGGAGTTCAACGGGATAGCGGCTGCCGTCTTTGCGGATATACTCCTTCCTGAAGGTTTCATAGCGCCCCGTTTGCTGCATCTGTTCAAGCGCCCTGAGTTCCTGCGGTTTGTATTCCTGCGGCGTTGTGTCCCAATAGGATAGTTTCAGAAATTCTTCCCGGGTATAACCTGTAGGTTCCAGCAGTTTGTCATTTACAAAGACAAATGCTCCGGTCTCAAAGTCGTTGAGGGCAATTCCAATCGGTGATGCCGAATACAGCGATTCGAACAGGCTCAACTGATTATCTTTTTCGGGACTGCCGGTTGTTTCTTCGTCTTCATGTTCCTGATAGAGGGTACCTGCGAGTTTCGATTTGCCGTCAGCTCCCTTATGTACCAGTTTTCCCAAAAACCTGAAGGGCAGCCAGGTGCCTGAAGCAGTACGCAGTCTTGCCCAAAAAGAGCAGCTTGTGCCGGGCTTTCCGCTTTCTGCGGTCCGCCGGATGACCGCCGCAGCTTTTAGCAGATCGTCTCTATGCAACAGGGTACGTGCTGCAGGCAAGGGTACTTCGGCTTCATCCGCATACCCCAGTGTGTGCATCGCGCCATCGCTTAGCCGAAGTTCATCGTCTTCGCCGGTAGTCCAGGTCCATAGGCCGTCGCAGAAAGCTTCAGGCTCAAACCCAAAGTCTCCTTCGCTTACTGCGCGCTTGTCCGTAGATTTCGTATTGTGCTGATTCATCGGTTGTGCATCACCGCTAGTGTACCGTTAAAGACTGAGGGGTAGCGTTGAATAATGAAGCTTTTCCTGAGGCAAATAAAGTATTGGAAAATTAACCTTAAATGGCAAGATAATAAACATACATACCGGAGCTGTAAAAAAAATAGGTACTGTATTTGTGAGCAAAACAAAAAAGGCTGCCGCGCAGAATTTGCACAGCAGCCTTTGCTAAACATGTTTTAGCTGTTATTTATGGAGCGGGGTATACAAAGCTTGCCTGTAAACCCAGCGGGATGCCAATAGCCCAATAAGCAAGGAGGAAGATTGTCCACGTAACCAGGAAGATAAAGAAGTAGGGTAGCATCATGGAAACCAGCGTACCGATACCGGTTGACTTCACATATTTCTGACAGAATACTACAACAAGCGGGAAGTAGGGCAGCAGCGGGGTGATGATGTTTGAGACGGAATCACCAACACGGTAGGCGGCCTGTGTAAGGTCAGGAGAAATACCAAGCCCCATAAGCATGGGTACAAAAATCGGGGCAATCAGCGCCCACTTTGCTGAAGCCGAACCAACAAGCAGGTTTACAAAGGCCGTCAAAAGAATAATACCCACAATGGTCACTGCACCCGGCAACTGCAGCTCCTGCAGGAAATTAGCCCCTTTCAGCGCGATCAGGATACCGATGTTGGATTCTGCAAATGCATCAATAAACAGGGCACAGAAAAACGCCATAACCATGTAGTAGGCCATGGTTCCCATCGCCTGACTCATGCTGTCAATCACATCTTTTGATTTGGTGAAGGTGCCCGACATGTAGCCGTACACAATGCCCGGCAGGGCGAAAAAGATGAAAATGAGGGGAACAATCATCTGCATAAGGGGTGCAGAGAAGGAAACCAGCGACATTTGATCCGGATTGGCCATATCTGGTCCGCGGAGGGCAGAGTCTTCAGGGATGGCCCAGACTACCAGTACAGCAATAGCAGCAAACATGGCAAAGGTAGCAGCCCAAAACGCGCGGCTTTCTTTCGGGGAAACCGATTCCAGTTTGGGAAGGTCTTCTTCATCGGCATCAACTTCGACGCCCTGAAGGCGGGGTTCAACAATTTTATCGGTAATGTACCAGCCTACGCCAACAATCAGAAAGGAAGATAAACCGGTAAAAAAGATATTGTTGAGCGGGTTCAGCTGAATGTTCGGGTCAAAAATCTGCGCAGCACTTTGGGTGAAGCCCATCAGCAGCGGGTCAATACCGGAAGGCACGAAGTTGGCACTAAAGCCCCCGCTAACCCCCGCAAAAGCTGCCGCAATACCGGCCAGCGGATGTCGCCCGGCCGCGTAGAAAATGACCGCACCCAGCGGAATCACCAGTACATAGCCGGCATCAGCCGCGGTATGGCTCACGATGGCTACCAGGATGAGCATTGGGGTAAGCAGTGCTTTTGGCGTTACGCCGAGCAGCTTTTTGAGCGCTACGTTGATGTAGCCGGAGTTTTCCGCAAGGCCGACCCCGAGAATCGCAACAAGTACAATACCGAGCGGGGCAAAGGTTACGAAGGTGTTCACCATGCCGGCCAGGAAGGCGGCCAGCTGTACACCGGTGAGCTGACTCTGAACGCGGAGGGCTTCACCGGTACGGGGGTCGACTTCACCGAAATCGAATGGGGCAAGCACTAAGGATAAGAACCAGACAATGAGGAGCAGAATAAAAAACAGGGCTGCCGGATCAGGAAGCTTGTTGCCGGCTACTTCAATAAAATCCAGAAAGCGCTGTAAAGCACTTTTTTTTCCGGATGCATCAGTTTGATTGTCCATATGGAGTTGGTAAGAGAAGGGTTATGCGAAGCGCATTTTGGGGCGCATCTTATAAGCCTGTGAAATACTGAAAATCTGATACACTTATCAAGTCCTTTTTTGCAAAAGACAGGAAGCGCTCTTACCGCGGTGGATTTTGGAAAAGCAGGGTTTGGCCGGTTGCAGAAGGTATCCGTTTACGGGGAAAGTGACCATCCCATAAAAAAAGCCGCAGACAAAATTGCCTGCGGCTTTAAAGCTGTTGAGAGGAATCAGCCTATTTTTTCTTTTAAGGCCTGAATCTCGTCTGCGAGTTTTTCGGCTTCGGAGTCATATCCGAGCTCACGGAGTTTCAGCAGGTAGATACCTAAGAGAAAGAAAGTTGGAGCCCATAGGCCAACGAAATTTCCGAAACGCTCAGCGTGGGCGCGCTCTTGTTCTGATTTCCCTTTCTCTTTAGCCCATGTTGCAATGGTGAGTCCAATGGAAGCAAAGCCAAGTCCGATAGATGTATGTGCGAGTTTTTCTAACATAAAGCTCCTAAGTTGTTGTGAATAGGTAGTTCACTTAATCTAATGTAGGGCAGCTTAACATCGTTCCGTGAAAACCGCGCGCCTCAGGTACACAAGGCAGGACAAGCTTTTAGGTACTCAAAAGGATGGGGCTGAAACAAAACAGCGATGTTTTTTTTCGTATTATGCGCTGTTTAAGCGACATCCCATTTCACCTGGCCAAAGCCGCTTTAATTGAGCTTACGTACCCTACATAAAAATCAGCCGCATACGGAAAACAATAGTCCGTCCTCTGAGTCAGAGGACGCCTATATAGAGGAGCTCAAGCGGCAGGCTAAAAAGCATCGCGAGGGGCGCAGGAAATCGCCCTATAAGATAGATCCGCTTGCGCCCTACAAAGGGGTAATCCCGCGCTTCTTCCTCATAAACCGGCACGTAATCGGCCTTTTACTCGGCGGGCTACTTGCCTTCCGGAACAGTTTGCCGCGTGACCGTAAGCGCGGCCTGCGCTCGTTTTGGCTTCGTTTTTTTGCGTTGCTCGTTACGCCCTTTGTCAAGAAAGAACTTCGGAATGAGCTCTTTCCGGTACAGCTCCGCCGGCGGCTTGAAATGCTGGGACCGACCTATATCAAGCTGGGGCAGGTGTTATCGCTTAGGGAGGACATCCTTCCCAAAATTGTAACCGAGGAGCTCAAAAACCTGCTCGACCGCCTGCCCGAGGTACCCTTTGAGGTCATGGAAGAGCTCATCCGCTTCAACCTGAGCGATCCGCTGGAGGAAGTCTTCACTTACATCGATCCCGATGCCCTGGGTTCGGCATCTATCGGGCAGACGCACGTCGCAGGGCTTTTCAACGGCGAGAAGGTTGTCATTAAGGTTGTGAAGCCGGGTATACGTGACACCATCCTCACAGACATCAACCTGCTAACGCTGCTGGGCTATTTCCTCGAAATCATCATCCCGCAATATCAGCCGCAGCGACTGATCAGTGAATTTTGTGATTTCACGGCCAAAGAGGTGGATCTGGTTAACGAAGCCGACAATGCCGAGACCTTTCAGGTCAACTTTGCTGATTATCCCGGCGTGGTATTCCCGAAAATTTACCGCGAGTACAGCAACGAGAACATGCTGGTGATGGAGCTGCTCGAAGGCTACAAACCGGGCGATTCCCGCGTGGAGTATCTCACCGAAACCAACCGCCAAAAGCTGATTTATAACGGAGCTGCGGGCATCATCCGAATGCTTTTTAAGGATGGATTTTTCCATGCCGACCTGCATCCCGGCAACCTGTTCATCCTGCCGGAAGGCAAGGTTGGTTTTATTGATCTGGGGATGGTCGGACGCTTTGAGGAGAAAACCCGCCGGCAAATGCTCTACTATTTCCACGCGCTTGTAACCGGCGATATCGAGGGTGCTGCACGCTACCTGACCGCCATGGCGAGCGTGGGCAAAGGCGGGAATCTGCAGGCCTTCCGGCGCGGGGTGACCGATTTGCTGCGTCGCTTTTTTCAGCAGACCAAAACCGGACGGTTCAGCATGGGCAAGATGATTGTGGAATCGCTGGGCATCGGGGCACGGCACCGGGTGTTCTTCCCGGTGGAAATGACGCTCATGGTGAAGGCGCTCATCACATTCGAATCCGTCGGACAGATGCTCGATCCCAAGCTTGACGTGCCGGGCGTGTCGGAGCAGCACGTTGCTAAAATTTTTGAGGAACAGTTCAGTCCCCGAGCCCTTACCCGCGAGCTGATGCGCGGTGCCCCTGAGTTTATAGATATGGCGGTACGCCTGCCCAAAATCTTTGCTGACAGCATGCGCTATCTGGATGAACGGGTGAACAACCCCCGTAACGAAAACCCGCTCGAAGGCCTCAAAAGCGCCATCATCACAGGATCCTGTATTGTGGGCGGGGTGATCGCCATTGTTATGAACGGGCCGGTCATTCTCTGGCTGCTGCTGTTCGGGGCAGGCTTTTTGTTTTACCTGTTCGGCAAATAGGTGAGCGGCGGCACAGCATAAAATCATCCTGAAACGCGCCAGCTACCCTTCTGGACACTGCGTATCATCCCCATAAACTCAAATTTACAGATGAATCC
The DNA here is from genome assembly GCF_003353065.1 of Cyclonatronum proteinivorum. Lineage (GTDB taxonomy): Bacteria > Bacteroidota > Rhodothermia > Balneolales > Cyclonatronaceae > Cyclonatronum > Cyclonatronum proteinivorum. The sequence continues at coordinate 68,225 of NZ_CP027806.1, read as the reverse complement.
GGACTATGAATATTTTAATCTGCGGTAATGGTCAGCCACCTTCCCTCCCGCTGCTGCACAAACTGAAACACTGGAGTGATAAAGTCATCGCTGCGGACGGGGGTGCCTTCACCTTACGCGATGCGCAGATAAAGCCTGATTACATCATCGGTGATATGGACAGCTTTAATCCCCTGCAGGATGTAGTAGAGGCCGGTTCAACCCTGCTGCGCATGGGCGATCAGGAAACCAACGACCTGGAAAAGGCGCTTATGCTAAGCCGCAATTTACAGGCGAAAGAAGTTGTGATAGCCGGCGGCACCGGCTATCGCCTCGACCACACCCTCAAAAACCTGAGCTGCATGCAGCGCTTCAACCCTGATTTTGAGCACTTGCTGCTGCTTGATGACTATTGCATCACCTTTGTGCTGCCTCCTGAATTTTCATTCCGGACCAAACCCGGAACCATCGTTTCCCTGTTTCCGCTGACGGGCCGCGTGGAAGGCATCCATACCAGCGGGCTTAAGTTCAGTCTTTCGGGCGAGGCGCTCGAAAACGGCGTTCGCGACGGGTCCTCGAACGAAGCCGTTGCCGAAAAGGTCACGATTCGTCACGAAAGCGGAACCCTCCTTCTGATGCTGCCCAGCCAATGGCCTTTGAAGCTTTAGACTGGATACCGCTGCTCGCCTATTTTGCGCTGCTGGGCCTGCTGACCTTCCGGCGCAAATATGCCCGCCATAAGGCCGGTGATGAAGCCGGCTTTTTGCTTTCAGGCCGCCGCCTCACCCTGCCCGCTTTTGTGGCAACGCTCGTCGCAACCTGGTACGGCGGCATTCTCGGCGTAGGCGAGTTCACCTATCTTGCGGGCATCTCGCAGTGGCTGATGTTCGCTTTCCCCTACTATGTATTTGCAGTGTTGTACGCCCTGTTTCTCGCGGGGAAAATCCGACAGAGTACGGCCCTGACCCTGCCGGAAGCCCTCACACAGCAATATGGCCCGAAAGCCGGTCTCGCGGGCGCTCTCGGGGTTTTCCTGCTGGTAAACCCGGCGCCCTACATCCTCATGCTGGGCGTGATTGCGCAGCTCATCACTGGCGCTGAAAGCTGGTTCTGGTTTGCTGCTTTTGCGGCGCTTTTTTCGGCAGCCTACGTGAGTCTGGGGGGCTTCGCTTCGGTCGTCAGAACCGACCTGCTCCAACTCGTGCTCATGTACGGCGGCTTCGTGATGCTGCTTGTTTTTGCATGGACCTACGCAGGCTCACCGGCAGCAATCTGGCCGCAATTGCCGGAGTCGCACACCGACCTTACCGGCGGATTTCCGCTGCTTTTTATCCTCGTGTGGTTTTTTATTGCGATGTGGACCTTCGTCGATCCTGGCTTTCATCAGCGTTCAGCGGCGGCCGCGACACCCGCTGTAGCACGTCGCGGCATTCTGATTTCGGTCGGTTTCTGGTCCGTTTTCGATATGCTCACCGTGCTGACCGGCCTCTATGCCGTGGTGCTGCTGGGTTCGGAGCTGGCCAATCCAACAGCGACCTATCCCGAGCTTGCTGCCCTGCTGCTGCCTGCCGGCCTTTTCGGCCTGTTCATCACCGGACTCGTAGCCGTAATTATGTCTACCCTGGACAGCTTCCTGTTTATTGCCGGTCAGACCCTGGGCCGCGATGTGATGCGGAGAACAGAATCGGTTGCCGGTTTCGGATGGATGGACAGCAGCATCGCGCGGGTTCGGGCCGGGACGTTCATCGCGGCTTTTCTGGCGCTGGTATTTTCACTGCTGTTCCCGAGCGTCATTGAGCTTTGGTACGTGATCGGCAGTCTCGTGATCCCCGCGCTGCTGCTGCCGGTGCTCGGGGTGTACCTGCCCTTTTTTCGACTTAGTCCGGCGGCAGCCTTGGCTGTTTTGGTAAGCGCGTTCAGTGTTTCTTTTTTTTGGATGATGATGGGCATCCAAACCGGAGACGACCTTTTTTCCTATGCATGGCTGGGTGTTGAACCTTTCTATCCGGGTCTCGCTGTGGCCGTTCTCATTTTTGGGGTTGATCGGCTACGGGGTTGAAATTGCAGGGCTGCGCGGTGATGAAAGACGTCGTTTTTAGGCTTTCAGGGCTACTACCCTCTCTCGTCGGTTTGTGCGGGTTTGCTGGGGGCTTACGCCCGTACCGCATGCGCGCCTTCGGCGCTCGCGGGATAACCGTGGTCGTGATTCCGATCCTGATAACGGTCTCCGGGGGGCGACCACGAGGGTGCGCCCCTACGGTTACGGGGCATTCGAACTTTGGGGCGGGACACCCCCGTGCATGATTCCGGGATTGATTCCGGCCCTCGCCGGGCGGCCACATGGGTGCGCCTCTGCGGTTACGGGGCATGTTCCGGGATCGGTGCCATCTTGTTCATCCTGTGAATCTTATAAATCCTGTTCAAAACAATTCGGGCATGCGTCCCTGCAAAATCCCGGTCTTTGCGCCTTTGTGTACCACTCCCAAAAAGCAAGGAGCAATGAGACCGATTTGGGGTGCGTGGAACCAGCACTGCACCCAGTGATGCGCAAGGCGTTTCCCCAAAAAACAACATGATGGAATTAGTCGGGCAGGCGGGGTTTCGGGGGGCCGTTTCTTACAGCGTGGCCGGAGTTGCTTTACTTCAGCAGGGTAATCCGCAGGCTGTCCGAGGCCTGCCCGGTTGTGAGCTGCAACAGGTAAACGCCGCTCGTGAGGCCGAGACGGGTCGTGTCGAGAGTGAGCTGATGCGTACCCGCGGGATAGTTGCCCGAACCCACGCGGCTGATGCGCCGCCCCTGCGCGTCGTGCAGGGTGATGACTACTTCGGCAGCTTCCGGGAGTTCGAAGCGGATGACCGTGCGGTTGTTGAAGGGGTTGGGGTAGTTGCTGAGCAGGCGTGCGGTTTGGGGCAGCTCGGGCGCGGAGGCTTCGGCCGAAACGAATTGCCCGAAGATTTCCTGATAAAAAGCCCAGCCCCCGGCCTGCTGAAGTGCGCTGAGCACAGCCGGCGCCTGATGGGCCAGCCCCTCAAAAACGTACCAGGCATGTTCAATACCGAGCGCGCTCAGGTGTTCCTGGAAATCCGCATTCGCGGGGAAAACGTGGTCTTCGTCGCCGACGGCAATCCGGAGCTTTACGGGAAAGGCGGGATCCGCGGCGTACACTTCGGCGAGCCGCCACGGGCTTTGGGCTTCGAAAAAATCCTGATCGCCGCCGAAGACTTCGTTGAAGATTCGCAGCCGGATGGGCAGCGGCACAAGACCGGGCCCGTCGGCAAGCAGGTCGAGCTGCAGCGGTCCGGCACCGAGCATGGAGCCGCCGGCAAACAGCTCCGGAAATTTAAAGAGGAAACGACCTGCGCCGTAGCCGCCCATGCTCCAGCCTTCCGCAATGCGTGCCTGCCGCTGCGGGATAGCGCGGTAGGCAGACTCAATGTGCGGAATCAGCTCCTCAATGAGGACGGTCTCGACGGGCTGCGAGCCGTCTTTGGCATTGACATACATGCCTTCGGGCAGTCCGTTCGGGAACACTACGAGAGCTTCGGGCATATCGCCGGCAAGCATAGCATTGCGAAACATCTGCGAAACAATGGGGATGCCGGTCGTTGTCGGAGCCCCGCTGCCGTGCAGGTAATAGACGGTCGGGTAGGTCACATTAGCGTCGGCTGACCAGCCGGGCGGCAGCAGCACATGGTAGCTGACGAGCTCACCGGCAGCCTCGCTAAAGAAAGTGCCGTACACAACTCCCGGCGCCTCAACCGGCTGCGTAACCCAGCCCTGCTGTGGTTGCGCGAATGTGATGGTACTCGCAGCGAGCAGCAGAAGCAGCAGGAAAAGCAACGGAAGCAGACTGAGGTAGTTGGTGAGGCGGGGAGGAATAGTACCCGGAGGGTTAGTGTTCATATCGTAATAATAAAATTGATGATCTGATACTTTGCATGAGGTGATCTGATTCTCTTTGAAAATCGGTAGTATATTCGTTTTAGAAAATATAATTTTTTGTGATTTATTTTTATTGCGCAGTCTATTGCGCAGTCTATTGCGCAGTTTATTGCGCAGTTTATTGCGCAGAATTGTGGTCAATCGTTTGCAACAGTTTTTTGGATGGTTTATATCCACCCTCTTTTTTGCTGCCCATATATACTATTAGGTTATCCAGTCTTTTTAGGTCTGAGGTAATTGTTCGCCGGGAAACGTTCAATCTTTTCTGTAAATCCACGACCTTGATGCCGGGCTCGTTAAAGACCATTCGTAGAATGTTCCCGGATTTATTGATTTGCAATATCCAATAGTTTCCTAAAGGCAAAAACACCCGGTTTTCTTCCTGCACCTCTGCGCACACAGCTGATTATGCCGTTTTCTTCCATGCCCTTCAACAATCTTGAAGCGCTCGTTTTTGGAACTCCCGAAGATTTGTTGAAATCACTTGTGTTAAATACCGGGCGGCTGAAAATATAATCGAGGCACTGTATTGAATACTGAGAGTGTGTTTTATCAACCATCACCGTTTTCATGGTATCGTACAATGAAATGATTTCTCTGGTTTGCTTTACGTTTTTTTCCGCTTGCTGAATTATACCGCTTAGGAAGAATTGTATCCAGCCTTCCCATCGTCCGGTATCGGTGATCTCTTTTAAAGCATCATAATAAAGCTGACGGTTGCTATCGAGATATTGGCTCATGTAAAACACGGGTTGATGAATAATCCCTTTATGAAACAGGAACAAAGGGATCAAAATGCGACCGATGCGCCCGTTTCCGTCAATAAACGGGTGAAGTATTTCAAACTGTGCATGAACGATAGCAAGCTGTACCAGAACGTCCTTATCCTCATGGTGCAGATATTTTTCCCAGTTATAAAGCCCCTCCATCATATCAGGAAAAGCGGGTGGCACAAACCGTGCCTGTTCCATTGTACTGCCTGGGGAACCAATCCAGTTTTGTATCTTCCGGAAATTTCCCGGTGCTTTTCTTTCACCCCGTACACCACGCAGCAGTATCTCGTGGATTTTGAGGAGGTCATTTAGATTGATAGGGCGCACATTCATTTGCTCTTTCCCTTTCAGCAAAGCCCGTCTGTAATTTATAACTTCGAGGATGTCGCCATACTTGCTTTCAGACTGCAGCGTGTCGGCGTCAGCCTCAAATTCCATTACGTCTTCAAGTGTAGCTTGTGTACCTTCTATTTTTGAAGACAACACCGCTTCCTGTGTCCGTAAGGGCGCTAAAAGAACTTCCGGGTTTACAACAGACTGAAGCAAACCATCATATCGGGCAACAAATCGGTTGGCTTTTCCAACGAGTTCGATAAATGCGCTCCAATCCAGGTCTTCAATGGGCAGGCGCTGTGGTTTGTAAGGTTTCATTTGTCTCCCATCTGTGATCAACAAAATTGTTTGTGTTCCAAATATAGCCAAATTTGGAACACAAACTTCTTTGCTTGTTTTCTATGCAACACAAAAGTCCGCTTAACAAGAAGCATCATCCCCCCATTAGCGCGTATTTCCGAATACCTGCACCTTGCCGCGGGTAGGTTCCCAGCCAAGGCCGAGACCGATATCGAGGGGGAGGTTGTAGAGGCGGAAGCTCGTCCGGAGCTCGATGCCGTACACGGCGCGGCCTGCGGTCGTGAGCGGGGCGCCGTCGATGGCGTTCAGGTCGAGCACGTAGTTGGCCTGCAGGGCGAGGTACACGCGGTCGAGGAAGAAGGGCACGCTGATGAAGCCGTCATCTACGTAGCGCAGGGGCAGGGCGTAGCGGGCGCGGAGTACGGCAGCGTTGCGGGCACCGGCGAGGATGTTGGTTTCGAAGCCGTCATAGACCAGGCCGGAGGTGCCGTAGAGCAGCGTGCGGGTTTGGGTGAGGCCTTCGGCACCGAGCATCAGCCCGTGATTGCGGCTGAGCCACGGACTCAGGTACTGATTCACGCCGAAACGCATCCCCTGCACGCCTTCATCGCGGTCGGAATACACGAACTGCTCCCCCTGCACAAACAGCACGGTGCCGGTGTTGGGCATAATGTCGCGGATGTTCTGCTGCCAGCGCCAGTACAGGGCGGCAAAGCCTTTGAGGGAGACATCCGTGAACCAGCCGTCGAAGCCAGGCTGTCCGGGTCTGATAAAGAGGTCGTCGGTGTAGCGAAATTCCCGCGCGGCAATACCGGGCCTGAACTGCCAGAAACTGTTTCGGGAGCGGTCTTCGATGCGGCCAAAAAAGGGCAGGGAAACTTCGCCCCCGCGCTCGGTAAACAGGCCCGCATTTGTGAAGCGCGGGCGGTAGTAGGCTTCCATCTGCCAGCCGGGGTAAAACGTTGTGTTGCGGTAGAACATCTCGGCCCAGAGACGGCGGTCGCTGATGGTAAGCTCGGCCTGCCAGGAATGCTGACGCAGCACATCCCCGCCCGACATCATCACGCCGAAACGGGATTCGCGGCTGCGCTCCGATAGTTCGAGTACCGGCACGACGCCCCGCGGACGCAGCCAGTCGAAGCCTGTGCGGTACGCACCAAGCGTCCAGTTTTCGAGGTCGGCTTCGCGGTAGTCGGAGAGGCGCGTAGCAGCGAAGCGATCCTGCAGCTCGGGCTGAAAATCGAAGGGCTGAAAGCTGCGGGTGCCGAAATGTTCGGCCGCAAGTACGCGGATGACCCGGCTCTGCCCTTCCTGCGCGATGTAGAGCAACGCCCCGCCGTCGGGCCGTAAATCCGGAGAGGTCGCACCGAAGGGTTCGTTGGTGAGCTGCACCAGCTCGTTTTCGGCGGGGAAGAAGCGGTACACCTGCGCCGACTCCGTGCCGCGCATCCAGCCGCTGAGCAGCACCGACTCTCCGTCTGCCGCCCAGGCCGCATCGAGCACGACCCCGTTGCGGAAGCCGACATCCGGGTTGCGCCCGGTCACGCTGCCGAAGTCGTCGCCCTCCACGAGCCAGAGCGCCTGAATCCCGTTCCGGTTGGCAATCACGGCCCAGCGTCCGGCCTCAGCGGGCGAAGGTTCGGCCTGCACCCAGGTGTCGGGCTTCAGCCTCACCAGTTCCGTTACGGCTCCCCCCTCGGAAACACGGACCAGCCGCGACGTTTCCGAATCGGTCTGAAGCGCGGTAAAACCCGGAAAAACATCCCCCGAAAACCCGCCGGAAGAACCCGGCGCAAACGCGGGTGCGTGGAGTCGGGCACCCTCCGTGAGCCGCTGCAGCCGGCGCGTGTCCGTTTCGAAATGGTACACATCCATAATATGCGTGTTTTCGAACCACGGATGGCTGTGGTAGCGGCTGTAGAGCAGGTGCCGGCGGTCGGGCGTGAGGCTGAACCGGAAGTCGCCGACCTGCCGGGTTTCGAGCAGCAGCCGGGGCGTGCCGCCGGAGGCCTCCGCGACATAAAAACCGGGGCGGCTGTTGTACTGCGTGCCCTGCGCGAACAGAATGCGCGCGTTATCGAGCCAGACCGCGCGCCCGATGTGCGCGTCTTCTGCGGTTTTGGGCAGGGTGATGGCCGCGGTTGCCGTAACGGACTCCGGGACGGGGTCGAGCGCTGCGCGGATTTCCGACAGATACGCGCGGTAGAGCGCGCCCGTTCGGCTGCCGGTTGCATGGCGCAGCGCGGCCCCGTAGCCAAAGAAAGGATAGCGCACAAAATACTCGATGCTCTGCCGCGTCGTCTCCATGCCGTAGGTGTACTGCAGCCAGTTGATGAACTCGAAGCCCGCCGTGTAGTGCCGGTTGCCGGGGAAGCTATAGAACGCCGGATTCAGGTGCTGCGCCAGCGACCAGGGCGCATCGCCGGCGAGCATGGCGCGGGTTTGATCGCGGAACAGGCTGTAGTTGCCGCGCCCGCCGCTGCCGTACACCACATTGCTCTCATGGAAAACCGCGATGCCCTCAATCATGCCAAAAGGCGCGGCCCCGTGCATCGCCCGCCCCATATCGGGCCAGAACGTGTAAACTAAACGGGGGATGCTGTTATCCGGGATGTTCGAAAAATGCAGGGCATGCACCAGCTCGTGCGGCGCCACATTCTCGATCCAGCCGCCGGTGCGCGGATTCAGCGCGGGCCCCTTGATGGCCGGAATCTCGATTTCGGTGCGGAAATGCAGGGGCGTCACGTAGCCGTTCGAGAGGTCGTTGTGCGCATTCAGCACCACCGGAAACCGCCGCAGCTCCCCCCCAACAAGTGATTTGATGATGGGGTACTGATCCTCCAGAATCCGCGCGGTCCGGAAGGCCGCCGACTCCTCCCCGGCCGGGAAAATGACGCGAAACCGCGGCGTATCCAACTGCCGCAAATCCGGCTTCGGCCGGTGCACGTTCTCATACACCTGCGCAGACGCCCCCCCGGCCCTAAAAACCGCCGGCAGTACCGCACAACCAAACAACCCAAACAATAACCACAAAACCGCTCGAAGAACCATCAAGAAACAAAAGTTAGGAGTGAGAAATAAAGGCAAAAATACCAAACACAGGCAAGATTACGGAAAATCAGGCTGCCATGTGCTTTAAATCTCCGGCGCCCGTGCATGTTCCGCCTTCTTTTTATTTGGGTGAAACTCCGAGAGCATCACTCATATGTTAATTTTGATTCAAATTGGCGTCTAATCGGGCAAGTGTTAGATTAGAAACCAAACAACCGAAATAGGAGCAAGTCTGGCACCCTCGGAGCATCACAATCACCGGTTTAACCGGATGAACCACGCCAGGCATAACCAGACTTGTATCCTGGCGTTGAAAGACAACAGTACCTAGAGCTTAGACCCGTTTCTAAAGCTACCATTCATGAGTGAAATTCATGCGACAGGATCCTGCTTCGGATGCAAATAACACACCACTAAACTATTGATTAGTCATGTTTTATTCCATTGGCATAGATATCTCAAAAGACGACTTCAAGGCCTGCATCCTCGAGTATAACCCTGTTGAACAGACCGAGCGTGTACGCTCCTCCAGAAAGTTTAACAACACCCAGGCAGAGCTGCCCAAGTTTGTCAGCTGGGTCACCAAATGGGAGTCCAAACAGCCTGCACCGGTGCGCATCACCATGGAAGCCACCGGTGTGTATTACGAGCGGGTTGCCCTGCACCTGTTTGATAACCACCCCGAATGGGCATTAAGCGTGGTTTTACCCAGTCAGGCGCGTAGATTCAATGAGTCTGAGGGATTCAAGAACAAAACCGACCGTATTGATGCCCGCGGGCTAGCCCTGATGGGTGCGCGCAAGAAGCTGCAGCTATGGCGGGGCATTAAACCCTATTGGAGCGAGCTGCGTCAGCTCACGCGTACCCGTGGCGCGTTGGTAGAACAGCGGACCCAGCTCAAAAACCAGCTTCACGCTCTCAATTACAGCGCTTACGCTATCAAAGATACGCGCAAGATTGTCCAGCAAACCATCGCTGCCTTGGATAAACAGATCACCAAGCTTGAAAAGCTGATCACCAGGCATCTGGATTCGGATCCGGAGATCGAAGAAAAGGTGGATAAGCTGAAGTCGATTCCGTCGATAGGTTTGATTACAATCTCCACGGTGCTGGCAGAGACGCTGGGCTTTGAATACTTTACGTCAAGAAGCCAGCTGATCAGCTATGCGGGTTACGATATAGTGGTTAAGGAGTCAGGTAAACACAAGGGCAAAAGAAAAATGTCGAAACAGGGCAATGCGCGCATCAGGGCAGCGATGTATATGCCGGTGGGCAATATTTTGTCGCACAAGCGGCAGCCCTATTACAACTATTATGACCGGTTAGTCAGCCGGCACGGGATAAAAATGAAGGCCAATGTGGCCTTGCAGAAGAAGTTGTTGTGCCTGATGTACCATTTGTGGAAGAAAAACGAGGCCTTTGATGCCGCGCTGGCGCTCAGGCCGGCCGGCCTGAGCGCCAGCGCGGTATCGCCCAAGGGCGATACCGGTGTTGATACTACCATACCGGAGCTAGAAATGGCATTTTTTGAAGATTAAAAGGAAAAAAATTACTTGACTTTTGACACAGTACCTGGGTTTCGGGGTAGCTTGAGGCATCCCAAATCGATCGCATGGCTCCTTGCTTTTTTTGTGTGGGGCTTTATTAAGATGACTGAAGTCGTATAAGTATTTCCTTATACGACTCCGGGAGAGCTCAATTCGTGCAAGTCATTAAGTGCCTTTTTAGGTACTTAATACGTACCCGTGCGTCGCATAAGTAAATAATTCTTTACTTATGTGACTTGGGGAAGTATATTGTTAGTCGCTCAATAAGTAGTTATAAACCATTCAAGGAGACTAATCAGAAGCAAGAGATCGAACTTGATATTATTTTTGTAGATTGCATTGTGAAATAATTTGTTTAATCAAACCAGTTTAATTAGTGCCAATTAATTCTAATAATTCTCACTTGAAGTCTCGCAAGCGGGTTACTGACCACGGGGAAGTGTTTACAAACCAACGTGAAGTAAACGCTATGCTTGACTTGGTGAAACACGAAACGGAACGGATTGACTCCCGATTCTTAGAACCTGCTTGCGGAAACGGAAACTTTTTAGCGGAAGTGTTGAGACGAAAATTAGCAGTAGTTGACAGCCGATACAGTAAAAGTCAAATGGAATGGGAACGCTATTCTGTTATTGCTGTATCTAGTATTTACGGTGTGGATATTTTGGAAGACAACGCCCAAGAATGCCGAGACCGTTTGCTTGGTATTTATACCGATTGGTATTCTAAAGTATTCAAGCAAGTGAAAAATGAGTGTATTCGTTCTGTTAGATTTTTATTGAGCAGAAACATACTATGGGGTGACGCTTTAGACTTTACTAATCCCGAAACCAAACAACCAATTGTGTTTTCTGAATGGAGTGCCATAAACGGTTCTATGCTGAAACGAAGAGATTATATGTTCAAATTTTTAGTGGAGAAAACGCACCAGTTTGCAATGTTCAATGACGAAGGCAATGCAGCAGCGATTGACGAACCTGTAAAGGATTTTCCGCTTATTCATTTCTTAAAACTTGGCGAAGATGATACAAACGAACTATAACCCTGATGTACTCTCCTGCCTTGCCAATTTGAGCAATGATGAAGTATTTACGCCACCCAATTTGGTAAACGATATTTTGGACTTGCTCCCTGCCGAATTGTGGAGTAACCCCAACGCCAAGTTTTTAGACCCTGTTTCAAAAAGTGGCGTGTTTTTGCGTGAAATGGCAAAGCGACTGATGAAAGGTTTGGAAACACAAATACCCGACAAGCAGGAACGCATTAACCACATTTTTAGCCAACAATTGTATGGCATTGCCATAACTGATTTAACTGCCCTGCTTTCTCGCAGAAGCGTGTATTGCTCCAAAACTGCCAATGGTAAATACTCCATTTGCGAAACCTTTAATGATGAGCAAGGAAACATTCTCTACAAAAGAATGAAACACACTTGGCAAAACGGAAAATGCACCTATTGCGGTGCAAGCCAAGAAGTGTATGACCGAGAAGATGCCTTGGAAACCTACGCTTACAATTTTATTCACACAGACAAACTTAAAAAAATATTCAATATGAAGTTTGACGTTATAGTTGGAAATCCACCATATCAATTGAGTGATGGTAGTGGTAAAGGTGCTGGTGCTGTACCTATATATCAAAAATTTATTACACAAGCCAAAAAGCTGAATCCTAGATATTTGACTATGATTGTGCCCTCTCGGTGGTTTGCAGGCGGCAGAGGTTTAGATGAATTTAGAAATGAGATGTTAAATGATAAACGAATAAAAAAAATTCACGATTTTTTAAATGCTTCAGATTGTTTCCCTGGAGTTGAAATAAAAGGTGGCGTTTGTTACTTTTTATGGGATAGAGAATATAGTGGGGAATGTGAAGTGAACACTTATGAAAATAATAGTCTTATATCAACTTCTAAAAGGCCTTTGTTAGAAAAAGGAACAGAAGTTTTCATAAGATACAATGAGGCAATCCCAATAATTAGAAAAATAAAGGCAAAGAATTTTGACCCATTGAACAAAATAATCAGTTCAGCTAAACCATTCGGTCTTAGGACATATTTTAAGGGTAAAGATTCGCCTTTCAAAGATTCAATTAAAATCTATGCAAATCAACATATTGGATATATTAAACGGAATGAAGTCCTTCAAAATTCTCAATGGATAGACCAACATAAAGTAATAGCTCCTTATGCAGTTGGAAGTGGAGATAGTAAAACAGATTTAGTTAAACCTATTTATTCTGAGCCCGGAAGTTGTTGCTCTGAAACTTACATAGTTTTTGGTCCATTTTCTTCAAAGAAAAGATGTGAAAATTTGATGGGTTATATTAATACTAAGTTTTTTCATTTTTGTTTGACATTAAAAAAGAACACGCAACACGCTACTAAAACAGCATATGAATTTGTACCCTTACAAAACTTTGATGAGTCTTGGACTGACGAAAAACTATACAAAAAATATGGCTTAACAAAAGATGAAATTGCTTTTATAGAAAGTATGATTCGTCCAATGGATTTATCACAAAATGACGGCACAGATGAATAAAAAAGAATTTTTCCCACCCCGACCGTCCACCAATCCAACCATTTATGCTTATGAGTTGGTGGGAGTGGCTACGCACAAGGGTTTACTAAAAATCGGTTTCACCGACCGTAATGCCCAACTGCGTATTAAAGAGCAGTTGGGTACGGCAGCGATTCAATACAAAATTGTATTTGAAGAATCGGCAATGAAACGTGACGGAAGTTCTTTCACTGACCACGAAGTACACCGATTGTTGAGAGAATGGAAAGTTGTAAACGCAAGTGGCGAATGGTATAAATGCACTTTAAATGATTTGCGTAGAGCTATTCACCAAATCAAAACAGGTGAAAAAACTGAAGAAAACCGAGTGCTTACTTTCGGCATGCGACCCGAACAGGAAGCAGCCGTTCACAAGACCATTGCTTATTTCAAAAGTTTCAAAAAGGAAAACAAAGACAGAACGCCCCACTTCCTTTGGAACGCTAAAATGCGTTTTGGGAAAACCTTTGCCAGTTATCAATTGGCTAAAAAGATGGGTTGGAAAAAAGTGTTGGTGCTTACCTTCAAACCAGCCGTCCAAAGTGCGTGGGAAGAAGATTTAAAAACACATGTTGATTTCGAAGGCTGGCAGTTTATTTCGCGTAACGGTCTTGATTTTGAAGATGTTGACACCGATCGTCCCTTTGTTTGTTTTGGCTCGTTTCAGGATTATCTCGGTAGAAATACCAAAACAGGTGGTATAAAAACAAAAAATGAATGGGTACATGCCATCAACTGGGATTGCGTTATGTTTGATGAATACCATTTTGGGGCGTGGAGGGAAAATGCCAAAGATCTTTTCGAAGCTGAGGATAAAAAGGAACAAAAATTTGCAGAGGGCGAGGGACTGGATTATTTCGACGAGGATATACTTCCAATAACTACAGGTCATTATTTGTACTTGTCCGGTACTCCATTCAGGGCAATAGCAACCGGGGAATTTATTGAAGAGCAGATTTTCAATTGGACCTACTCAGACGAGCAAAAAGCCAAAGAAAACTGGCAGGAACCAAATAATCCGTATGCTTCACTACCCCGAATGGTAATGCTCACTTATCAATTACCAGATTCTATCAGACAAATCGCAATGATGGGTGAGTTTGATGGTTTCGATTTGAATGTCTTTTTTTCAGCCGAAGGGGAAGGACGAAAAGCCAGATTCAAATATGAAGATGAAGTACAAAAATGGTTAGACTTGATTCGGGGTTCATTCAGAGAAACTACGGTTGACAATCTGAAAATGGGAGCAAAAAGACCTCCGCTACCTTTTTCACACGCTCCTTTATTAAATGTATTGAATCATACCTTTTGGTTTTTGCCTACAGTGGCAGCTTGTCACGCAATGGAAAATTTGCTCAAACAGCGACAGAACAAGTTCTACCACGACTATACCGTAGTTGTGGCCGCAGGTACAAAAGCAGGAATTGGAGTTCATGCATTACCCCCAGTTTTAGATGCAATGACCGACAATCCTTTAGAATCAAAAACGATAACACTTTCATGCGGTAAGCTCACCACAGGCGTTTCTGTTAAACCCTGGACTGGTATTTTTATGTTGCGTAATTCTTCCAGTCCAGAAACCTATTTTCAAGCGGCTTTCCGAGTGCAAACGCCTTGGGTAATTAAAAACCCCGACAGTAAATCACCGAACCAAGAAGAGATTTTGAAAGAAGAATGTTATGTGTTTGACTTTGCCCCCAACCGTGCATTAAGACAAATTGCCGATTATGCTTGTCGATTGAATGTAAATGAATCCAATCCAGAAAAGAACGTAGAAGAGTTTATCAACTTTCTGCCAGTATTGGCTTATGACGGTAGTTCGATGAAACAGGTAGATGCTGCGGGCATTTTAGACATTGCAATGAGTGGCACAACCGCAACACTATTGGCAAGGCGTTGGGAAAGTGCATTGCTCGTAAATGTAGACAATAACACACTCGCGCGCCTAATGGCAAATGAAGAAGCAATGAAAGCTTTAATGAGCATTGAAGGCTTCAGAAATTTGAATCAGGACATTGAAACCATTATCAATAAATCCGAATCCGTTAAAAAAGCAAAAAAAGAAGCCAACGATCGAGAACTGTCCAAGAAAGAAAAAAAGGAACTTTCAGACGAAGAAAAGGAATACAAGAGCTTGAGAAAGCAAATTCAAGAAAAGCTAATCAAATTTGCTACTCGAGTGCCTGTATTCATGTATTTGACAGACTTTAGGGAAAGAAGCCTTAAAGATGTGATTACTCAACTCGAGCCTGGTCTCTTCAAAAAAGTAACTGGCTTAACAGTCAAAGACTTTGAATTATTAGTGAGCCTTGGCGTATTCAACTCCGCTTTGATGAATGACGCCGTTTACAAGTTCAAACGCTACGAAGATGCAAGTTTGGAATATATCGGAATTAATAAGCATGAGGGTGAAGAAGTGGGTCTATATGACACCGTACTTAGCCGGAAGGATTATGAAGAGAGCTTTATTAATGAACCAGAAACCTGAGCAGAATGGTTTATAACAAGCATTTCGTGCGGACGGGTAAGCATTTGTTGCTTATATTCTTAGTTAGTCGCCCGGCAGCACAAGCCATGGACCGTTAGTATGCAAATTGACGTCCAATCAAATACGCCCAAAATTGAAGCATAAAACATATTCCCGGGTGTTTAACGCGTAGAGATAATCCATCAACTTCAAGCGTGATAAACAGAGCGACCGCCCACTATTTGAGCAAATATTTAATACTCCAGACAGTACGCATCAACCAATGGAATCAGCCCCTTGAAAAATCTCAGCAAAAGAATTATTGCGAATCCGGTGCAGTGCCAGGGCAGGCTTTTTATTCGGGGTATGCGCATCAGCGTGATTGATAGCCTGGATTAGCTGTCGAGTAGCCTAACGCCGCAGGAAATTCCTGAAGCGTTTTCTGAATCAGAAGCTGAAGGTGTTGTTGCAGCCATCAGGTAAACGCTTGGAAAAAATTGATCATCCGATTGTTAGGTCATTAAACTACTGATTGATGCGCAGTTGTCTCCTTGTGTAGCCGCTTGGGTTATCCAAGCTTTTACACGTGTTCAGGCCGATTCGGCTTTGGGAATTTTCAACCCCCAAAAGCAAGGCATTCCCCGCCGTTTTGGGGTTTCAGAACCAGCACGAAATCCAATAGTGTCCACGGGGTTCCTCCAAAAAACTTGTATCTCAATAATTCGATTCAGGCCGAAAAAAACCTTCCATAAAGGATGAAGGTGCATATTATAGAGTCGAATCGCCAAAACGGGTTCAGCTTTCATCCGTAGGGTTTTGCTGATACTTCACAAAACCAAAAACATCTATGGTGTTTTCAGAGATCCTGAAAACAATGGTGTACCCTTTGAAGATCAAATCGCGAATTTGCTCGTCGTCAAAATATATTGATTTCCGGCAAGCCCAGGCTCTTTGAGGCAGACTATTTATAGCATTTAATACGTCATTTTTGAATTTTCTGGCTGCGGTCGGGTTATCCCTTGAAATATATTCCAACTGTCGTAACAAGCGACTTTGAAATGATTCCCGCAACTTAATTTTCATGCCTTGAAATGACTTCTTCCATATTTCTCTGCAGTTCTTCAAGCGATACTACGCGATTGCTATCATCAAGCATAGTGTCCAAAGCTTCTTTTAAATAGGCTTTGTCAGCATTAAAATCTGTTTCCCCTTTCAGAATTTCGACTTCCGGCAACTGATCAAGCAGTTCGTAAAGTTTGTGAAGGGAATCCTGACTTACTCGAAGTGTTACGGTTGGCATAATGGTAGTATTAAATGATGTATCGAATAAGATAATACACGAAGCAAAGCACTTATTCAAATCATTCATAGCGCATAAACCCCAAAAGCAAGGCATTCCCCGCCGGTTTGGGATTTCAGCACCATCACGAAACCATTGATGTGCACGGAGTTTTCCTAAAAAAATAAAAAAGCCGGAAAATGTTTGGGTAACCGGCTTCAGGTGCAGGAATCCTTTCAAATGGTTTCTTCCGGTCTGAGCGGACTTTCGTTGTGACGTAACATTCTTCTATCGTTTAGTTGTTTAAACAACTAAATTTGGTCCAAAGACAGACTATTCATCATACACAAGCTATTCTATGGAAAAATACCGCATCAACCCGGCCAACGGACTCGAATTCGGACTCTATACCTTGGGCGATCATCTTCCTGATCCGGCAACTGGGAAGCGCATTCCGGCGGCGCAGCGGCTGAAGGAAATTATTGAGCTTGCGCGGTTGGCGGAGCAGGCCGGGATCGAATTCTTCAGCGTGGGGGAAAGCCATCAGGAATATTTCACGACGCAGGCGCATTCGGTTGTGCTTTCGGCTATCGCGCAGGCAACGGAGCGGATCAAGGTTTCAAGCTCCTCCACTATTCTGAGCACGCTCGATCCGGTCCGCGTTTTCGAGGATTTCGCGACCATTGATCTGATCTCCGGCGGACGCGCAGAAATCATTGCGGGCCGGGCTTCCCGCGTGGGTAATTTCGGATTGCTGGGCTTCGATCTGATTGACTACGAAGCCCTGTTCGAGGAAAAGTTTGAGCTGTTGCTTCAGATCAACGCATCCGGAGAAAAGCCCCTCAGCTGGAGCGGCACATACCGGGCTCCGCTGGAGGAAGCCGTGATTTTACCGCGTCCGCTGAACGGCAGCCTTCCGATTTGGCGCGCCGTAGGCGGAACGCCCGCAAGTGCCGCGAAAGCAGGCATGGCAGGCGTGCCCATGATGCTCGCCATGCTCGGCGGTCCCGTGAGCAGCTTTAAGCGCACCATTGAGCTCTACCGCGAAGCAGCACGCCGCAGCGGCAACGATCCCGATCAACTGCCCGTGGGCACAACCGGCTTCTTCCACACCGCCCCGACCACACAACAGGCGCTCCGTGAAATGCACCCGCACATCGACGAAGGCATGAAGCTGACCAACGGCCGAGGCTTTCACGCCTCCGCCTTCATGCAGGGCGGACATCCGCACAATGTAATGTGCGTTGGGAGTCCGCAGGAGGTGATTGATAAAATCCTGTATCAGGCGGAAGTATTCGGGCATCAACGCTACATCGGGCAGATGGATTTCGGTGGGGTGCCCTTCGAGCGGATGATACGGAATATTGATACTATCGGGGCGGTGATTCTGCCAGCGGTTAAGAAGTACACGCGCCAAAGTTCAACCACTTAAGCAAAAGAAATCATCTCAACTAAGACCCTTCGTTACTCCCCCACCACCGCAAACACCGAAACATTATTAAAGGTCACACGGTCGCCGTTGCTGGCGAAGCCGTCGTCGGTGAGGAAGCGGGCGCGGATGAGGAGATCGGCATTGTTCGCGGCGGCTTCAACGCCGGATAAATCTACCGTGTAAATCTGATAGGTGTCGGTTGTCAGGCTTTGGGTCGTCTGCGCATCCACCATGCCTGCCTGCGTCCATTGCTGAAAGCCGCTTGTTACCGAATAGTCGAATACGATGGCGTCGGCTGCGCCCTCATCCATCATCGCAAAGCGCAGGATTGGCGCCGAAGCATTGGTCATGGGGATGTGGAAATACAGCTCGTGTTCGCCATTTGAACCCTGAAACGGCTGACGGATTTGTACACCGCGGACATCGGCTTCTTCGAACGGAATATCATCGTTGCCTTCCGGCAGATAGTTTACATCGGTCGGGGCGTTTCTGCGCTCCATTGAACCGAGCCGTCCGGTGTTCGGATAGCCGGGAAGGGCCGATTGGAAGGAGATAAATGCGCCGGTTTCAAGAGGATCAAAGGTCGCATCAAGTCGCTCAAGTTCGACATTGTTGGCAACGCGTCCGTCAAAAACCCAGAACAGGTAGAGGCTTGCGTCCGCCGGCACCGGGTCAGGATCGGACTGTTGGTTATTGCCATAAGGGGAGGATGAATCAACCAGCTTGTCGGCGCAGGCCGTGAACAGAAGCGAAGCAAGCAGGAAGAAGGTCAGTGATGCAAGTGATTTCATAGAGAAGATGTCAGTTCAGATGAAAAGTCGGACTGAAAACCAGTCACGAAAGGACCGGGGTCTCAGGCATGCTAAAATGGGCAGCGCATATTAACTGCATATTACCAATGCATTAAAAAACGGTTTTGTCCGGGCTTGCAGCCAGGAGTTAGTAGCCCGATCTCATTGCGTAATACAGGCTTAATATTGGCTTTTTATGTTCTGTGCGAATCAAAATAATTTTATTAAATTCTAATGCCTGTATTCGATTTGCATCCGTCAGCAAGACAAAACAGACCACACCATACAATTGAGGAGCTTGTAATGACCAACAGAAGACTGTTACAATGGCCAAGCCTGCTGACTATCCTTTGGGCAGGCTTATGTATTTCGCTGGGGGCCGGTATCAATCCTGCTGCCGCTTCAGCTTCAGACGCCCCCCAGAATGGCGAAGAACTAACACTCATCCACTACTGGAATTTTAATGACACGGATGCCTTGCTGAACAGCAGCTTTTCCCTGTTAGGGGATCAGCTCATCACCGCTGAGTTAACCGGTGACGCTAACGTCGAGGACGGCGGGGGCAACGATTTTGACGGAGAAAATGCCCGTTTCGGAGATCCTGCCGGGCGACACCTGCGGGTAAACAGTCCGCTGGGGGCAACGCTCTTCATCCCGCTCCCGACTACGGGCTTT
This sequence comes from Cyclonatronum proteinivorum, assembly GCF_003353065.1. Taxonomy (GTDB): domain Bacteria; phylum Bacteroidota; class Rhodothermia; order Balneolales; family Cyclonatronaceae; genus Cyclonatronum; species Cyclonatronum proteinivorum. The sequence goes on along the minus strand of NZ_CP027806.1, from coordinate 49,094 downwards.
GAAGAACCCTTGCTCCTGTATGAGGCCCGTCGAAGCGGTCAGGGTGCCGGGCTGCAGCTGATCAGCTACACGCTTGACGGCGAAACCTACGAGCTTTTTGATACCATCAGCATCCCCAACGGTGCGCCGGATCTTTTCACCTTTGATTTTTCATCCATTGAAGGGGCAGCGGACAACCCTGATTTTGGCCTGCGCATTGCATTCGAACAGGGGGAAGGCGGCACAGGCGGGAACAACCGCATTGATAACATCACCCTTGAAGGGACTTCTCTCGCAGTTCCCCTTGATTACTTCAGCAAACCTGAAGGCGATCTTACCGCACTTGAAAGCTGGGGCAGCGAGCCGGATGGCAGCGGAACAGCCCCTTCCTCCTTTGATCTGGACAACGCGACCTTCACCATTCAAAACCGTGAAAGTGTCGTACTTGAGGGTACGCTTTCGGTTTCGGGCCTGGGTTCACGGGTCGTACTTGGCAGCGGTGATGCGCCCGTCACCCTGCAAATCACAGGCGCACTCGACGCTACCCTTGATTTGGCAGCTGCGGCTACGGTTCAGTTCACCAACACAAGCTATCCGGTCTTCGGCACATTCGACGCCTCCGCAACCGTTGTGTTTTCGGAGGAAGCCACCCTCATCCCGTATTTCACCTATCCCAACCTGATTCTGCAGGACCTTGACCCTGTTTTTGAGGGCGACGGCACCCTTGGCATTACGGGAGACCTCACCCTCCTGGGAAGCGTCAGCATGCCTGATGCGCGTGATGCTGATGAATATGATGTTGTCTTCAGCGGAAGCGCGGATCAGCTCATCACAACCAACGGGAACGTGCTCCGTGCCTGGGAGCTGTATTTCGAAAAATCAGAAGGCTCCATAGCACTTGCAGAGGGCAGTATCATTTCATCCGACAATCAGATGTACTTTGATGTGAGCGGTGCTGCCACCTTCGCCGACAACGGCGGGCTGATGTACGCCGGCAATTCCGTGAACATCACCGGAGATGAGGCTTCGTACGACTTCACCGGCACACTTATTCTGGCAGGCACTGAACCCGGTATCGTGAACGGCCCGGGCGCCGGCAATAATTTTAATGTGCGGGAAGGCTCCAACGATAACATTGTCGCGCCGCTCAACAACCTGATCATCCGGGCGCCCAACACCGACGGCGAGTTCCGCATGCGCGACCGCTCAACCGCTGAATTCCGTATCAAAGGTGATTTTATCATTGAAAGCGGTGCCGATGGCAGGCTGCGTTTTTATGACAATGAGCTGTTTGTAGGCGGCGATTTTATCATTGAGGAAGGCTTTAGCGGCACCATCGACCGCGTTGACGCCCTTCACTTTAACGGAACGGCCCCGCAGGTTTTTGAGGATGGCTATGGTTTCCGGACCGAAGTCTTCAACCTCGATAACCTCGCAGGACTGACGATTACGGGCGGGAATCCTTTTGTGCGGGATGAGCTGATTTTCAGTCAGGGAGGTATCTCTGTGGATGAAAACGCGGCCCTGTTTGTGGACGGGGAGGCTGAAATCACCGGTGCCGGCGCCGACCGCTTCGTGAGTGGCCTGATGGTGCGGCCAACTGAGAATACAGAAGCCATGAGCCTTGCCTTCCCCGTTGGGGCGGGAGGTGTTTATCGCCCGGTGCAGCTCAGTGTTGCGCACGGCGATGAGGCCGAAAACCTGTACGGCGTACGTGCTGTTGCGCAAACCGGTCCGGCCTTTGAACTTCCTGCCGAGCTGTCGGAGCTGGTTGAAGGTCATCACTACGTCCTCTTCCGCGAGGGGGAAAGCGAGCTCTTGTCGGCCGCACTGACCCTGACCTATGATGAAGCGGAATTCGGCTTTCCGGTTAATGAGCTGCAGATTGCCGGAGCCGTCGGCGAAGCCTGGCAGAACTACGGCGGAAGTGCCGCGGAAGGCAGTATAACGAGCACCTTCAACATCAGCGAGTTCGGCGAATTTGCCTTAGCCCGTTTGTTCCTTGACAGCGCAAACAGCATCGTTTCTTTCCTTTTCACGGACTTTAATCCGCCGCTTATCGCCGACATTGATGAAGCCAACCTGCTCATTACGGCAAGCGTCCCCTTTGGTACGGATGTGAGCAACCTCAGCCCGGAAATTGAAATTACGGGCGTTAGTGTTGATCCGCCTTCGGGTGAGCCACAGGATTTCACAAGCCCGGTCAGCTATACCGTGACCGCTGAAGACAACAGCACCGCCGTTTACACGGTGGATGTTACCGTGCTTGATCCCGTGCTCTATGAGCTGAGCCTTGAAGCGCAGCCTTCAGGTGCAGCAAGTCTTAGCGGTGGTGGCAGCTATCAGGCCGGTGAAATCGTGAGCGTGAATGCCGTGGCCAATATGGGCTTCACTTTTGTGGAGTGGACTGACGGCAGCACAACGGTCAGCACGGAAGCTGCCTTCGATTATGAAATGCCGGACGCGGACGTAACCCTTACCGCGGTGTTCGAAACCGAAACACGGGAATCACTCGCTTACTTCTTCTTTTTCGGAAACGAACTGCCGAACAATACCCCGCTGACTGAGATTGACCCAACTCTCTCCGCACCGGGCGGCGGACGTATTGCCTACGAGTCAGCGCTCGAAGGCTATCCGTTTGATTCCAGCCATCCCGACTGGCGCCGCGCCTCCCTTGAGCGTCGCAACGCGCCAACCCCTCTCAACTACCGTCCGGAAGGCAACGGCGGGCTTCCGATTGAAGAGGTCACCATGCGCGGCATTCAGGTGAAACAGCCTTTTGCCGACAACGGACGCGAAAATACCGTGATTTTTGAGCTGCCCGCGCTGGGTTTTGAGGATGTGCTGCTTTCTATGGCCGTGCTCGATGAGGGTGCTGCCAGTGCGCTGGTGTTCGATTATTCCTTGAGCGAAGGTGAGCCGGAGTGGACCACGCAGTTTATGCCGCAGTCTGTTTTTGAAATCAGCGATACCTATCAGCTGGTTCTGGTAGATTTTGCGGGTATCGAAGCCATCACCAACAATCCTGATTTCAAAATCCGTATGCGGTTTGAAGGGGATGACATGAGTGCTGATGACGGCGACCGCGTGACCTTCAACAACATCGCGCTTGAAGGCAATGTGGCCGAGCTGCCGGAGCAGGCTGTTGCCCTCAGTTTTGGCGAGCCACCTTTCACAGCGCAGACCGGACTTATCGCAGGAGCCGTTGAAGTACGGGCTGTAACCGAAAGCGGCTTCACCGATACCGGATTTGAGGGCGAAATAACGCTAAGTGCTGCTGACGGCGATGGAGCACTTGAAGGAATTATTACCCTCAATGCAGTGGAAGGTATTGCCGTATTCGACGCTTATTCTTTCACCGGATTCGGGTCCATCCGCCTGCGCGCAGAAGCGCAAGGTCTGGCGTCTGATGTCAGTTCGCCGGTACAGGTTGTTCAGGTCACCGAGCTTGTGATGCCGCAGTTCATTCAGGGTGAGCAGGATGAAAACGGCGACAACCTGAACCGCATCCCCTTTGTGTACCGCCTCACGCTTGAGGGCCTCACACCCGGCGCCACCTACCGCTACGGCAACCGGGTGGTTAATGCTGAAGACGGCCCGACCAGCAATGGCGCCGGAAATGCCGTTTTCGTCAAAACCGACGGTACCGACTTCATCCGCACCACAAACGCGCCCCGCTTCCGTCCGACTGACCTTGACGTGCGGCACTCCGAATTTACGACCGATGAGGCTGGTGCCTTCACGGGATGGTTCGTGACCGAACCCAGCGGCAATGCCCGCTTCACGCCCGGCGGCGAGCTGCAGATGCGCGTGATTTTGAACGATGGTGCCGAAGGCGAAGAGCTCTTCTTTTTCCTCACCGCACCCTCCGCGGTTCAGGTCATTGAATTTGGCGCTGAGAGTGCGCAAGCAACGGGCGTCTATGCAGCATCTGATTTTGAGGCCAAAAGCGTGATGCTGTTCTTCGGCAACGCAGACGCAGCTGGACGTCCGCTCACAGCCTCCTTCGTGGAAGCAACCGGAGCCGAAACCGACGACCGGTACGCCGCCTTCTTTGATGAGCTCGTTGCCGGAAACGCGGGCGTGTTTGGAAGTCTGATTCCCAACGACCTGCCGGGCGGGGTTCAGGCTCTGACCGCGCATGAGCTGCTGACCGCAGCGCAGATTGAACTACTCGTACGGGAAGACGGCATCTGGGGCAGCACCTCCACGGTGAACCCGAACGGCGGACTCACCCCGCTCTTCCTGCAGCTCACCGACGCGCCCGAGCCCCCGCAAGCGCCCGAGCTGCTGAGCCCGGAAGACGGTGCACTGGATGTGGATGATTTCTTTTTCACCTGGTCTGCCGTTGAAGGCGCTGATTATTATGAAATTGAATTTACTTACACCGACGAGCGCGACGGAATTTTTGCCTATACCACCGGGGAAACCGAGCTTGATCTTAATGATTTTTCTCCTTTTGAAGAAGGCACCGAATATGCGTGGCGCGTTCGGGGGATGATTGAGACCGGGGATGAGCCCATTGCAGGAGCTTGGTCTGAAACACGAACCTTCACCACCCGCGAATTTGTGTCCGTGCCCGGCGAAGAGCTCCCGCTGGAAGTCGAGCTTGCCCAAAACTATCCGAACCCGTTCAACCCCACAACCATCATCCGCTTTGCACTTCCGGAAGCGGCGCAGGTGCGGCTTGAGGTGTACAATATTTCGGGTCAGCGGGTCGCAACCCTGGTGAACGGCATGCAGGCTGCCGGACGGCACAGCGTGAACTTCGACGCTTCCCATCTCTCGAGCGGCATTTATCTCTACCGACTGGAAACAGGCAGTTTCAGTCAGGTGCGCAAAATGATGCTCGTCAAATAAGGCAGCTTTTCAGGATGATGTATCCGGTATAAAAATCCGGGTACATCATCTTTTTGCTATTCTACAGCCAATCATTTTTATTGAATTGAATTGAAACCAATCAAAACCGAAAAACAACCTAAACTTGTTATGCGATATACTATTCGATACGCAGCACTACTGCTGGCATTTTTCAGCTTTACCTTTTCCGCCGTTTATGCACAGGAAAACGGCGAAGTCTTTGCACAGTGGACGTTTGATGAAACCCTTGAGCCTTCTCTCGGAGAGGGTACCGCCATGCTGGTCGGAGGTACGACTACCCACTCAACCACGCTGAACAACGGCTGGCGCATTACCGATTTTCCGGATCAGTTTGAAGGCACCGGGACGGCCGGTGCGCAGTTCATGGTCAGCACTGAAGGTCTCGAGAACGTTTTTCTGACGTTCGGCCACCGCTCTTCGGGCACCATGAGCCGCTGGGCGGAAGTGCAGTACACAACCGATGGCGGCGGCAGCTGGAATGTACTCGCCAACAACGGCGGTGGTCTCAGCCCGCACGACACCATCTATGATTTTGAGTTTGATTTCAGCGACATTGAAGAAGTCAATGACAATCCGGCTTTTGGCGTGCGCATCGTTTCTGTTTTTTCGCCGGTAGCCTTTAACCCGGAAGAGCCTGATGAGGAGTTTGCTGCCAACACCGCCTATCACCGCGCCCGCACCGAAGGGACCGGCGGCAACGAATACAGCGGCGAAGGCAACTGGCGTCTGCTAAACGTCACCTTTTCCGCGGGAGCACCGGAAGAGCCCGAGCCGGTACTGCCCGGCGTCGTGGCGCTCTGGACCTTTGATGGTTCTCTTGAACCCGTGCAGGGTATCGGTCAGGCTTCTTTGCTGGGCGGTACAAGCACGCATTCCACGACTCTTGATAACGGCTGGCGTATTACGGACTTTCCGGCGCAGTTTGAAGGCTCCGGTACTGCCGGTGCGGAATTTATGGTCAGTACTGAAGGCTTCGAGAACATTCAGCTGAGTTACGGTCACCGTTCTTCCGGTACCATGAGCCGCTGGGCCGAGATTCAGTACACAACCGATGGCGGTGAGAACTGGGATGTGCTCACCAACAATGCCGGTGCCCTGAGTCCGCACGATACGGTCTATGATTTTGAGTTCAACCTGTCATCGGTGCCCGGCGTGAACAACAACCCGGATTTCGGTGTGCGTATCGTTTCCATTTTCTCCCCGGTTGCCTTCAACCCGGAAGAGCCCGATGAGGTGTTTCCGCCTAATACGGCCTATCACCGTGCGCGTACGCCCGGTACCGGCGGAAACGCCTACTCCGGCGACGGTAACTGGCGCCTGCTCAACGTCACCTTCAGCGGCGATGAGGTAACTACAAGCACGGAACCCGGCTTCGACCTTCCTGCGGAAATCAGCCTGTTCCAGAACTACCCGAATCCGTTTAACCCCACAACCCTGATTCGCTACGAGCTTTCTGAAGCCGCCGATGTGCGTCTTGATGTGTACAATATTCAGGGTCAGCGGGTCGCGTCTTTGGTTAACAGCACCCAAACGGCTGGTATGCACAGCGTCCGCTTTGACGGCACACAGCTTTCAAGCGGGGTTTATATTTACAGGTTGCAGGCCGGTAATGCGGTACTCACCCGGAAAATGACGCTGATCAAGTAAGCGGAATCAAACTGAGCCCTGCTGTGTCTGATGGTAATCAGGTACGGCAGGGGCTCATTGTCTTTGGCGTCAACAGCTGATGGATGTCGCCCGGAAAAAAAGCAAGGGATTCAAATTATGATTTGGGAGCGCTGAGACACCACGAAAGACCGTGATGCTCTCGGAGTTTCCCCCAAAAAAAACGGAAACAGTATTGCCCGGTGGCACGTGGGCGACTGAGGTGCTGATGACGTGATTTTGTTTGCCTGTACCAAGAAAGGCCGGCTGTTTTAACCCGCATTATTCACATTGAAAAGGGCTTTATTAGCTAAGTGTTAGTTAAAATTTAGCTTAGCGAAAAGCTTAAGTTGCTCAAATTTGGGTGCGATACAGACGCTGCGAAATTTCCTCGCTGGCGGCGTTGAAGCTGAAAACTCATGCTCATGGTAATAAGGTACCCTTCCGCTGAGTTTTCAGCTTCGCCTTGCCAGCAAGAAAATTTCTTGGTGAATAATGCGGGTTAAAAACGGCCGGCCTTTTTGGCATTTGGTACTCTGCACATGCGCTGTTAACCGGTTTTGGTTGTGAGGTAGGTTTTGAGCATGCGGGATATTTCGGAGAGGGTGAAGGGCTTTTGCATGACGTCACTGCAGCCTGCTGCGCGGCTTTGTTGCATATCGTCTTCGCCGCCAGCGGTTAGGGTGATAATGGGCACTTCCGCGCCTGCCTGTTCCGGCTTTTGTTCTTCTGCGCGGATGGCCCTGATGGCGTCGGGACCGTTCATCACGGGCATTTGATTGTCCATGAAAATGAGGTCGGGCTTGTGGGTCCGGTAGAGCTGCACCCCTTCTTCACCATTGCGGGCTTCGTAGGTTTTGGCACCCGGTATCAGTTTGCTGATAAACATGGAAAGCAAATAGGTGTTGACGGGTACGTCGTCCACAAGTAATATTTTCGGGTGCTGTTTTAGCGCGCCCCCGGTACTGCTGATGGGACGGATTTTTTCGCCCAGGCGGGACTCCGCGAGTAGGGGTGCAAGGTTGAGATCGCGTGCGTTGTAGCCCTGATGGACGGCGCTGCCGCTTGCTTTGAGCGGGATATCAAAGGAGAAGGTTGAACCTTTGCCCGGGGTACTTGTGAGGTTTATGAAGCCGCCCATGAGCTTGACCAGCCTTGCTGATATGGAAAGCCCGAGTCCGGTGCCTGCGTATTTGCGGTTGACTTCGGCTTTGCCGCGGCGGAAGGCGTCAAAAATGAGGTTCTGATGTTCGGCGTCTATGCCGACACCGGTGTCGGTTACTTCGAAGCGGGCGGTGAACTGCTCCGGATGAGCGGGATCGGCGCCGGTTTGTGTGAGCTGCTTCAGCGTGAAGTGCACAGTGCCGCTGTCTGTAAATTTGATGGCGTTGCCGATCAGGTTTACGAGCACCTGCTTGAGCCTGACAGGGTCTGCAATAATGACGGCCGGAAAACCTTTTGAGACGGTGAGCCTGAAAAGGATGTTTTTGTTGCGGGCCTGCAGGAGCAAAATGTTGGTAACCTGACGAAGGAAGTCTTCCAGCTCTGTAGGCACCGGATCGATTACCATTTTACTGACGTCAATTTTGGACAGGTCGAGGATATCATTGATGATTTCCAGTAAGGAGCGGCTTGCGTTTTCGATGAGCCCGATAAATTCGGCCCGCTGTTTTGGGGACTCGGCAGACCGCATTAGCTCCGTAAAGCCCATAATTGAACTTATCGGGGTTCGGAGCTCGTGGCTCATGTTTGCCAGAAAAATGGTTTTGGCCTGGTTGGCTGATTCGGCCGCTTCGCGGGCTTTTTGTGCTTCTTCTTCCGCCTGTTTGCGCAGCTCAAGGTCGCGCAGCATGTTTTGGGTAGCTTCATAGCGCGAGAGCTCAAAGTAGGAAATCAGCACAACCAGCAACACCGAGGCGATGAACACATTCACGACGCCTTCAAACCCGAACACATGAAATTCCCAGTCCTGATAGTTGCGCAGGATGTAGGTCATCACGTACACAGCGAGGATAATTGTCATAATCCGGCCTTTTTTTCTGCCAAGCAGGAAGTAGGCTATGGGCGGAAAAACGCTGATCCAATACAGTCCGTAATGTTCATAGCTGTTGTAGGGTACAAAGTAAAGCAAAGCACCAAGCACCACCAGAACCACAACCCAGGAACCCGCGCTGATGTTTTTGGTGCGCTGAACATACCAAAAGGTAGTGGCACTCACCGTCAGGAGTACGCTGTGCAGAATGACAACTTCGATGTAAAAGAAAATGAGCGTATTTATCCCGATAAACAGAACAGATACGGGGACGAGCGTGAGGAGTATCATGTTGAGCAAGAGTGCTCTGCGATACTCCGGGTGCCCTTTTTCAAAATATCCGCCGCAGCTTAGAACGGATTTCATCGACATATCACAGCTTGGTTAGTTGTAAGCACAGCAGCTGGCTCTAAGCAATCCCATAGTGCTTTTTGGACGTGGTTATGCGTGCGGAAAAAATAATTAATATTCCGGTTCAGTCCTTATGTTCAGCTTCGTACGCTGCAGCCGTTTGCAGTGAAAGGAGTTGAGAGCCTTTAAATCGTGCGATGTATGTTTTCCATCTGCTGTAAAAAAGTAGCCTGAAAGTACGAAAACTTAGTACGATATCCATATCAGAATCGCTGTTTTCGGGGTTGATGGTGATGACATCGACCATGGGGATTTCGTCATAGAAGCGATCGGGCGCGCGCCCTTTTTCGCGCTCCCAGGCGTCGATGACGGCTTCCCTTACCTTATCCATGAAGGCAATGGAATTGTTCTGGAAGTACAGATAGTAGTTGAGCTGAAGGGCTGAGGGGCCTTCGTCTGCAGCAACGAAAAAGAGCTCAAAGACCTGCCCTTCACCGAACCAGAAGCGGTCGTGCTCTTCGTCGTGATAGGTCAGGGTTTCGCGGAGTTCTTCGGGGCTGTTCAGGTACATTTGGGAGGGATACGTTGATTAGGAAAACAGAATTGACCAGGGCTTGGGGAATACCGGATAGCTTAGCTGTCAGATTTTGGGATGTAGGCGTCTGCTTTGATATGACCGGTTTCGAGGGCACGGAGCACGTATTTGCCGAGGATGTCAAATTCGAGATTGACCCGGTCGCCGGTTTTTCGCTGCCTCAGGCTGGTGTGGTCCCATGTGTAAGGGATGATGGCAAGGGTGAAGTTATCGCGCTCAAGCCGGGCAACGGTGAGGCTTATGCCATCTACCGCGATGCTTCCGCGCGGTACGAGCAGGTGACCGAAAGCGGCGTCAAACCCAACGGTGATGAGCCAGTTGGCGCCTTCTTCCGTCACAGACTGAATGACGCCCGTTGTATCTACATGGCCCTGTACAATATGGCCGTCGAGTTTTTTCTGCATGGTGAGAGAATCTTCCAGGTTTACGATCTCTCCTTCTTTGAGGTCGCCGATGGAGGTTTTTCGCAGGGTTTCTTCAACCGACTGTACCGTAAACCGGTTGGCCGAAGTATAGACAACGGTATGGCATGCGCCATTGATGGATACGCTGTCGTCGATTTGCAGGGCAGCGGTGAGCGGAGATTCTATGGTGATTTCAAGGCCGCCTTTGAGCGGCTCAAGGGAAATGACTTTTCCGGTTTCTTCAATGATGCCTGTAAACATAAGTTTTCCTGGAAGATGTTCTGTTCTGAGATTAAGTTAAAATGCCGGTTATTGCGGATATCCCGCGTATTCGGGATGGATCAAATAGTAATAAGCAAACCGGTTGCCGGATGAAAGTCGTTCACCCAAACCCGCTTGCTTTGCACGTGAAAGCAGATGCAGCCTTGAACCGGCTTACGCTGAACCGCTCAAAAATAAGCACTCACGAGTATATCTTCCCCAACGGTTTCCAGACTGACTTTCCGCAGTTTGAGGGCTTCTTCGATACGCTGAATATCCAGACCGATAAATGACCGCGTGCCGCCGCCGAGCAGTTTGGGGGCTATGAAAAGCTCGATTTTATCCGCAAGCTTTTGGGTGATAAAAGCGCGAAGCAGGTCGCTTCCGGGTTCAACGAGCACAGAAGCAATGTTGTGCCGCCCAAGCAGCGTGATGGCCTGATCGAGATCTGTATGACCGTTTGATGCACGAAGGAGCAGCGTTTGGCCGGAAAAGTTTTGGGGACTCAGCATCCGGAGCATGGGATCGCCTTTTTCGCGGAAAGCTTTTTCGTTGTGCGTGATGACGAAAGTGCGGTCTTCGTACTGATCGGTAAATAAGTTCAGGTTCTCGGGCAGGCTGAGGGGACCGTCGATTACGACCCGTTTGGGTTGCCGGCCGTCAACATGTCGTACCGTGAGTCGTGGGTTGTCTGTCAGGGCGGTGTTACGGCCGATGAGGACGGCGTCATATTTGGCGCGCCATTCATGGACTCTTGTGCGTGCCTGTTTGCCTGTAATCCACTGCGAGCTGCCGTCGGGCGCTGCGATGTAGCCGTCAATGGTCTGTGCAACCTTTAGCGTGATGAAGGGCTTTCCGGTGGTGATGTAGTGAAGAAAAAACTCGTTTTGTTTCCGGGCTTCGTCTTCGAGCAGTCCGGTATCAACCTGAATGCCGGCTTCCTGCAGCATGCGGATGCCGCTGCCGTCCACTTTAGGGTTGGGATCGCGAAGGGCGATTACGACCCGGGCAAGCGGAAGCTCTTTTAGGGTAGCCGCACACGGCGGCGTTTTCCCGGTATGGGAACAGGGCTCAAGCGTAACGTAAAGGGTTGCACCGCGCAGGGCGTCGGGCTCACGTACTGCATTGAGTGCGTTGATTTCCGCATGGGCCTTCCCGAATCGCTCATGGTATCCGCTGCCAATTTCCGTACCATCATCCGAAACGATCACACATCCAACCAGGGGATTCGGGCTGACAAATCCCGTGCCTTTGGCTGCAAGCCGAAGGGCTTTCTTCATGTGCTTGTAATCTTCGGGCGTGAAAGCCATGGGAAGGGAAAAGGATTAGCGTTGATATGGAAACGGTTAAAGACCTGATCCGAAAATAGCAGTTTAGCGATAAAAAAAAGGCAGGTTTTCAACAAAGAAAACCTGCCTGTACATTGTTCAAAGCGAATTACATCATGAGCTGCTGACGGAAGTCGCGGATGCGAACCTGCTCCTGCAGGCGCTCAACGAGCTGCTCGGTGAAGGTGCGGGTCTTTTGCTGGGTGAGGCGGGTACGGATACGTTCCCGCTCAGCGCTGGTGAGTTCAGCAAGATCAGCGTCTTCGCGCTCGGTTACGACGAGGAAGAAAGCCGCGTTTTCTCCGCGAATGGGACCTGCAAGCGCGTCAAGCTCAGAACCGAATATAGCCCCAACAACGCCGGGCTCGCGGCCTGCGCCTGAAATGGTTGTGCTGTTCATTCGGACACCCGAAGCGGTTTGTACGCTTCTTTGTGACTGTTCTGCGATCTCCTCCAGCGAATCCGCACTGCCGTACTGCTCGCGAATACGCTGCATCATAATATCGCGGCGCTTTTCTGTCCGCACGGCATTTTCAACCTGCTGACGCACATCCGCAAGCGGACGCACACCGGCGTCGGTTACGCGGTCAACGATCAGCACGATGAATTTGTCATCAAGTTCAATGACCGGAGAAATCTGATTGCGGCTCAGGCGCTCAAGGGCGCGCAGGGTTACGCGTGATTCCCCAATACCCGGAATGAAAGGAGCGCCTTTGGTTGCTGTTGCTTCAGAGATGGTATAGCCCTGCTGCTCAGCTTCGGTTTCAAAACCGTCGAGGCGCGCAAACTCGCGGAAATCTTCGGCATTGGCCTGCTGCCGCGTAATGGTACGGTCAGCCGCAATTACGCGGGAAAGCACGGCAAAGCTGATCTGATCGCCTTCTGCGCCGGTTTTCTTAACAAGCGCTACTTCACTGCCGCGAATCAGCGGCTCGCTTACGTCACCGGTTTCCATGTCGAGAAGTACGCTGAAAGCGGAAGGTACGTCTTCACGGTCAACCATTTCACTTGTGAAAGGTGTGGTTGTGAAGTTCATTTCCACGAACATGGAGTCGTTGGTAGTGGTCGCAAAATCGTTGCGGAAGACCGCAATTTCTTCGAGGGCACGGGCCGTATCCTGTGCTGTGGCAGCCTTGCTGAAGGACACATAGCGGAAATTCCAGGTGCGCTCGCGCTCGAACTGCTTGCTGTTATCCCGGTGCCATGCCCGAAGCTCGCTGTCTGAAACTTCAATTTCGCTGTCGGAGATATCAGAGTAAGGGAAGCGTACAAAAGAGACGGAGGCGCGGGTATTGGTCTGTATGAAGTCGCGCTCGATTTCACGGTTGGTTACCATCACGGAGGACTGCATGAACTGATTCAGCTTTTGCTGACGTCGGTTTTCGCGAATCTGATCTTCAATCAGAATCCAGTCGGCCTGTGTTTCGGGCTGATCAATCAGGGCGCGCAGGGTTGCGCGGTCGATTGAGCCGTCCGGGCGTCCGAACAGCTGCCGGATGATGGGGTCGGGATTGTCACCGAGGATGGCGTCTACCACTTCGCGGTCGGTTACGTTGATACCCAGCCGCTCCATTTCGCCTTCAAGGGCGCGCTCAACTACGAGCTGATCCCAAACCATTTCTTCAAAGGTTGCGCGCTGCTCGATGGATGGAGGATTGCCTGTCTGACGGGTGTAGTTCTCTGTGAATTGATTCAGGCGCTCGTTGTATTCGTTTTGCGTAATCGGGCGACCGTCAACTTCACCCATGCTGCGGGGGCCGGCCTGCAGTACAGAGAATACGTCGGTGTCCTGAAGCATAAACAAGATGCCAAATGCAAAAACCAGTACCCAAAGTACGGGCCCGGTGGCACCTCTCATTTTTTCCATGAATCCCATTGCGAGTAAGAAATGAGTTAAAAGTTAATTCGGAGTCGTGTGGAACAAGTTAATCCGGCGGATGCCATAACATGATTTTCATGCAAGTAGCGCGGGTGCAATACTGGTTGGCTGCGGGTATCATTTAAATACCCGGCTTACAGACCGGCATATACCCTTCCGCAAGGAGGGAAATAAAAAGGGCAATCCTTAGTATAGCTTTCAAAAATAAAGCCTTTTGAATCTAATTCAAAGAGCGCTTTTGCGGGCTGCCAAACAGTATGAATAGCCAGGCGCTCACCTGTCATCAGGTCATTATGCCAAAGCTGTAGAAGGGGTAGAGATGATTGCTAAAAAATATCGATCAGCCTCAGATGCTTCAGGAAATGACGCGGATTTTCATTCAGGTTTTGGATGAGCGCATTCAGGTTATAGCTGAGGCTATCTAAGTTCTGGTAAAGGGAGGGATCATTGATGAGCAGGCCCAGACTGCCTTCGCCTTCGTTAATTTTCTGCATGATATCGGTCAGGTCGCGGCTTACGCCTTCCATTTCACCGCTAAGGGAAGCAAACCGGTCAGACGCTTCTTCCAGATTGATGATGATCTGACGGAGCCTGTCCTGTTCTCCGGTGCTGAGGCTGTCGATAGCTGCGGCCGTACTGCGCAGGTGTGCGACCGTTGCGCCAATGTCATCGCTGCTTTCAGCCAGCAGCTGTTCTACGGAATTCAGACTTGCATTCAGGCTGCGCAGGCTTTGTTCAATGTCGGTGCGGCTTCCTCCAAGCAGCATTTCATCAACCTGCGTGAGTACGCTGCCCAGCCGCTCTGTGGTCGTTTCAATGTTGCGCCCGGAGGTTTCCCCGATTTCGCGGACAGTGCCCATAAGGCCTTCATCGTAAATACCCTGCAGCACGCCGCCTGTTTCCAGCATTTCGGAGGAATCTGAGCGCTCAATTTCGATGGCTTTGTCAACGATCTGAAATGAACGGATGAAGGCTACAGAGCCCTTCGGGAGCTGCCGGTCCATGTTGAAACTCATTGATACCCGCAGGCTGTCGGAGTCATCAAGAAAGGCAACCCGCCGCACGGTTCCGATTTTGATGCCCTGCATTAAAACCGAGGAGCCGCTCACGATGCCGTCAACCCGGTCGAAATGTGCATGCAGCTCATAGGCCTGACTGAAGAGCGGGGATTCGGTCATAAAACGGTAGCCCAACACGGCCACAATGAGCGATAAGAAAATGGTAAGCGCTACCTTGACTTCGTTTTTCATGATGATTAGAAGCGGAGTTCGGTCTTTTGGAGGTTAAATTTGATATTCACTGGCACGAATAAAACTGTTGAGGCGGTCGTGCTGTGTATGCCTGATCTCCTCAATCTTGCCATACCAGCTCAGCTTTTGTTCGTCAAGGAAGGCCGCATAGTCTGCGATTTCGAGAACGCTGTGCATATCGTGTGTAATCACGATGGAGGTGATATTAAGGTTGTCAGCAAAGTGGTTGATGAGCTCGTTTATTTCATTGGATGTTTCCGGATCTAAGCCCGAAGTCGGTTCATCGTACAGCAGGTAGTCGGGTTCGAGCACAATGGCCCGCGCAAGGCCAACCCTTTTGCGCATGCCGCCGGAAAGCTCAGCCGTGCTTTTATTTCCAATATCGCTAAGGTTCACCATGTCGAGGCAGGTCATTACCCGGTCATGAATTTTGTTCTCTGTCATTTTAGTGAAGTAGCGCAGCGGGAAAGCCACGTTTTCGTAAGCCGAAATGGAATCGAACAGGGCTGCACTTTGGAAAAGAACGCCGAAGCGCTGCCGCATGATCCGCAGATCCACATAATTCAGATCGAATATGTTGACATCGTCAATCAGTACTTCCCCTTTGTCGGGGGTCATGAGCGCGTTGATGTGTTTAAGCAGTACGGACTTCCCGCAACCGGATTTGCCGATAACGGCCAGGGTGTGACCGTTGGGGATGGAGAGGGTTACGTTTTCCCAAACAAGGTTGCTGCCAAAGCTTTTTTTAAGATTCTTGATTTCGATCATATCAGAGCAGGATGATGGCCAGCAGAAGGTCGGCAAGCAGAATGAAAATACAGCTGAGTACGGTAGCATTGGTGGTTGACTTCCCCACGCCTTCTGCGCCGCCCGAGGCGTAGTACCCTTTGAAACAGGAGATAGAAGTAATAATGAAGCCGAAAACAATGGATTTTGTCATCCCGAAAATGACATCCCACGGCAGAAAAAACGTGCGGGCGCCGAGCAGGAAGTCTGCCATAGGTACCTGCCCCGTGATAATCCCGGCCAGCAATCCGCCTGCCACACCGGTACTCGCGGCTGCAATATAAATCACCGGAAACATCACAAAACCAGCCAGCACACGGGGCACTACCAAAAAAGACACGCTGTTGAACCCCATTGATTCAAGGGCATCAATCTGTTCGCTCACGCGCATGGTGCCCAGCTCTGTAGCTATGCGCGCCCCAACCCGGCCTGCGAGCACCAGCCCGCTGATCACCGCGGCCAGCTCAATAATCAGCGACTGCGTAACAATTGCCCCGATCGTTGACTTGGGGATGAGCGCTGAAACCAGCTGATAGGACGTCTGAATAGAGAGTACGGCGCCCGTAAAAGCACCTGCAAGGATTACGATAGGCAGGGAATCGTAGCCCGTTTTGATCATCTCTGAAACAAAATTCTTGTAGTATGACTTAAACTCTGATGATGACCGAATAGCCTGATAGAGCAGCTGACAGTAGCGCCCGAAATCGTAAAATACCTGCATCTTGTGGGGTTGGGTTCTTTCAGTGAGTGGTAATATACACGGAATACTTGTAATTTGAAGGCTATTGTTTTCCGCCGATGGCGTGCTATTCAGTTCAATTTCCGCAAAAGAGCGCTTTTTCTTAATGTTCGTTTTACCCCCGTCCAAATTGCCGTTTCGTCTGCACCATGCACTTATGCTGCCGCTTATGTGCTTCCTCCTTTTTTCGGCTGCGCCCCAAAGCCTTGCGCAAACATCAGGTGGTGACGCGGCGTACCGGTTCCTCATGCTGCCCGGTTCTGCGCGTACGGCAGCGCTTGGCGGCAATCACGTAGCACTTAAGGACGCGGACGCTTCGCTGTTTCTGGCCAATCCGGCCTACCTGAACGAGACCAACAGCGGAAACCTCTCGCTCACCTGGCTGAACCATGTGAGCGATGTGAACATGGGGGTGGCAAGTGCCGCCTGGCATTACGAGCCGGCGGGGACTTTCGCGCTGGGCATTCGCTTCATCAACTATGGTGAAATCCGCCGTGCCTCCGAAACCGGCGAAGATCTCGGCTCCCTGTCCGCCAGTGATCTTGCGTTTACCGCGGGCTTTGGGCGCGTTGTTGCCCCAAACCTGCATGTGGGGGCAGGCGCCTCCTTCATACACTCCGGCTACGACAGCTTCTCTTCTTCAGCGGTAGCAGTAAATGCCGGTATCTGGTACTATTGGGAAAGTGTCCGGCTTAATATCGGTGCTGTTGTGGCCAATCTGGGTACACAGCTTTCCACATTCGACGGCGCGACTGAAAACCTGCCGCTCGATATTCGCCTGGGCATCAGCCGCAGGCTTGAGTACGTGCCTATCCGGCTGAACCTGACCCTGCACTCCCTCGATCGCTGGGACATGCCCCTTACGCTGGATGAAGGGGAATCCCCCGGCTTCTCAACCAACTTGCTGCGCCACATGATTTTCGGAGCAGAGCTTCTGTTCTCTGAAAACTTCCATGTGCGGCTTGGCTACGATCATTTCACAAACGAAGACCTGAAAGTCAACACCCGGCTGGATACCGCCGGATTCAGCTTCGGGGCCGGAATACAGTTTAGGGGATTTGTGTTTGATTTCAGCCGCAGCAGTTTTTCTGATCTCGGCGGCGTTACCCGCATTGGCATTCAAACCTGGCTGTAATTCCTGCAGTGATGTATGTTTGGGGAATGCGGAGCTACAGGGAACCGGAATCCGCTTCAATTTAATAAGCTGTGTGAACATGTGAATTACCGCCCGGTTTAATTCGTTTTTTGGCATAATTCAAGCGGCTGCGTCCGCTTTTTTGGTTTATTTTAGAGCCGCAACAGAAAAATTCAGTTACTACACGCAAAGCATGATCAGATATTTAACAGCGGGAGAATCACACGGACCGGAGCTTACAGGCATAGTCGAAGGGCTACCTGCAGGCCTTGATATTTCAGCGGAGGCGGTTTCCCTTCACCTTGCCCGCAGGCAGCAGGGCTACGGGCGCGGCGGACGCATGGCCTGGGAAAAAGACCTCGTGCGATTCAGCTCAGGCCTTCGCTTCGGTAAAACCATGGGCAGTCCGGTCACCATGAGCCTGGCCAACCGCGCCTGGGAAAAAGACGCCGCCAACTGGCCGGTTACCATGAGCCTGAGCGCGATTGAAGACGAAGCCTCCGTCGAAAAAATCACCCTCCCGCGCCCCGGCCATGCGGATCTGGTTGGGGTACAAAAGTACGCTTTTGATGACATCCGGCCCGTTATCGAGCGTTCGAGCGCGCGCGAAACTTCCATGCGCGTAGCTTGTTGCGGCACTGCACGCCTGTTTCTCAAAGCACTGGGCGTGGAAATCGGCGGTCACGTGCTGCAGATCGGTGCGCACGGCTATGAAAGCTGGGAAGAGATCCGCGAAATAGCCGATGAAGCCGCACAGTCGGGGGGCGAAGCACTTTTCCAAAAAGCTGACGAATCGGAAGTACGCTGCCTGCATCCCGAACTGACAGCACGCATGGTCGATGAAATCAAGCACTACCGCAAGGCCGGCTCATCGCTGGGCGGCATCTACGAGATTGTCGTTACCGGGCTGCCGCCGGGTTTGGGCAGCTATGTGCAGTGGGACCGTAAACTCGACGGGCAGCTCGCGCAGGCCATCATGAGCACGCAGGCCATGAAAGGCGTGCAGATCGGTATGGGCTTCGAGGCCGGCAAGCGCGACGGGCGGCGCGTGCACGACGCCATCACCAAAGACCAGAACATCCCCGGCGGATTTGGCCGCAAGACCAACCGCGCCGGCGGCATTGAAGGCGGCATGACGACCGGACAGCCGGTGCTCATTCAGGGTGTAATGAAGCCCATCCCGACCATGCTCGACCCATTGGGTACGGTCGATATCGCAACCAAAGAGCCCGCGCCAACCCGCTACGAACGCTCCGATGTCTGTGCCCTCCCCCGCGCTGTAGTTGTTGCAGAAAGCGTTATTGCGCCTGTACTGGCTAACGCCATACTCGAAAAGACCGGCGGCGATTCCATGTCCGAAATCCTGCCGCGCTTCCAAAACCTTTTTTAAACCGCTAACTCCTTTACCATCGCATGTCAAATAAGCGCATTGAGCAGCTTACCACTTTTGTTGAAGCCGACGAGCGGGATATGTTCTCCCGCTTCGCTCTCGCCCTCGAATACCTGAAAATTGCCGATACCGACCGTGCCCTTTCCCTTTTTCTGGAGATCCGCGAAAAAGACCCCGCTTACGCAGGACTGTACTACCATCTGGGCAAGCTGTATCTTCAGACCGGTCATACAGAAAAAGCCCTCGCTGCGTTTGACGAAGGCATCCGTGTTTGTGAACAGCTTCAGGAGCATCACGCCCTGAAAGAGCTGCGCGAAGCCAAAACAGCGCTGTTATTCGAACGAGACGACGATGATGACGACGACTTTGCCTGATCGGTGTTATGAACACCGGCTTTAATACACCTTTGCTACTTCCTATTTAAACCGCACGAAGCGGTCTCACCTGTTAATTTGCAGATGTTTATGTTTCCGAATGCTCATCCTGTTTACCGGACTGTGGTACTTATCGGTGCTTTCTTTTTTTACGGGATGTTTACGCCCGACGCCAAAACAGAGGCGTCAGCCGCATCCCTCTCCCTCTTTACGATCATGACCGAATATCCGGAGCTGCAATCAGACGACCGCCGGACGCACACGGTCGCGCAGCGGGAAACGCTGTTTGGCATCGCACGGCGCTACAGCGTTACGGTTCAAAACCTGCGTGACTGGAACGAGCTGGAAACCGACGCCCTCCGCGAAGGACAGCGTTTGTTTGTGGAACCCCCCGTTGAATCTTCTGAGGATATACGCACAGAAGTTCGTGAGCCTGAAATGCCTGAGCCTGCCGTGAGTCCCGGCACACCGGATGGCCGTCAGATTCATACTGTCGGGCAGGGCCAAACCATGTTCAGTATCTCCCGCGAATATGGTGTTACGGTGCGTGAGCTTTTGGAATGGAACAACTTATCATCACCTGATCTGCGAATCGGTCAGCGGCTTTTTCTGGAGCCACCATCCGAAAGCCCGGCTTCCGCACAGCCCGATAGTGAGGTTCAGTCTCCACCGGCAGGTGAACGGCTGTCGTTAGAGCGCGAGGCCCCTCGTTACACCTACCATACGGTTCGTGCCGGTGAAACCCTGAGCGGCATCGCACGGCAGCACAACATCTCGCTCACCGAACTTCGCAACCTCAATAGCATCCGCAGCGATCTGATCTCGATTGGTCAGCAGCTCGTTGTCGGGCGGGAGGTGAGTGCGCCACGGGTGACCGGGCTCGGGGTAGAATCAACCGCTCAGGGCCGCTTTTTTACCCATACCGTACAGCGCAATGAAAGTCTGGCCTCGCTGCTTGAGACGCATCAGATGGATGAAAAAGATTTTCAGGCCCTGAACCCCGGCCTTACTGGGCGGGATATGCGGACCGGCCTCGAACTCGTGCTGCTTGCGCCCCCGACGGTAAGTCATGCAAATCCCTACCGGGTCCGCAATGCTGGTGCTGCAAATAACGGCAACCGTGACACCATGCCCGCTACCGTGTACAGCAGCAATATGAGGGGCATGGTCACCACAAGCGGTGAGCTGTACAATCCGTCACAGCTGACAGCCGCCCATCCGAGTCTGCCGCTGGGAAGCGTGGTTCACCTCCATAATCCGGATAAAAACCTCGGTATTTTCGTGCTCATCAATGACCGCACAACCGACAGCCGCATTCGTCTCAGCGATGCGGCCTTCCGTGCGTTACGACTCTCCGAAAGTGAATCCCCCCGCGTGCTGATTGATACCCGCACGGATTCAGATTCGTGAAAACCTATCACAAATACACCTCCTCCCTCACCTACAGCTACCTCGCCTGCCTGCCGCTGCTGGCACTGTACGAGCTGCTCATCTGGATCTCGCAGCCCGGTTCCGAAGCTATGGTGCGGCTCTCTGCCGATATCTGGATTCGAAGCCTGCTGCTGCTGTTCAACGAAAACACCCTGCTGCTCACAATTGTCCTGACGGTGGTTTTGGGTGCCGTTATTTTTTACAAGGAGCGCAAAAAGCGCTACACGCTAAAACAAAGTTATTTTGCAGGGATGGTCGCTGAATCTGTGGGCTGGGCGTTGCTGCTATGGGTGCTGGTTTCAGGCGTAGTGGGGGTAGTGTTTGGGATGTCCGTTTCGGGGGAGGCTGACCAGCCCGGCGGGCTGCTGCTGGCTGCTGAAAGTGGTCTGGCGCAGGGGGGTATCACCCGTTTGCAAATGCTTGCGCTATCCATCGGTGCAGGTCTGTATGAAGAGCTCATTTTTCGTGTAGTTCTCGTTTACGGGCTGCTTTGGGTATTTACCCTTTTTATGAAAGAAAAAACGGCAGCCCTAAGCGCGGTACTGCTGGCTGCGGCCCTGTTCAGCGCGGTTCATTACACGGGTACCTTTGGCGATCCCTTTACGCTCAGCTCTTTCATGTTCCGGATGCTCTTCGGACTCGCCCTCAACGGGCTGCTCCTTTTCCGGGGTTTCGGCATCACAGCCTGGACACATTCCATGTATGATGTGATTCTTGTGATGTTTTTCTGGCAGGGATAAAAAACTCCCGGGAAAACACCCGGCCGCTTTGATCAGTCTGCCCGCAGGAAAATGTAGCCTCCGCTTTCTGAGCCCCAAACCTGCTGCCCTTCGGCATCAAAGCCGCGATCCCAGGTGACCATGCCTTCTTCGCTGATCAGCACTTCACTTGTTGCAAACGTCGCACCCTGAAGGCTGCTCGGGCACTGATCTTCATACGTGCCGCCGGTAAATTCCGCCGGACCCGTCTGTTCCAGAAAAACGGCGCAGCCGCTGCGATACTCGAGGATATCCGCATCAAAATCATCAAAAACTGCCGGATTAAACTGCGCGCCTACAAAATCCTGTTCGTTGATGAGAGTGAATACATCGCTCACAAGCTGTCCGGTTTCGTCACGGAATACATGGTACACGCGCTGCCGGTAGGGGTCGGTTTCGCGCCCTGCGACAGCCTGCTCCACATAAAGCCAGCGACCGCGCTCCGTCCAGACCGGTTCCATGTGCAGGATGATGGGAAAGAAGGCCGGATCAGCATCCGACTGTGCTTCGGAGCTGAAAGTGCCCTGCATAAGGGTAAACAGGGTTTCAAGTGCCGTGTCTTCGGGCGGATCGGTCTCGCTCACGCAGGAAGAGGAAAAGCTTAGCGCCACAAAAGCGGTGACCGTCAGACAAAGAGGCAGAAATTTTCTCATAGCGGCTTTTTAATTAAATGAGTCATACGGGCGGCAGGCAAAACATGAGAAGGCAAAAGAAGGCAGGTTGCCGCAGATATTTCGGAGCATAAGGCAAGTGCACAAAAATACGCGGAAGCCGCTATGCGGTGCAAATCAAACAACTAAGTCCACAAAAGCGGGCGGGATTTGTTAACTTGCGAATCGTGAACGAGATGATGTTCAGGCTTCATCACAGCGGAAAGAAAAATCCGCTGTCATCTGAATGCGCCTGTTACTCCGTCACAGAATTAGCCGGATAAGCAGCTCCTCAGAAGTGCTACCTCAAAACCTGCAACGTCACATCTGATGAGCCATACGGCTTATTTTTGCCGATTTATTTTGATCCTTATTTATGGAAAAGCCCTGCAAACTACTGGACGAAACCGAGCTGAAGCGCATCTTCGAGCGCTTTGCCTTTCAGTTTACCGAACCCTATGACGACCCCAAACAAATCGCCATTATCGGGATGCAGCGCAGGGGTGTTTTCATAGCGCAGCGGGTGCGCCGCATCATCCGCGAAAAGCTCGGCACCGATATTCCGTTTGGGGTGCTTGATGTCACCTTCTACCGCGATGATTTCCGCACCGCTATGAAAATGCCTGCCGTGCAGATCACCGATATTCCGTTTGATCTCTATGGCCGTCATATCGTGCTCGTTGACGACGTACTGTACACCGGCCGGACGGTGCGTGCCGCCCTCGAAGCCCTCATGAGCTTCGGACGCCCGGCGAGTATCCGCTTTTGCTGCCTCATCGACCGCGGACACCGCGAGCTGCCCCTCGCGCCCGATTATACCGGCATGTACGTGCCCACGCACACCAACGAAGAAGTGCAGGTGATGCTCAGCGAAATCGACAACGAAGATGCGGTGTACATTGTGAAACGTCCGGACGCAAAGGAGGCCGCCAAATGAGCACCGAAAGCCTGCATCCCGACCGCGTCACCAATCCCGCCTATCAGTTCGGGCAGGAACACCTCATCGGGCTCGCCGACTACTCCGCCGATGACATCCGCTTTGTGCTGCAACAGGCTGCCTACTTCCGCGAAGTCCTCGACCGGCCCGTACCCAAACTGCCAACCCTTCGCGATAAAACCATCGTCAACCTTTTCTACGAAAACAGCACCCGCACCCGCCTCTCCTTCGAGCTCGCGCAGAAACGCATGGGCGCAGATGTGGTCAATTTCAGCAGCAGCTCTTCGAGTGTTAAAAAGGGGGAGTCGCTCAAAGATACCATACGCAACATCGAGTCCATGAAAATTGATATGGTCGTGGTGCGGCACGAGAGTCCCGGCGTGCCGCATTTCCTCAGGCGCTGCGTGGATGCCGCCATCCTGAATGCCGGTGACGGCGCACATGAGCACCCGACACAGGCCCTGCTCGATATGTTCTCCATGCAACAGGCCGGGATGCCCGTTAAAGGACTTAAGGTGGTCATTATCGGAGATATTCTGCACAGCCGGGTCGTTCGCTCGAATATTATCGGGCTGACCAAGCTGGGCGCCGAAGTTACCGTATGCGGCCCGCGCACCATGATGCCGCTTTTCGTGCGCGAAATGGGCGTCACTGTCTCGCACAATCTGGAAGAGTGCCTCGCCTGGTGCGATGTCGCCATGGCACTGCGCATTCAGCTTGAACGGCAGGAAGGCGGACTGTTCCCGAGCCTGCGCGAGTATCACGAGCGCTTCGGCATCCGCATGGAGCACCTCGAACGCTACCCGCAGTTTACCGTTATGCACCCCGGCCCGATCAACCGCGGCGTCGAGCTCGAAAGCGACGTCGCTGACAGCGAGCGCGCCATCATTCTCAATCAGGTCACCAACGGCCTCGCCATCCGCATGGCGGTACTCTACCTGCTCAGCGGTCGCCGCGAGCTTTAAGCGCATCCATCCCAAAAAAATCAATCAAATGGCTGAAAAACCAACCGCAGATGAACGCGACTACATTCTGAATCTCGTCAGCAAGCACCTGAACCTGAGCGTGATGAGCTACGGGCAGGATTTCCGCTCGGTCGTGCGCATCGACAAGCGCCCAGGGATGTACGGCGGCAGGGGCGTCGTGTACCTGCTTCAGATGTTCGACCGCCGCGAGCTCGTCAACAACCGCATCGGCTGCTACATGGTGCTGCCCCAAAAAGGCGACGAAAGCGGCCTGCATCAGCACGGCAGCCGCAAAGAGGAGGAACTCTACGTAGTGATGCACGGCGAGGGCGTGTACCGCGACCGCGCCGGCGAGGACGGTCCCGTGCGGGAAAAACACATCACCAAAGGCGAAATCACCGCCGTAAAACACGACGGCTGGCACGGCGTCGAAAACACTTCCGAAACCGAACCGCTCATCCTGTTCGTCATCACAACCAACGAGCCGAACTAACCACATCCGGGCAGGTTAAGGTTTTGTTTTTTTGGGGAAAATCCCGAGAGCATCACGGTCAGCGTTGCTGGTTGCCGGCATCCCAGGTCGGTCTCAAAGCCCCTTGCTTTTTTTTGGAACACTCTTCCAAATAAAGTGCCCAATGTTGCCATACATCAAGTTCCTTCTTCTGGCAAGATTTAAGCCATTTGCCGATACACAACTTTGAAACGGCGACATACCACAGCCCGGGATGTCAACGCCAGGTCAGTTCTCCGGATGATGGCATGATGGTCATTGGACCGCGCCCGGTTCGGGGCTTCAAAAGACGACCACAACGGTTCGCCCCAATGAGTTGGTCGTGTGACCCGATTTAGAGACTAAAACGACGATTAGCCGCGCATCAAAAAAAGCAAGGAGCCATGAGACCGATTTGGGATGCCATGAGCCGGCAACGCTGCCCGTGATGCTCACGGAGTTTCCCCCAAAAAAAACAGAGGCGGGTACTGCTCGTGAAGCCGGGCTCAGGCGATCATTTTCCCTGTGGTAAACAAACGGGCCTTCGGCTTTGGGGAAATCAAAGCTGAAGGCCCGTTTTGGATTTTGCAGTGATCATCCGGAAAAATCAGAATGCCTTGCCGATGCCGATCATCCAGCGGGAGGTGAACTCGAATTCGTCGCCTTCGGTGGGCTGATGGAGGTAGAAGGGGCTGCGCAGGGAGACGCGCAGGCCGCTAAGAAGCGCGCTTTGGCCGGTCCAGCGGGCGGAGCGGGGGCGCTCGCTGAAGTCGTACACGAGCCCGGCGCCGGCGGACGCCAGCCACGGATCTGAGGCCGAGGGCATACTGAAATCGGTTGCAAAGCTGCCGTCCCAGGCGAAGCCGGTGCCGCTGAAGAACTCCAGCTCGAAGGCCCGCTGATTGCCGCGCAGGAAGGGGCGGAAGCTCTGCCAGATGGAGAAGGCGAGCATGTTGTTACCCGTGAGACCGCTGCGGAAGGGCGCGTGCAGGCTGTAGCCGGAGAGCGCGTTGCCGCTGTCGAAGCTGAGGCGCGCATCTTCGAAAAAGCCGGTGTCGATGTTGGCTACGGCGGTGAAGGTGCGGTTTTGCCAGCGCTCGATGGCGGTACCGCTGCCGAGGTTGTAGCGCTGCTGCTGCGCCATCTGCGTGGAGCCGCCGGCGACCTGCATCCCGAAACGGACGCGGTACCGGAAGTCGCTGCTGAACCAGGTGTAGCCGGCATGCAGCTGTACCTGCTGTGCGGCGCGCTCGCCGTAAAAGGTCGATGTTTCGGCCCGCAGCTGAATGCCGGTCTCGGCAATATCACCCTGTGTGAAGGTGAGGCCGGCGCCAATCAGGCTGCCGCGCTCCCACTGCGCAGACAGCGGATCAATCTGCCGGTTGGCGTCTTTGTTGAGGTGGAAGACGTCGAAGCCGATTACACGCCGTACGGGTTCCAGCCTTCCAAAACGGCCGAGACGTCGCTCAACGGCAATGCGCTGATGGTGCACCCCGTAAAAGCGACCGGTTTCGGCCTGCCACCAGCTGTCGGGACCGAGCAGCGGCAGCCGGTCGCGCCAGGCGAGGCGGTAGTCCGCGTCGAGGTTTGAGGCGGAAAAATCATCGAGGGTGCCGGAGGTCAGCCAGAATTCGGCATCGAGGGCTTTGGTGTTGAAGAGGTAGCGACCGCTGAGCCGCGCGCCAAGACGTATCCCGGCCTTTTCGCCGTACCAGAGCGCAGGCCGTACGCCCGCCTGATAGGTGTTCCAGTCGGCTTCGGGCACCTGAAACGTGTTTAGTTCGAGCGGAAACGGCCAGCGGATGTTGAGTCGGTTGACATCCGCGAGCCGGTTGCTCGGGTCAATTTCCGCGGCGGTGACCAGCGCAGGGCGTCCTTCCAGCGTAAATTCGTAGGTAGGATGGGTCCACGGCCAGGGATCAAGCACGGTGCGGGGCAGTTCCGGATCTTCGTGTGCTTTGATACCGAGCTGCTGCTGTGTGGGGATGTAAATCAGCTCCTGCGAGCCGTCGGCGTAGGTGAGCAAGAGGTCGACGGGCATCAGAAATATGCCGTTCCGCGAAAGCCGGATGGTCGTATCCCCGCCGGAATTGCGCACCCGGTCGATGGCGAGATCGATGGTTCTCGTGGAATAAAGCATTTCATCAAAATACCAGCGCAGCTGCATGCCGCTTTCCTGCTCGGCAATGCGCTGGAAATCGACGGGCGTAGGGTGCCGCATGATAAATTCGCGGTAGAAGCGCTGCATGGTGCGCTTCATGGCGTCGCGCCCGATGATGTATTCGAGCTGATGCAGAATGAGCGACCCTTTGCGGTAGGAGGCCGTCACGTAGGCGGCGTTGGAGTCGTAGCGGTCGGCATGCTGCCCCATGTATTCTTCAAGACCGTCATGCACTATACGCAGGTAGGCGTTGTAGGTAGACGCGTGCGGATTGCCCTGAAGCTGGAACAGATGCGACATCACAATATCACTCATATAAACGGTGAATCCTTCGTCCATCCAGTGGTAGAGGCTCTCGTTGGTGGCCAGCGTGCTTTGGTACCACATGTGGATGAGCTCATGCACCGTAACCCCGACCAGGCTCCACAGGGGACGGTGACCAGTGATCAGGGTTCCCATCGGGTACTCCATGCCGCCGTCGCCGCCCTGAATGATGGTGAACTGCTCGTAGGGGTATGGGCCGATGTATTCATTCATGAAGCGGAAGGCTTCGGCGGTAAATTCCCCGAGCATATCCCAGAAGCGGGTTTCGGGACGCTCTACATACAGCATGTGGATGCGGGGCGAGCCTTCTTCTTCGTGGATGACGTGCACAAACTCATCGTGTGCACCCCAGAAGAAATCAATCACCTGCGGGGCAAAGAAGTGCCAGGTCAGCTCGTCGCCTTCCGGAAGTTCGAGCGGCAGCTCCGGGTCTTCGTAGCCGTGCCCGACCTGCTGCGGGTTCTGCAGGTAACCGGTCGCGCCCAGGGTGTAATTGCGGTCGATGGTGATGCGCACATCGAAATCGCCAAAGTTGCCGTGGAACTCCCGCGCAACATAGGGCGCGGTATGCCAGCCATCCTGATCGTAGGCCGCCACCCGCGGGTACCACTGCGACATGGAGTAGCGGATGCCTTCGCGGTTATCGCGGCCGGTACGACGAATCTGTAGCGGCACCTGTGCTTCAAACTGCATCTCGAAAACGGCTGTTTCGCCCGGCAAAATGGGTTCAGCGAGGTTTACGCTGAGGACGGTCTCACTTACTTCAAAAGTGACCGGCTGTCCGTTTTGGGTGAGGCTGCGCACATCCTGAAAACCAATTTCATCTTCATTAAGATGATAAATGCGGTCCCGAACCCGTCCGTCCGGATCGATGATGGTACGCGAGCGGGTATCCATCATGCTGCCGGGCTGAAAGGCATTGTAGTAGAGATGGTAAAAAAAGCGGTTGAGCGTATCGGGAGAGGCGTTGTGATATTCGACCCGCTGCGTGCCCGTGAAGCGGTTGGTTTCCACATTCATGCGGATATCCATTTGATAGTGGGTCGTTTGCTGCCAGGCTGCGTTTTGTGCCTGAACAGGCGTAATCAGAAACATGCATAGGGTGATGAACAGGGCCATCGCGGGGAAACAGTACCGAAGCGTCATAGCGCGCAGGGTTAGGTTGGCTGGTTGATGAACAGTAGGAAGTGTGCGGCATCCTGACGGAATGGGTGGCGGGAAATTACCCTGTAGCGGGCGTAAATCGGTGCCGGATACCAAATTGCAAAGAAATGAATTAAGTGATATATTTCCAAACTTTGCAAAAATCGAAGCAATATCGAAACAGAGCGCCGAAAATCAGCTGTTTAGGGCTGGCATGAGGCGCTTTCAAACCACATCAAAAAAAACAATGAAAAGCCCATATTTCAAAACATACTCTGCCAAGCCGGCTGATATTGAGAAAAAGTGGATTTTGGTTGATGCGGAAGGTGAAGTATTAGGTCGTCTTGCCAGTAAGGTAGCGGCTATTCTTCGCGGTAAGCACAAGCCCGAATTTACCCCTCATATGGATACCGGAGATTACGTGATCGTAATCAATGCCGAGAAAATCCGCCTCACCGGCAACAAAATGACCGATAAGCAATACTTCAGCTATTCCGGATACCCGGGTGGCGAGCGCTTTACTACACCTGCTGAGCTGCTTGAGAAAAAGCCTGCAGAAGTTGTTCGTAAAGCGGTTAAAGGCATGTTGCCCAAAAACGCACTCGGTCGTGAAATCCTCAGAAACCTGCGTGTGTACGCCGGTCCTGTGCATCAGCATACTGCTCAAAAACCGGAAAAAGTAACACTCTGACCCCACAAATATGACACAATTTCAGGCAATAGGAAGAAGAAAAACCTCTACGGCGCGGGTTTACCTGCGCAAAGGCAGCGGTCAGATTATCGTAAACGGTAAGGAAATGGCCGATTACTTTCCGCAGAAAGCCAACCAGAATCAGGTAACACTTCCCCTTGATGTTACCGGTATTGAAGGCGAGTACGATGTTAAAATCACGGTTCGTGGCGGCGGTACAACCGGTCAGGCCGGTGCTGTACAATTAGGTATTGCCCGCGCAATCCTCGAAATCAATGAAGAGCATCGTCCGACCCTGCGTGAGCACAACCTGCTTACACGCGACAGCCGTATGGTTGAGCGTAAGAAGTACGGTCAGCCAAAAGCCCGGAAAGCATTCCAGTTTTCCAAGCGCTAATCCATGGCCCTTCACGGATATTCGCCTTGCGGATATTCTTTTCAAAAATTCATTTTCATACAGTATAGACTTCATCACACATACACAGCGACGCGGCCCGGAGTGTTTCGGGATGGCGGTTTAAAAGCCCCCCTGAAATCGGAACCGCGAATGACCTGTGTAGAGGCCTAACTCGTTAACTAAACAAAATTTATGGCACAAGCAGCATCTTTAGAAGAGCTTCTGAAATCCGGAGCTCACTTTGGTCACCTGACCCGTCGCTGGAATCCGAAGATGAAAGAGTTCATCTTCATGCAGCGTAACGGCATCCATATCCTTGATCTCAACAAATCCCGCGCCCTGCTTCAGGAAGCGCTCGATGAGATTGGTAAAGTTGCCCGTTCCGGCAAGAAAATCTTATTTGTGGGCACCAAGAAACAGGCTCAGGAAATCGTGAAGGAAGAAGCCCTTCGCGCAGGTCAGCCTTATGTAACCCACCGCTGGCTCGGTGGTATGCTCACCAACTTTTCTACCGTTCGCAAGAGCATCAGCCGTATGGAAGAAATTGCGGCTATGCAGAAAGACGGTACCTATGAAAACCTGGTCAAAAAAGAGCGTCTTATGCTCGACCGGGAGAAAATCAAGCTTGAGCAGGTACTCGCAGGTATTGCGAACATGAACCGTATGCCCGGCGCCATTTTTGTGGTCGATATTGTTAAGGAAGAGATTGCGATAAACGAAGCACGCAAGCTCAATATCCCGATTTTTGCACTGGTGGATACCAATTGCGACCCTGATGTGCCCGATTACATCATCCCATGTAATGACGATGCTGCCAAAGCGATTCAGCTGGTTGCCTCCAATATTGCAGATGCTATCATTGAAGGCAATGCTGAGCGTGATGCCCTTGAAGAAGAGCAGCTTGTACTTGAAGCTTCTGCCGCTTCTGAAGAAGCCGCTGCGGAGCTCGAAGCAGCCGGTGAAGGGGAAAGCACAGAAGCACCCCGCCGTCGCCGTCGCCGCCGTGGTGGCGATAACTAAGCGCCCGTTTGATTCCATTCAAATCTCCCCTGCAGCCCGATCAGACTGATCGGCTGCAGGGGAAGATGTTTTTTGAGCATGGTACAGGGCTGTTCAGCAAAAGCCATTTGAGGCGCACAGCTGAATGTTCGTACCGGTTCCCCAAGCCTATTTGAGGCACAAACCGGTTCGATCAGCATGACCCGGTATCTCAAACCATTCATTTTCAAAACTGCGATTAACGCGCAACCAAATTATTATGAGTATCTCAGCAGCAGATGTAAAAAAACTACGTGATGTCACAGGCGCCGGTATGATGGACTGTAAGAAAGCCCTTGCCGAAGCCAATGGTGATATGGACGCCGCTATCGAATACCTGCGTAAAAAAGGTCAGAAAGTAGCAGAGAAACGCGCTGACCGCGACGCCAAGCAGGGACTTATTGCGGTACACCTGAGCGAAGACGGCAAAAAAGCTGCCGCAGTTGAGCTTAACTGTGAAACAGACTTCGTGGCCCGCAATGAAGAATTCATTCAGAATGCAACAGACTTCGCCAAGCTGGCTTTTGACAACAACACGGCTTCAGCCGACGATTTCAAAGCCCTTCCGTTTGGCAAAGCTACCGTTGCAACACAGCTTGAAACCCTGGTAGGAAAGATTGGCGAGAAAATTGACGTCAGCCGTGTAGAGCTGTTTACAACCGAAGGTCAGATCGTGAGCTACATTCACCCAGGAAGTCAGCTTGCTGTGCTGGTTGATTTCGACGGTGAGGTCAAAAATCCGGAAGTTGGAAAAGACGTAGCCATGCAGGTTGCCGCCATGTCACCGATTGCTGCGACCCGCGAAGAAGTCGATGCTTCTCTGCTCGAAAAAGAGCGCGAAATTGCTATCGAACAGCTCATCAACGAAGGCAAGCCCGCTGAAATCGCCAAAAAAGCGGCCGAAGGCAAAATTCGTCGTTTCTACGAGGAGCGCGTACTGCTTGAGCAGAAGTTCGTAAAGGACAACAGCCTGAGCGTCGCACAGTACCTTAAGAAGGAAGGCGAGCCAAGCGTGAAGCGGTTCAGCCGCATTCAGCTCGGCGAGAACTAATTGAGCATTGTAACACAAGGCTGCTTCCGGTTTCGGGAGTAGCCTTTTTTTTGGCTGAAAAAGACTGCGGAACCCCTGAATTTGTAGTATAATGAGAAGACCGGCCTGGCGTAATCCGGTTGCTGTTCGTACCAACTTTCACAGATAAATCATGCTGTATTATGTATAAGCGAATTTTATTAAAACTCAGCGGCGAAGCCTTGCTGGGAGAACAAGGACATGGAATAGACGGCAAGGTACTGGAAGCATTTGCCGATGAAATCAGGCTCGTGCACGAGCAGGGCGTTCAGGTAGCCATCGTAATTGGCGGCGGAAATATTTTCAGAGGCATGAAAGCCGCAACCTTCGGGATGGACCGGGTGCAGGGGGACTACATGGGAATGCTTGCTACGATGATTAACAGCATGGCCTTGCAGGATGCCCTCGAGCAGAAAGGTGTGCCGACCCGGCTGCAGTCAGCAATCCGTATGGAGCAGATCGCCGAACCCTTTATTCGCCGCCGTGCTGTGCGACATCTTGAAAAAGGACGTGTAGTTATTTTCGGAGCCGGTACCGGTAACCCCTACTTCACAACGGATACCGCAGGCTCACTCCGCGCCATTGAAATTGAGGCAGATGTCATCCTGAAAGGGACCCGCGTTGACGGCGTTTATGACAAAGACCCTGAGAAAAATCCGGATGCCATCAAATTCGACAAAATAACCGGTGATGAAGTGCTCAGCCGCAGGCTGTCCGTCATGGACCTGACGGCATTCACACTCTGCCGCGACAATCGCACGAATATCATCGTGTTTAACATGGGCAAGCCGGGTAATCTTCTCAAAGTAATCCAAAAAGAACCGGTTGGCACGCTCGTGGAATGGGATTATTAACCCGCACTATTCACAATGAAACGGGATGTATGACCTTCATGGAAGGTTATATGTTGCGTAGCGAAAAAAAGCGTGCTCCAAATTTGGGTGTGGTTCAAGTACCGCGCACCGGGTGAAGCAGAATTTCTCCGTTGGTGATGTTGAAGCTGAAAACTCATGCTCAGGATACCCGGGTACCCATCCGCCGGGTTTTCAGCTTCACCTTGTCAGTATGAAAATTTCCCGGTGAATAATGCGGTTACGTTGGTCCTGCAATAACCGGCTTAACTGTAATTTTAAAACCGCTGGTTAAAGTCGTATTTTCAGATTCTGACTGTTTTTATAGAACACCTTGCGTTTAAGCAGATTCATAGTACTTCCAAATTATTGCATTTTATGATTTTACCTGAATTAGAACCAATCATCGAAGAAGCTAAAATGGAAATGGAGCTCTCCGTTGATTTCCTGAAGCGGGAGTTTAACCATATACGCGCGGGCAAGGCCAACCCTTCTTTGCTTGACGGCATCCGCGTTGATTATTACGGGAGTCAGACGCCGATTAATCAGGTGGCTAATGTCTCAGCTCCCGAGCCCCGTTTGCTGGTTATTCAGCCCTGGGAAAAAGGCATGATTCAGCCTATTGAGCGTGCCATTCAGGCGTCTAATCTGGGACTCAATCCTCAGAATGACGGGCAACTTATCCGTATTCCGCTTCCGGTGCTTACCGAAGAGCGCCGCTTGCAGCTGGTGAAAATTGCGCGTGATACCACCGAAAAAGCACGGGTTAGTATCCGTAATGCCCGTCGCGATGCAAATGATGCAATCAAGAAAAAAGTAAAATCCGACTCGCTCCCGGAAGACTCCCGTTTTGCTTCTGAAGAAGAAATTCAGAACTATACCGATGAATACACCAAGCAGGTGGAAGAGTTGCTCAAGCAGAAAGAGCAGGAAATTACGAGTATTTAATTTCCGGCCCTGAAGCAGATTGATGCAGATTTTTACAGGCCGGTTTGCAGCGTGCAGCCGGCCTTTTTAATTCCGCCTTCCCTGACTTTCTTTATGTCGCTAATCTGCCCTCGTTGTGCTGTGCCTCATGCTCCCATCGGAGCTGTAACCGCGTCCATCCCTATCCATGTATTTATCTGAGTTATCGCTTCACGGATTCAAAAGCTTCGCCAACAAAACGACGGTCCGTTTTGACAGCGGGATTACCGGAATTGTAGGCCCGAATGGCTGCGGGAAGTCGAATATCGTAGATGCCCTGCGCTGGGTTTTGGGAGAGCAGCGTGCAAGTTTGCTTCGTTCGGCAGCGATGCAGAGTGTGATTTTCAATGGTACGGCAACCAAAAAAGCGCTGGGGATGGCGGAGGTCTCCATCACTATTCAAAACAACCGCGGGGTGCTGCCGCTCGAATATACGGAAGTGACCATCAGCCGCCGTCTGTTTCGCTCCGGAGACAGCGAGTACCTTCTGAATGGCTCCGTCTGTCGCCTCAAGGACATTGTCGAACTGTTTATGGATACAGGCATTGGTCCCGGCGCTTATTCCGTGATTGAGCTGAAAATGGTGGAAGAAATCCTCAATGATAAAAACAACGACCGCCGTCGTTTGTTTGAGGAGGCCGCGGGCGTAACCCGCTATAAGGAAAAGCGCAAGCAAACCCTTCGCAAACTCGATGAGACCATCGCAGACTTGCAGCGGGTTGAAGATATTCTGGTTGAAATCCGCAAAAAAACGCGCTCCCTGCAGTTGCAGGCAGATAAAGCCCGCAAGGCCAAAGATTATAACGAACGACTGGAAACACTCGACCTGGCTTGGTCGAAGCAGGAGTACGATCGTGTTCAGCAGCAGCTTAAGCCGCTCGTGGAACAAATTGTGGCCGCGGAGCAGGAGAAGTCGCAGCTGGAACAGCAATACACAGCCCTGGAAGAAGAACTGGTTATTGCCGGCGGAAAGCTGACGGAGCGTGAGCGTGCAGCCGCGGAGGCCCGGCGTGAACTCGGTGCCGTGCAATCGCGCTATCGCGAGACCGAGACGACGATTCGGATTAACCGGGAAAAAATCAGCAGTGAAAAACAGGTCATCCTGCAGTTTGAGCGCGATATTGAGCAGGCAGAAAATGATATTTCAGGACTTAAACGGAGTAAGCTGACCGCTGAAAATATCCTGAAAGAGCGTGAAATTGCGCTAACGGGCGGCACCGAAGAGCTGGATAAATTCCGGGATATTTTTAAGAACGCCGATCTTGAAGCGGGTGAACTCCGCCGTAAAGTCAACAACCTTGCCCGCGAGCAGGAAGCGCTCACCAATCAGATCAATCAGATTCAGTCGCAGAAAATACGGCTGGAGTCACGCATTGAAGGGGTTGATGAAGATTTGGCGCGCATGGCACGGCAAAAAGAAGAACTCTCTGAGGAACTTGGCATTAACAGTAAAGACGAAGCACTTTTGTCGGAACAGTTAGCGCAGCAGCGGGAGAAACAGCAGCTGGCGGAAGCGGCTCTGACGGAGATCGGGCAGAAGCGGGAGCAGGCGCGGCAGCGCATTAGCGACCTGAAAGATGAGCTTCGGATCCTGCAAAGCCGGCTATCAGCCCTGGAATCTGAGCGGGAACTGGTAGAACAGATTGCCCGCTCTCACGAGTCTTTTCCCGGCAGCGTGCGCTTCCTTTTGGAAGAAAATCAGCCGCTTACCGTAATTACGGATTTGTTTTCGACGCAGCAGGAATTTGCCGTTGCCCTGGAAGCAGCGCTCGGAGAAGCCCGTTTCTTGCTGGTTGCGGATACGCAGGATCAGGCGGACCATGCATTTACCTTACTCGCACAGCAAAACAAAGGTCGTGCCCAAATTTTTGTAAAGGAGGTGCTTGAAGCGCGGATCAGGCGTCATCCGCAGTTGGCTCAGGGCGATGTACATCCCGATTCTCTCGCGGCGCGTGTGAACTGTGAGGACAGCCTTCTCCCGCTGCGCAACCTGTTACTGGGCTCCGTTTTTATGGCGGATTCCGTGACGCAGGCAAGTGCTGCGTTTGAGGAGCAGGGGCATGAAGAGACCCTGATGTTTGTGACGCCCGAAGGAGCACTCATCCGTCGGGAGGGTATCATCCGGGGCGGAGGGGAAGAAAAAAATATCGGGCTTCGGGTAGGACTCAAAGACCGCTTGTCACGCCTGGAATCAAAAATTCAGGAGCAGGAAGCCGGCATTGCGCAGGCACACATCACCCTGGAAAAAACAAACGAAGAACTTGCCGGGCTGGATGAAGAAACGGCGCGTAAACAGCTTCGGGAGGCTGAAAGCGGCGTCCGTAAAACCGAGCAGCGACTGGCAGCTGTACAGTCTGAAAGACAGCTTTATGCGCGCAATCTTGCTGATATTGAGAAGCGGGAAGAAGGGCTCGGTACGCAGATCAGTCAGACCCGTTCACAGCTCACCGAGCTTCAGCCGCAGCTGGATGACATCAAGTTCCGCATGGATCAGGTGATTGAAGAGCAACTGATGCTGCGCAATGAGCTCCGGCAGAAAGAGGAGGCCCGGCAGCGGGCGCAGCAGTCTATGAACGACGCACGGGTGAAGGAACAGCGTTTGCGTTCAGAAGCCGAGAGCTATCAGCGTGAGATTGAGCAGGCCGGACAATCCATCACTACGATCAAAGAGCGGCTCGAACAGCGTGCCGGACAGGCACGCACAAGCCGGGAAAAAATTGAAGCCCTGCGGAATCAGACGGAGGAACTCGAAGAACGCCTTGAAGAACTTGAAGTGCAGCGCCGTAAAGCCGACAATGCCTGGCGCGAGACGGAAGAAGCAACCGCCCGGCAGCGCGGTCGCATTCGTGATCTGGAAGAACAGGTGCGGCAGCTGCAGCGCAAAAAAGAGGTAAATACCAACCTGTTGCACGAGCTGCAGATCCGGCAGTCGAAATTCGAAATGGCTGCAACATCCGTAAGCGATCACATCTGGCAGACCTACGGGAAGATGATGGAGCAGATTGAGAGCAGCCTTCCGGAAGAAACCGATGCAGCGGAAGTAAAGCAGGAAATTCAGAAACTGCGCGAGCGGCTGCGTTCGATCGGGGAGGTGAATCCGCTGGCTATTGAGGAATACGAAGAGGAAAAAGAACGCCTGGATTTTTACGAAACTCAAATCAGCGACCTGCATGAGGCCGAGCAGAAGCTCAGGCAAACCATTAAGGAAATCAACGACACGGCCAATGCGCGTTTTCAGGATACGTTTGAGCAGATTCGGGAGAATTTCAAACGCGTTTTCAGCATGCTGTTTATGGAGGATGATTTCTGCGATCTCATTCTCGAAGAGCGTTCAGACGACCCCCTTGATCACCGTATCGAAATTATAGCCAAGCCCAGGGGCAAGCGGCCTTCCAATATTGAACAGCTTTCGGGGGGTGAAAAAACGCTCACTGCGATTGCACTGTTGTTTTCAATCTATCTCGTGAAACCTTCCCCCTTCTGTATTCTTGATGAAGTTGATGCTCCGCTCGATGATGCCAATGTTGATCGGTTTACCAGTCTCATCCGGCAGTTCAGCGGGGAGACGCAGTTTATTGTGATTACCCACAACAAAAAAACCATGGAAAAGGCAGAAGTCATGTACGGGGTAACCATGCAGGAAACGGGTGTAAGTCGTCTCGTTGGGGTGCGGCTTGACGGGGTTCAGCAGCAGGCCGGCTGAGGTAAGTCGCAGCAACAGAAACGCTTGCGGGCCGGCTATTGTTTGTAGGACTTCATGCAGAAAGTATCATAAATCAACTCATCCATACAGCAGATGGCCAAGAAATTCGATATCCCTGAATTCTACACCGCGGAAATTATCAAAACCGTAAAAGAGGCGCGGCAGGTGCTCGATCCGCGCAAGAAAAATCTCGAGCCGGTGACCATCGATTTCGGGCCGGTGCAATTCTTGGTTCCGCGGCATTTTGGTTTCTGTTACGGTGTGGAAAATGCCATTGATATCGCGTACCGGACCGTTGAGCAAAACCCCGATAAGAATATCTACCTTCTCAGTGAGATGATTCACAATCCCAATGTGAATGAAGACCTGAAGCGGCGCGGGGTTAAGTTTCTTTTTGAAACCAACGGTGAAGTGCTCATCCCCTTTTCCGACCTTAGCGCTGATGATATCGTAATTGTGCCCGCTTTCGGAACAACCCTTGAAATTCAGCGGGAGCTGGAAGCCATCGGTATCAATCCTTATCAGTACGATACGACCTGCCCTTTTGTGGAGAAAGTCTGGAAAAGAGGTCGTCAGCTTGGGAAAAAAGAAAATGCGCTGGTGATTCACGGCAAGCATACGCATGAGGAAACCCGCGCTACTTTTTCCCACAGTGCCGCCGCTTCATCTGCAGTTGTTGTGGTGCTGAACCCGGATGAGGCCCGCATGCTCGCTGAAATCATGCTGGAGAAGCGTCCGCTTAGCGATTTCGACACGTATTTCGGGCATAAGTCAACGCCGGGCTTTAATCCGCTGCAGGATCTGGAAAAATTCGGTGTCATTAACCAAACGACCATGCTTGCTACCGAAACGCAGGAAGTCATGGATATTCTGAGGGCGGCTGTTGTCGAGAAATACGGTGAGGATAATGTGAAAAAGCACTTCGCTGACACTTCCGACACCCTATGCTACGCCACCAACGAAAACCAAAGCGCGACCCGTGCCCTTATGGAAGTGGATGCCGATCTCGCGCTGGTCGTTGGCGGCTACAACTCATCCAACACAACTCACCTTGTTGAGCTACTCGAGCACAAATTTCCGACCTATCATATAAGAGACGTATCCGAGATGAAGTCTCCCGAAGAAATTCATCACTATGATCAATGGAAAAAACAGGTGCTCGTATCTCAAAACTGGCTGCCGCTTCAGTCAGAACGACCGCTCAAAATTGCCATTACATCGGGTGCTTCCTGCCCCGATTCTCTGGTTGACGAAGTGATTCTGAAGGTGCTTGATTATTTTGAAGGAACACATTCGTTGGAAGAAGCCCTGTTGCCGTTCAGGTCGGAGGCGGTTTAGGCCGTACGTAATTCCCGGAAAAATAAGTGCGGGGTCGGAAGATTATCTTCCGCCGACGGCATTGTAAGATATATTTTTAATGATGGATGAGCTTCGGGTTCGGGCAAGGCGCCCATCCCATTTCACTCATCAATCAAAATAAAATAGGAAACCCGGCGGGGTACTGCAGATCTGATGCTTACGGCAAATTCGGAATCATCGGCTATGAGCTGCGGGTGCAGGAAACCGGTAGTGTCTGCCAGTATTTCCTGATAGGGGATGACCGCACGGAACAGCTGCCGCCGGTTTACTTCGGCATACTCAGAGACAGGTACATTGTAGCGCACCGTAAGTACAGAGGGGGACAGAATGATACCCGGACGGTTTGAGCCTTCTGTGATTTCAACAGGTACGCGGGTTTCACCTTCTGTAAACTCAACAACGCTCGCACTTAAACGGACTTCCGTGTCGCTCAGGCGTATCAGCTCCCCGCTGTCCTGAAGCGGAATGGAAGCCTGAACGGGAGCCTGTAAATCACGGAATACTTTGCTCTCTGTGGGCCAGCTGTCAATGTTTTGGATGAGCGACCGGGCTCCGCTGATGGTAACACTATCCGGGCTGATAACAGGCGGGCGGGACAAGCCAAACTGACGCCGGGTCTGAAGCTCAATATTGGGCACAACCGGAATTTTGCGGGTCAGGGCTTCTTCAAGCTGCAGGGTAATACGGGCTGGTTCGACCCGGCTCAGGCCGATGTCGCTGGTCGCGGTAATTTGCTGTTCGATGAGTCCGGTGAGATCGGTTGTCGTCTCATTAACATCTACGGCCAGCCGCTGCGTGTTTCGGGATAATCCCAGTAGCTTCCAGCCTTCACCCGTAAACGTAGCCCGTACAGATTCCGGAAGGCTCTGAACCGGCGCCTTGTCTTCCGGAAAGGCACCGTAGTAGAGCGGAATATGCTGTGTAAAGGAAAAGTCCCGGCTCAGGTTAATAAGGAGCCACAGCCCAAGTGCTATGCTGTAAGCAACGAAAAAGACGAGTACTTTTTCGGTGCGCTGCATGTTGGCAGAGCTGCTCACCCCCCGGCTGGCTGAAGCGGCTTTCACCCGCTCCCAAAGCGAAACAACAAATGAAAAAAAACCGGGCATAACTTTTCAGGTTAAGAAGAATTTGACGCAAGTTCGGATGACTCTGAATATAAACAAAAGTTGGCTGTACTCTTATAAAACAACGATTTCACGAATGACTTCATCCCGGACACGGCGGTTGAGCCGCTCTTTGAGAGAAAAGCGCTGATAGTGCAGCTCCTGACGCCAGGCCTGATTTTCAACCTTGATGAACAGGGTTTCTCCTTTCAGCCAGAAATCCTTTACCTGCTGCATGATTCGTTCGCCGGCAACTTCCGGCAAAAGGGATAAAATCATACCGCGCTTGAGTTTTTTACGCTGCGGATGCTGGTCTAAAAAAGTCTTGAGCGCGTCCTTTAAGGCAACAGGTTTATTGCTGTAATAAGACATGGCAGGAAAGTTGCGGGAAAGGTTCTATAAAAAAAGCGCGCCTTTGATCTCAGAGTAAGATTCAGAAAGCGCGCTTTGGGATTAAACTGTTTGCGGTAAACCCGGCAGAGAAAGCCTGCGGGCTTCATCATTTTCAGGCTGAGGCTTTCTGTTTTTCATAAACAGGCGGCGCGTCTTCCAGAATGGTTGCCTTGGTAATGGTGCACCGCTTCACGTTTCGCATGGTCGGCAGGGTGAACATGATATCGAGCATGGATTTTTCCATGATGGATTTCAGTCCGCGTGCCCCGGTTTTACGTGCCAATGCGCGCTCTACTACCGCTTCGAGGGCTTCATCTTCAAAAACAAGCTCAACGCCTTCGATTTCAAACAGACGCTGATACTGTTTCACGATGGCATTTTTGGGCTTGGTCATAATCTGAATGAGCGATTCCCGATCCAGCTGATGCAGGCCCGAGATAACGGGGAGTCGTCCGATAAGCTCGGGAATGAGTCCGAATTTTTGCAGATCTTCGGGTTCGGTGTAGGTGAAGATGTCGGGATTGTTTTTATCGAACTTCACCTGTTCGGCACTCTGAAAGCCCATGGAAGAGGTGGACATCCGGCGTGAAATAACATCTGCGAGGCCATCGAATGCGCCACCGCAGATAAACAGAATATTGGTTGTGTCTATCTTCACGAAGCTTTGCTCGGGATGCTTGCGCCCGCCTTTGGGGGGGACATTGGCGACGGTGCCTTCCAGAATTTTGAGAAGGGCCTGCTGCACTCCTTCTCCGGATACATCACGGGTTATGCTCGGGTTGTCGCTTTTACGCGCAACCTTGTCAACTTCATCGAGATAAACAATGCCTTTCTGCGCCCGTTCTACGTCATAATCGGCAGCCTGCAGGAGGTTGGACAGAATGCTTTCCACATCTTCCCCCACATATCCGGCTTCCGTAAGGGCGGTGGCGTCGGCTATCGTAATGGGTACATCAATGAGGCGCGCAAGGGTGCGGGCGAGGAGTGTTTTACCTGAGCCGGTCGGGCCGAGAAGCAAAATGTTGCTTTTGTCGATCTGTATTTCATCCGCTGAAGCATTGAAAAGCGCGTTGTTGATCCGCTTATAGTGGTTATAAACGGCAACAGAAAGCGATTTCTTTGCATACTCCTGACCAATGACATATTCATCAAGTTTGGCCTTGATCTCTACCGGCTTAAAGGTCTGACGGTAGTTGGCTGTGCGTGATTTTTTTCGTTTGGTGTCTTCCTGTGCTACGATTCCGGCCGCGTCATTCACGCAGTAGTCGCATATAAAAACATCCGGCCCGGCAATCATACTGTTAACCTGAGCCGAGGGACGACCGCAAAACGAGCATTGAATCCGTTCTTTTTTGTTTTTTCCGCTCATTAGTTTGCTGCTATTAAAAATAAAAGGTTAAAAAATTCAGGAGGTGCCCGCATTTAGGTCTGCAGGCAATTTACAGGTTTTCTGAAACAAAACAGCCAGA
This sequence comes from Cyclonatronum proteinivorum, assembly GCF_003353065.1. Taxonomy (GTDB): domain Bacteria; phylum Bacteroidota; class Rhodothermia; order Balneolales; family Cyclonatronaceae; genus Cyclonatronum; species Cyclonatronum proteinivorum. The sequence goes on along the minus strand of NZ_CP027806.1, from coordinate 8,168 downwards.
TTTCGACCGGAAAGCGGTGAAATCTGGCTGCATAAATAGGGTTTAATGCGAGGCGGTCTGCGTCAGAAATGAAGGGATCCGATTACTTGTCGCGGCGCATTACCTTATCAACCAGGCCGTATTGATGGGCTTCATCAGCGGTCATCCAGTTGTTCCGGTCTGAGGCCTGGATGATTTCTTCGACAGTATGGCCGGAGTGATCAGCAATAATCTGACTGAGAGACTGCTTGATACGAATGATTTCGCGGGCTTCAATTTCGATATCGCTTGCCTGCCCCTGTACCCCGCCGAGCGGCTGATGAATCATCACGCGGGCGTTTGGAAGTACGGCACGTTTGCCGGCAGCTCCTGCGGTAAGCAAAACAGCGCCCATGGACGCTGCCATACCAATACAGGTTGTTGCGACATCACATTTCACGTACTGCATGGTGTCGTAAATGGCCAAACCTGCAGAGACTACGCCGCCGGGACTGTTGATGTAAATATTGATGTCTTTTTCAGGGTCTTCGGATTCAAGAAAAAGAATCTGCGCTACGATATTTGCGGCAATAGCGTCATTGATGGGGGTACCCAGGATGATAATCCGATCCTTGAGAAGCCGGGAGTAGATATCATAGGCGCGTTCACCCCTTGAGGTGGTTTCGATAACCATGGGCACGAGGTTGTTGTAAACTTCGCTTTGTCCGGACATTTCAAAAGAATTGCGGTCGAAAATGGGTTGGTTGGGCATAGACATAAGGTAGGGTCAAAATCTAAAATTGCGGTTGCAGCGCTGAGCCGGAAAGCTGGCTGAGCGTACTATTTGTTCGCGTATTTTTCTTCGTACGCTTCTTTGGTGAGCTCATTCACAGTTACTTCGTCAACAAGCATACCGAAGAGTTTATCCGTGCGGATTCGCATGCGCAGCTGCTCAAGGTAACCGCTTTGGGAGGCATAAAAGTTCTTAAGCATTTCTGCAGGCAGCCCCATTTTTGCGGCTTCTGTTTCGAAAAAGCCGTCAACATCTTCGGGTTTAATTTCGGTATCAGGATATTTATCAAGTAGATCACCAACAATGAAGGACCAGCGTGCTTCATCAATAATGCTATCCTTGTTTTCCTGCTCAAATGCTTCCCGGTCGAAATCTTCGGGCAGTTCTTTGGTTTCCTGATCGCGCTGCTTCTCAATCCGTGAGTTCAGGACTTCAGTGTAGATGGAGGAGGGCACTTGAAAGTCATGAGCTTTAATCAGTGCGGTAGCGATTTTATCGCGCAGAAGGTCGTCAGCGGTGCTGTCGAAGTAGTTCTGAATCTGACTCTTCAGGAAGCTGCGAAACTCTTCTTCGGTTGAGGCTTCTCCCCGGCTTCCGTTGCGGAAAAACTCTTCGTTGAGCTCGGGCATACGGAAGCTTTCAACTTTTTTGACCGTCGCCTTGTACTGAACGGTCTCAGCTTCGCTCGCCATGAGGTGGAGCGTTACTTCGTCACCGGCTTTCTTTCCGGAAAGCTGGGTGAGGTATTCTTCGTTTTCTTTATTCTGAAGATCAAGCGTCAGGTCTTTATCGGAATCGTCGGTCTCGTTTCCTTCTGAATCGAGTTTCACGACATCAATGGTAATCCGGTTGTCAGCGGTGATGGCGTCTTCGGTTTCGGTCCATTCGCCGCTGCGGCGTAAATTTGCCTGAAACTCTTTTTCGACTTCTTCATCCGTAACGTCGTGTACGAGTTTATCAACACTAATGGTGCTGAGGTCGGTCAGCTCATAGGTGGGCTTGATACCGATTTCAAACTCGAGACGGAGCTTGCCGTCTTCGTAGGTGTTGGAGAGTACCTTGGGTTCGCCGACAGGGTTGTATTCCGGAAAAATTTTGGTTGTGAAAATTTCCTGAATGTATTCATCAACCTGCTCCTGTTCAACGGCTTTACCAATGCGCTTTTTGATGAGTCCCATAGGTGCCTTACCGGGACGGAAACCCGGGATATCCATTTTCTTGCGGTAGTCGCGGAGGGATTGTTCAATGCGCGGAGCAAGATCGGTCTGATCGGCTTCCACTATAATTTTTTTGTCAACCGCGCTGATATCTTCTGCCGTAATATTCACTGAATTATAATTTTAAAAGGTGAAGCGATGTATGGAATCCTGCTCTGAATCGCGTGCTGAAGAACCTAAGAAGAAATATTTACCCGCACGGGAAGTGAGCTTCGGATTTGTTTTATTAAGCCTGTAAAGTCTGTTCAAGGGAGCAATCTGAATGCTTCAGAGAACCGCAGTTCCTTAAAACAGCAAAAGCCGCTAGCAGGCGGCTTTTTAACGTACGAGAGGGGGGACTCGAACCCCCACGCCGCGAAGCACTAGATCCTAAATCTAGCGTGTCTACCAATTCCACCACTCTCGCAAAAAAACCGCATAGGATTTATGCGATTTTGATAAGATTTCAAAGATACATTTATTCCGGATGATAATCAATATCTAAGGCTTTGCGCTGTCCGCATGGAAATTCTTCCCTGAGGGGCGGCAGCGTCATAACAGGCATGGCCTTAGCCCGCATTATTCACAATTAAACAGGGGTTATTTGCTAAATGTTTGTTTAAATCTGGCTTAGTAAAAAAGGTAGCCCAAATTTGAGTGTGGTGTAAAGGCTGCGCACCGAGCGAGCGATTCCCGCGCAGCGAAATTTCCCCGCTGGCTGCGTTGAAGCTGAAAACTCATGCTCAGGGTACTTAGGTACCCTTCCGCTGAGTTTTCAGCTTCGCCTTGCCAGCAAGAAAATTTCTTGGTGAATAATGCGGGTTAGGGGATGAGAATCAGCTCTTCCTGCGGCGGTGTCAGGTATTCGGCTCCGTCGGCTGTTACAACAGCCATTTCTTCAACGGAGATGGTTTTGGTGCCGCCTTCAATATCCCACTTGTAGAAGCCGTCGAACGCGAAAACCATGCCTTCGCGCAGCTCACGGAATGCAAAGGGGGAAGGCTCGCGGTCCAGCTGTCCGCCGCCAAGGTTCGGACCTACATCGTGTGCCTGATAGCCAACCGGATGGCCGGTACTCCAGAAGACTTCAAGGGAACCGTTTTCACGCAACCATTCACGCTGTGCCACATCTACTTCGAGGCCGGTTGCGCCGGGACGCATGGTTGCAAGGGCGCGGCGGTTGCCTTCCCGGGCGACTTCCCAATACCGCTGAATGTGTGCCGGCGGCTCCGTTTCGCCGGGCTGCAGCACGTAGGCAAAACGCTGAATATCGGTCACCCAGCGGTCATACACCCGAATCCCGAAATCGATCTGAATCACGTCTCCGTGCTGAATTACGCGGTCGGTTGCGTGCGCGTGTCCGCGGTCCGGACCGGAATTGACCAGCGGGTTCTGGTCAGGTGCCCAGGCGTCGGTAACGCCGGCTTCCCGCATTTTGGCTTTGAGGAAATCGGCTATATCGCGGTCGGTGCTTACCCCCGGCACGACCTGCGCATAGGCTTCGTGCTGCCACTGAGCCGTTACGGCTGCGGCTTCGGCCATGATGGCTACTTCTGCCGGAAGCTTGACCGAAAGCCATTCATACACGAGTTCTTCCGAAGAGACCATGCGTGCACGGGCTGAAGGGCTCAATAGTTCTCTTAACCGGTTGAACTGCGTGTGGCTTAAGCCGTCTGCAAAGGCGTTGTTTTCACTGAAATTGAGCGCAATGGGTCCGCTCGTGCTGCGGCTGAGCCATGCTGCAGCGGCCCGTATGGCTCCGACGTTGTAATCCACAACAACGACGGAATCCTGCAGCGCGAGCTCCTGCAGGGCCGCGGCTTCGCCCGGGGGCGTGAACGCAAGAGAGAATACCTGATCTCCGTGCAGCTGAAAAGCAAAGACGGCCGGGGCAACTGCGTTTTCGCAGCCCACATGCGCCGCCAGCGGATCATTGTTGTTGGAGCGGCAAACTACGGCCCAGGCTTCCACGCCGGCCCGCTCCATGGCCGGTGCGAGAAGGGTCGTAATCCGCTCCTGACGGATTTCAGGCCAGGGGTTTGGTCCGTCAAACAATCGGGCGGATTCCTGTTGATTTTCAGGGGGAGTGCAGCCTGAACTGATAAAAACAGGAATCAGGATGAAGAGAAGAAGGGCGGTGCTGAAGCTTAGGTTCAGCTTGAGGTTGGATGTCATCTTCGGTGGCTTGAGGTGGAACAGGATGGGATCAGAATCGGCGGTAATCAGGCTTTGGATTATATTGCCATTTCCAACAAAATGCACCCCCTTACGTGCGCTGCGGATAAACCCGCATGCTGTTTCAAAATCTGTTCATCTACGCTCTGCCAGGCAAAGTGCCCTTGTGACTCCCCCCGGCTGGGTTACGGAAAAAAAAGCAACGCCTTACGCTTCGATTTGGGGTCTCTATATTTGCCACAGATCTCCTGATGTTCTCTGAGTTTTCCCCAAATAAAAAAAGCGTCGGAATGGCCAGCAAATTGGGATCAGGCTGACCCATTGCAGCTGTGCTGCCACGGCGGTACGGGCTGGCTGGCTGGCTGGTAACAAAGTTGGTAACAGACAAAAAAAAGGCCTGTAAGTACAAGACTTACAGGCCTTTGTGTGCCCTGGACTGGACTCGAACCAGCACGCCGTTGCCAGCACCACCCCCTCAAGATGGCGTGTCTACCAATTTCACCACCAGGGCAGGGATTTTGTTGAAGACTTCAAATATAGGCATAAACCGAAAGCTTTCGCAAGTAGCTTGGGCGGAAAATTTTGAGGTGATTTCAGGATGACTTTTTTTGCTCGTCCTGTTCTTCAATGACTTCGAATTGGGCGTCTTCCACATTGCCGACATGCCGGCGGGTTTCTGATTTGCGGGGAGCTTGTTGGCCGAAACCGGCGTTCTGACGATCTGTGAAGGGATTTCGGGCTTGGGTGCCGAGGCGCTCTCTCCGCCGCATGTACGCGTCGGCGGCAATTCGTATGAGGAGGAAAATCAGAATAAATAAAATCAGGTATTTCATCAGGGCTTCAGGTAAATGCGGTCTTGCGTGAGCGCTTCGTGGAAGATACAGTGTTCAATGGCGCGGAAATGTTCGGGATTGTTTACAAAATCGGCGTCGTTGGCGCGGATGATGAGTACGGGGGCCTTCGTGTAATGTTTGAAAAAATGATTATAGGAGTCGCTGAGTTCGCTCAGATAGGTTTCGGTGATGTGCTGTTCGTAATCGCGTCCGCGTTTGCGGATGTTTTCCATGAGGCGGTCAACGCTGCACTGAATATACACCATAAGATCCGGTTTGGCCGCGATACCACTCATGATGGAGTAGATTTTGTCGTACAGTGCGAGCTCGTCGTCGCTGAGGTTGAGGCGCGCAAAAATGCGGTCTTTGTCAAAGATGTAGTCGGAGACGATGGTGTCCTGAAACATGTCTTTTTCGAACAGCCGCTGTTGCTGATTAAACCGGCTGGCGAGAAAAGTGAGCTGCGTCTGAAAGGCGTAGCGTTCGCGATCTTCATAAAAGCGGGGCAGGAAAGGGTTGTCTTCGAACTCTTCCAGCACAACACGGGCATTGTGCTTTTGGGCAAGCATGTTGGCGAGGGAGGTTTTGCCCGCACCAATGACGCCTTCTATGGCTATATAGTCAAATTTATTCACGCCTAAAATCTACCACATTAAAGCTGTTTTGTAAACCTGCATTTTCGGTGCGCGCTCAAGGAGTTCCGCGGCGGTTTGGTTGAGCCGGGGGTGCCGCCATGCGGGCAGGATTTCACAGAGCGGCTGTAGCACAAAGGCCCGTTCATGGCAGTGCAGGTGCGGTAAGGACAGCTGCGGAGTGCCGAGAAGAAGGTTGTCGTAACTGATGATATCGAGGTCGAGCGGTCGGTTGCTCCAGCGCTGTGCGCGGAAGTTGCGCCCCTGTTCGGCTTCCGACTTTTTGAGCGCGCTGAGGAGAGGTTCGGGCTGCAGCCTGCAGCTGAACGCAACAACAGCATTCAGAAAGGGCGTATCGGCCGGACCAATGGGATCGCTTTCATAGACCGAAGATTTAAGAAGGGCGTCGCGGGAGGCGGGTTCGCAAAGGTTCAGGCAGCTTTGCAGCCCCGAACGCAGCATGCCGAGCCGGTCGCCTTCGTTGCTGCCGAGCGCAATTACGACCTGTGCCATGTGCGGCTGATTTCCACGTACTCGCATTCCTGCGCAATAGGCGGCTGATGTTTGCGCAGGTTGACCGTTATTTCGGCTACATCCGGAAAGGCGCCAAGGAGGGATTCTCCGATACGCTGCAGGAGTCGTTCAATGAGTCTGACCGGCTCCCCCTGCATGATCTCTGCAATAAGGGTGCAGGCGGTACTGTAGTCGAGGGTGTGGTCGAGGTCGTCGGTCTGACCAGCTTCCTGCAGGGCTACCTTAAAGTGGACATCAACCGAAAAGGTGTTTCCGGTTTCCCGCTCGAATGCAAAGTAGCCGTGCGGTGCCCGGAAGCGCAGGTTTCGAATGCTGAGACGGTCCATGGTCAGAGACTGGCGAGCTCGATTTTTTGCGTGAGCTCTTTCACAATCTGCGCATGCCGCTGACTGGTCTGAATGCGGTCTTCAACCGTGGAAATGGCGTGTATCACGGTAGAGTGATCGCGTCCGCCGAATTGCAGCCCGATGGATTTGAGGCTCGATTTGGTGAGCTTCTTGGACAGGTACATGGCAATCTGACGCGCTTCCACAATTTCCTGTTTCCGGGTTTTCTCGCGAACCTTGTTGGTGTCAATGCCAAAGAAATCACACACAAGAGCCTGTATGTTTTCAACAGTGACCTGTTTGGTCGTTTCTTTGATCATATCCTTGAGGATGCGCTTGGCCATCGGCAGGTCGATGTGATCGATATGCTGCAGGGAAGAAGCGGCAAGGAGTTTGATGATGGCACCTTCGAGATCGCGTACCGATGATTTGAAGTTGGTGGCGATGAACTCCAGAATCTGCGGCTCGAATTCAATACCGTTATCAATCGCTTTGCGCTCAAGGATGGCGTAGCGGGTTTCGTAATCGGGCATTTGCACATCGGCAGTGAGGCCCCAGTTGAAGCGCGAGATAAGGCGCTCTTCAATATCGGGGATGTCTTTCGGTGCGCGGTCGCTCGTGAGGATGATTTGCTTGCCTTCCTGATGCAGAGCGTTGAATATGTGGAAAAATTCTTCCTGCGTTTTCTCTTTTCCGCTGAAGAACTGAATATCGTCGATAATGAGCACGTCGATATTTCGGTACATCATCGAAAATTCACTTGCACGGTTGTTCCTGATGGCACGGACAAATTCGTTGGTGAAGTCGTCGGAGGTGATGTAGAGGATGTTTTTCTCGTTGCCGAAGTCGTTGCGGATTTTGTTTCCGATGCTTTGGGTGAGGTGGGTCTTCCCAAGGCCGGTGCCGCCATAGATGAAAAACGGGTTGAAAGAGTTTTTGCCCGGATTTTCAGCAATGGCGATGCCGGCAGAGCGTGCAAGGCGGTTGCAGTCCCCTTCGATAAAGCGGTCGAAAACGTAGTTGGAATTCAGGTTCGAGTTCAGCCGGTTTTTCTGAATACCGGGAATCACGAAAGGATTCTGGATCTGATTGGCCTGATAGCGGGGCAGATCGTTGAGCGAGTTGTGATGCGGCTGTGAAGCCGGCATGCTGCGCTGCGGCAGGTTTACGGAAGCCGGGGGCTGCGCATAGGTATCGGCTTTGCTCTCGACTTTAATGGAATACTGAAGCTTGCCGTCGCGGCCGATGACCTTTTGGATGGTGTTTCGCAGAATGGTGTAGTAGTGCTCTTCCAGCCACTCATACCAAAACTGTGAAGGTACCTGAATGGTAAGGGTATGCCCTTCAATGCGAAGCGGTACAATAGGTTCGAACCATGCGGAGTACTTCTGCGCGTTGATGTTTTCTTTGATAAGATTCAGGCACTCTGACCACTTGGCCCGGGCAATCTCATTAGACACGTTTGATAGTTGCTGAGACACAATTGACTTGGAAAAATGGTTTCAAATAGCATTTCGAAGCACAGTTATCCACAAAAAGGAGTAAGCTGTGGTGTTTTTGCGATGGTCTAAAATGCTGAATTATTTCCTGTAAGTCAAAAGCGCCGCCCGGCGGGCTATCGAGTTATCCACAGGGCTGCGAAAGTGTGTTAATATATTGAAATTGCTGGTCTTGCGAATTATTTTGGCTTAGCTCTTTTTTTTACTTGACGCTTAGTATTG